>JAHZMC010000005.1 GCA_022599515.1 Betaproteobacteria bacterium
GGGGGTAGCCCGACAGCTAGTCACTTTCTTTTGCTTGTCCAAAAGATAAGTAACTAATAAGAAAATTGTTAGTTACTACACCCGCAAGGGGTGTCCCCAACCTCGCTAGGCGCTATAGCGCCAAGTCGGTTGAGACAGTCCTCGACGAAATCCCCTTGCTTACTTCCGTTGCTCTGCGTGGCTAAAGGGGGCGTAACCCCAATCGAAGACTCACCATTGCATCACTCTGAATATTCAATAACTCCCGTCATTCCCGCGAAAGCGGGAATCCAAATTAATCCTTTAAACTCAAAATGGATTCCCATTTGCATGGGAATGACGACATTCTAAGTTGGTTTTGACTTACCTCCCTTTGATTACGCTGAGTAGCGCAGACAAAAAAGCCCTCATACTGAGGGCTTTTTATTGCTATCAAATTACTGAATTAATTTATTCAATACCCAACAATTCAACTTCAAACACCAATGTCGCATTTGGGCCAATCGCTTGACCAGAACCATTTGGACCATAAGCTAAATCAGATGGAATGGTGAGTTCAAATTTATCGCCAACATTCATTAATTGTAGTGCCTCTGTCCAACCAGCAATCACACCACCAACTGGGAATACGGCTGGTTCACCGCGATCATAAGAGCTATCGAATGGTGTGCCATCAATTAGTGTGCCTTTGTAATGTACTTTTACAGTATCGCTTTTTGTTGGTTTCTTACCGTCACCTTTAGCGAGTGATTTATATTGCAGACCACTGTCAGTCGTGATGACGCCGTCTTTTTTACTGTTTGCTTCTAGATAAGCTGCGCCTTCTGCGATGTTGGCAGCATGTTTGGCTTTTTGTCTTTCTTCACTTATTTTTTGAATTTCTTCAATCGCGCTTCTTTTATCCGCTTCTGATAGGCGAGGTGCATTGCCCGCAGCCACATCAGCTACCGCCATTGCAAAGGCATTGGTGTCTAATTCGATGCCATCATTTTTTAATTGATGCGCCATATTTTCACCAACAATATAACTTAATCGTTGATCTAGGGTTTCTAATTTCACTTCTGTTGTCATTGATTTCTTTCTTTCGTTGTCTCTGCTTTAGCTAGATATTTGGTTAAAACAGAATCATGTTTTTGTTGATTGCAACTGGCTTCTGTTTAGGATGCGACCCCAATGGTTGAGTTTGGGTGAGTCGCTTTGGCTTTAAAGATGCAAGGTTTAGCGCATGGAAAAATAATAATTGACCGTGCTAACTACTCAACTAATTTGCTATTTTACTAGGTATAAGCGCAGGTTTCTAGTTTTGACCAATTAATCAAAGATGATGATTGGTTAAGGCATCGATATTTTTCGCTTACACGTCAGTTAAAATCGCCAGCATCGCTGCATCGCCAGAGGCATTCACAGACTTAACTTTCAAGCCCATTTTCAGCGGCTGTTCAGCCACTCTGGCATGATTAACACAAATAGTAATTTGCTTTAACCAATCAGATTCACCAGCCATGGCTAACAAATAACGCATGGCTTCTGAGCTGGTGACGACGATGGCATGTAGTTTGCCATTGTTATAAGCTTGCTCTAAAACCTGACAGTTGGTTTGTGGATTAACGCGCTGATAGCATTCTGCAAATGTGATTTGGGCGCCACGTTCACTCAGCGTGTTCGCCAGCACATCACGCCCGCCGATGCCTCGCACAATCATGACTTTTCCCCCTTGCATATTCTGCATGGCTGGTAGTGAGAGTAATGACTCACTATCAAAGCGATCTTGTGGTATTAATACTTCATCAATGCCAAATGCTTGAAGACTCTTTGCCGTTGTTGGGCCAATAGCGGCAAATTTCAGCTGTTTAGGAATACCTTGTTTAATGAGTCTTGGTAGGCTGTTTTCTACGGCATTGCTGCTGATAAACAAAATCCAATCATAGCTATTGATGTCAGCAATCACTTGCTCAAACGCGCTGTAATCATCTAATGCGGTGATTTCAATTAGCGGAAACGCAATCACATTGCCACCTGCATTTTGAATCAACTGAGTCAGCTTTTTAGCTTGATTAATCGGACGTGTTATCGCGACACCGATGTTAGCCAGTGCTAATTCTGGCGCAGCGCTCATTACTTAACGCCATCCAATTCAGCTAATATTTTATCTGCACCTAGGCTGATAAGTTTATTCGCCAAAGCTTTACCAATGGACTCCGCATCATTTGCATCGCCCGCCATTGTTTCACGCAACATTTGCTTGCCATCAACGCTGGCAACAAAGCCAGTAATGGAGATGGTATTTTCTTGCTTGGTCGCATATGCACCTAATGGCACGGTGCAACTACCAGCCAATGTACGGCTAAAACCACGTTCTGCCTCGACACATTGTTCTGTCTCTGTGTGGTTTAGCGGAGCAAGCACATCAATTAAGTCTGTTCTATCTGATTTTATTTCAATACCTAAAGCACCTTGTCCCACGGCTGGAATGCTATCATCCGCTGAGATGATATTGCGAATTCTGTCGTTTAACTCTAGACGGATTAAACCAGCCGCCGCTAAGATAATGGCAGCGTATTGACCTTCATCTAATTTACGTAAACGCGTTTGCACATTGCCACGTAGCGATTCAATTTTAAGATGCGGAAAACGCGCTTGAATTTGACTTTGGCGTCGTAAGCTAGACGTGCCAACAATGCTACCCGCTGGTAAATCGGCTAATGAGTCATAATCATTAGAAACAAAGGCATCATGCGGATTTTCACGCTCAACCGTTGCCACTAGCGCAAAGCCTTCTGGCATATTCATCGGTACATCTTTCATGCTATGCACTGCAAAATCTGCACGGCCATCTAATAAAGCATTTTCTAGCTCTTTAATAAATAAACCTTTGCCACCAATGCTGGCCAGTGGTTTATCTAAAATTTGATCACCTGTGGTGGTCATGCCTAAAATTTGCACATCACATGCAGGATACAAAGATTGCAATCTGGCTTGAATATGTTTGGCTTGCCACATAGCAAGCGCACTTTCGCGCGAGGCAATGACTAATTTTTTTGGATTGACTACTTGAGTATTGTTCATAGGCAGAATTTTAGCATAGGCTTAAGCATATAAAGTGCTATAAGAAATAGTGATTTTTAAGGTAAGCTATCGCATTACTGAGTGGAAAAGTAGCGATTAAGGCTATGCTCAGGGTTAAATTTAGGAGATTTTTATGCAATATCAATTAGATGTTTTTCTTGCTTCATTAAATCAATTTTGGGTGCAGGTCGTTAACTTTGTGCCTAAATTACTGGCCGTTATTGTGATTTTATTTTTCGGTTGGATAATCGCAAAACTCGTTAGGACAGCACTAAAGCGTATTTTAGAGCTCGTCAAATTTGATAATTTTGCCGAAAAATCTGGCTTAGAAGCATTTATGAACAGTGGCGATGTTAACGTTACATTAAGTGGCATTATCAGCCAAGTGGTGTATTGGCTAGTCATTATTATGTTCATCATTACGGGTGCCAATATGTTGGGCTTAACCGAAGTTGCGCAACTGCTACATAATTTAGCTGCTTATTTACCACGCATTATTCTAGCGATTTTGGTCATGATATTTGGTACTTTGTTAGCACGCTTTATTAATCGTTTGGTGTTTGCCTGGTTGCATAGCATTAAGTTTGAACGGGCTTTATTGGTGAGTACCTCAGTAGAGTACGGTATTCAAATTTTGGCTTTGTTTATCGCTCTAGAGCAACTGGGCATTGGTGTACAACTGATTAATTCATTGTTTGTTATTGTGTTTGGTGCAATTTTCTTAGCATTGGCTTTAGCGTTTGGTTTAGGCGGTAGAGACCGCGCTGCCAAAGTGATAGAAGAGTTAAGCAACAAAAACAAATAATTAAGTCTGTATCGGTAACGACAACAGCATTTAACTCTTACGGATTAAATGCTGTTGTCGGCGACTCACTGCAATGGTTTCTGGCACGTCTTTTAAAATTGCGTGCCATTGCAGGTTTTCGGTATCATCGCCGCGTTTTTCATAACCACTGATTGCGCGCTGTGCGACTAAGCAATTGCGATGTAAACGAATAAAAATTTCACCAAATTCTGCTTCCAAATGGGTTATCGATTCTTCTAGTAAATACTCTTTTTCTTTTGTGCGTATCGTCACATATTTAAGTTCTGCACGGCAGTAAATCACTTCTTCAATTGGAATTAACACAATGCTGCCTCTTTCATGAATACTTAAATGACTGCGCGTTTTTTGCAGTGGTTTCAGTGCTTCCAATGAGGCAGGCGCAATGGCTTTTACTTTTTCGATGGCTGCTTGTAAGCGTTCTAAACGAATCGGTTTTAACAAATAATCGATGGCATTTAAATCGAAGGCTTTAATCGCATAAGTATCGTAAGCCGTGGTAAAAAAATATGCGGTTTTGGCGTTAATTTTTGCGCATGCTCTGCCGCTTCCAAGCCGTCCATCAGCGGCATTCTAATATCGAGTAGCATGACATCAGGCTTTTGCTGTATCGCCAAATCTAGTGCTTCTTTGCCATTTTTTGCTTCGGCAACCACGCTAACATTCGCAAGATCAGAGAGTAACTCTTTTAAACGATTGCGAGCAGGCGCTTCATCATCGGCGATTAAGATGGTTAATGAAGACATTATGGCTTCTCGTATGGCATGCGAATGGTGACCGTATATTGACCATTATTGGTTTGGTGGCGGATAGATGCTTCTAAATCAAAGTGCAACGCCAATCGCTCTTTAATGTTTTTGAGCGCCATTTTATTACCCATATGATGACTGTTATTAGCCTGGTAAGGGTTGCTAATTTTAATGTGTAACTCATTCGCTTTGTGCGTGATAATCACCACAATTTCGCCACCTTCAGCAATGGGCTCAATGCCGTGATAAACCGCATTCTCAAACAATGGTTGCAGGATCAGTGGCGGCACCAATGCATGATTCGGCAGTTCATCTACTTGCCAGTCAACGCGTAAACGATCTTCCATGCGCAAACTTTCAATATTTAAATACTGTTTACACAAGGTAATCTCTTGTTCTAGCGGCACTAAATCACGATTCTCTGCCATTAACACTCGAAACAAATCGTAAAGCCGTTTCGGCACGTTTGGGTTGGCTGCGAATCAATGAAAGCACGGCATTGATGCTATTAAACAAAAAGTGCGGACGGATACGTGCTTGTAAAGCTTGTAAGCGTGCTTCGGTAATGGCAGGTGAATACGCACGTTGGCGCAAGTCAAAATAATAGAGCATGGCCGCAGTGGCACTTAAGCTTAGTAAGACAACGCGATAAGGAGCTGTGGCGTATTCGAGTGAGAGCGATTGCGAAAATAGCAGAGAAATTAAGGCGGAAATAATGATTTCTACTCCCACAATAATAGCGACGCTTTGCCAATAACTGAGTTTCTTTAACAAAGGATAAAGCAGATACAGCGCCAAAATACTGGCTGAATCACTGTTGAAAGCATGGTAAAGATAGGTAAAAAATCGCTCAGATGCTGACTAAGTAGAACGGTGGCGACGATGCCAAATAGGTTTACACCCACTAAAATGCGCAGCAGAATGCCTAAATTTTGCAAATTGGGTAACTTTGAATTTTTACTCACTTTTGCTCGCTTTTACTCATAGTGCGTTCTAAGTTAAAATATTTATGAATCTTACCTGTAAGTGTATTATTATTAAACCATTTTTCAACAAACCATAACCAAACATAAAGCTACCCAAACCGTGTCAGAACAAAATAAAGAAACAACTTCCTCCCTCAATGCGAAATCACAAGCATGGTCAGGGCGTTTTAATGAGCCAGTGGCCGAATTGGTGAAACGCTATACCGCTTCTGTGGATTTCGATAAGCGATTAGCTGAATTTGATATTCAAGGCTCAGTCGCCCATGCGCAAATGTTAGCCGCGCAGAACATTATTTCAGCAGCTGATTTAGCGGCGATTGAAAAGGGTTTGGCCGAAGTGAAGCAAGAGGTGCAAGCGGGCAAGTTTGAATGGTTGTTAGATTTAGAAGATGTGCATCTGAATATTGAAAAAGCATTAACCGATAAAATTGGTGATGCAGGTAAGCGCTTACATACTGGCAGAAGTAGAAACGACCAAGTAGCAACGGATATTAGATTGTATTTGCGTGCGGTTTGTGATGATGCCATTGCGGCGATTAAAAAGCTGCAAATGAGTTTGTTAGATTTGGCCGAGCAGCATGCCGATACCATCATGCCAGGCTTTACCCATTTGCAAGTGGCGCAACCAGTGACGTTTGGCCATCATTTGTTGGCGTATTACGAAATGCTAAAACGCGATGCTTCGCGTTTTGCTGATTGTAGAAAACGCATCAACCAATTGCCTTTGGGTGCTGCGGCATTAGCGGGAACGAGTTATCCGATTGACCGCGAAATGGTGGCAAAATTATTAGGTTTTGATGGTGTTTGTCAAAACTCACTCGATGCTGTTTCTGATCGTGATTTTGCCATCGAATTTACGGCTGCTAGCGCGTTATTAATGACGCATTTATCACGCTTTTCAGAAGAGCTTATTCTATGGTGTTCACCACGGTTTGCTTTTATTGAAATTGCCGATCGTTTTTGTACTGGTTCTAGCATCATGCCGCAAAAGAAAAACCCCGATGTGCCAGAATTGGTGCGCGGTAAAACAGGTCGTGTGAATGGTCATTTGATGGCGCTGCTCACGTTAATGAAAGGTCAACCGCTGGCTTACAATAAAGATAACCAAGAAGACAAAGAACCGTTATTTGATACAGCCGATACGCTATTAGTTACCTTGGAAATCTACGCCGATATGATGCGCGGCATTACCGTCAATAAAGACAATATGCGCCAAGCGGCTTTTGAAGGTTATGCAACGGCAACCGATTTGGCTGATTATTTAGTCAAAAAAGGCATGCCGTTTAGAGATGCACATGAAGTCGTCGCATTGGCTGTAAAACAGGCAGTGCAAAAGCAATGTGATTTGTCTGAGTTAAGTTTAGGCGAGTTACAAGTGTTTAGTGAAAGCATTACAGAAGATGTATTCTCTGTATTGACGTTAGAGGGTTCGGTTGCGAGTCGTAATCATGTTGGCGGTACAGCGCCACAGCAAGTATTAAGAGCAATCGCACGTGCTAAAGAAACGATTCATTCTCAATAGGAGTAATGAAATGCAGTTAAAAGCGGTTAAATGGTCATTATTAATTGTCATCATGTGTTTATTCACCAGCTTATTGTTTGGTGTCAAACATGCTAATGCGCAAGATACAATGTTGTGGGAAATGCGACCAAATGAAAGTTTGGTCGAGCTAGCGGCAAAGTTTTATCCTAAAAGTGCCGCTATGCAACGTGTGTTTATCGCCAAAACACAGCAACTCAATCAAGACACGCAAGTGTATGCAAACAGCACCAACTGCAACTAAAATCGTCATTCCAACGCTAAAATCATTGTCAGTTAGGGGCGCTGGCGCAAAAAAGTTTAAACGTTCCAAAAAGACAAGCGAAAAGCTTTCGCAAGAGGCGCAACAGCTAGAGGAGCAGAAGGGTGCTTTAGATATTGAACTTGCAAAGCAGAATGAAAAAATTAAAGCCTTAGAAGATAAAGCAAATGAATTGAAGCAACAGTTAGATCAATCTAAAAACACACCTGCAGAGAGTAAGTCTTAATAGACTACTCTAAAAAAATCGCCAGTAAATCATTTAAAAAGCGTTGCCCTAATAAAGTGGGTTTAATGCGTTGCGCATCTCGTGTAATTAAGCCTTTTTCTTCTGCTGTTTTTAAACGTTTAGCAATGGTGATTAACGGCAAACCAGTCCGCTCTTGAAATAAATCCGCATTAAAACCTTCCGTTAATCGCAAGGCATTCATCATAAACTCAAAACCAAGATCAGCCTGCGGAATCAGCAAGGTGTTATCAACCGCATTACCCGCTTCAGCATTGCCCATAAACGCTTTTGGATGTTTATGCCGTGTTTCACGGGTGATTTTATCGTGATAACTCAGCTTGCTATGCGCGCCCGCACCAATACCTAAATAATCGCCAAATGACCAATAATTAATATTATGTCGCGCTTGGCTTTTTGGTTTGCAAAACGCAGAGGTTTCATAATGCTGATAACCATTTTCTGCTAATAATTGTTCTATCTTTTCTTGCATCTCAGCACTGTTATCGTCACTCGGCAAACTCGGCGGCGTACGATAAAAAGCCGTATTCGGCTCTAAAGTTAAATGATAAAACGACAAATGGTCAGGGTTCAGCGCAATCGCTTGCTGCGCGTCTTGTAAAGCATCACTCAAGCTTTGATTCGGCAAACCATACATCACATCAAAATTCACACGGTCAAATGTTGCTAACGCTAATTCCGCTGCCTGAATCGCCTGTTTATCATCATGAATCCGTCCCAATGATTGTAAATAATCACGATTAAAACTCTGTATACCAAGCGAAACACGATTCACCCCAGCTTGTTTATAACCTGCAAAATTAGCGGTATCGACAGTGCCAGGGTTCGCTTCAAGCGTCACCTCCGCATCAAATTCCAGCGGCGTTAACATATTCACCGCTTCTAAAATGGCATTAATCGATTCCGCGCTAAACAAACTCGGCGTACCGCCACCAAAAAACACACTCCGAATTTTGCGCCCATACACCCGCGGCACCGACTGCTCTAAATCTGAAATCAACGCCTGCACATAACGTTTTTCAGGTATCTCAGCACGACTCTCATGCGAATTAAAATCACAATAAGGGCACTTCTTAACGCACCAAGGAATGTGAATGTATAAGCAAAGCGGCGGTGAGTTTTTTAAGCCTGAAATGGTTTGGCTGCCAGTGATGGGGGCAGGTTGGTTGATGGTGTTTAAATTAGCGGCTGGGATAATGGGAATCATGGGCGTATTATAACTTTTTGTTATTTTTGATAAATAAAATATTCTCTAGTAAAGTGAAGATAATAATTATAAGAATCAGAAAGCTAACCCCATCCCAACCTTCCCCCCTTTATGGGGAAGAGATTAAAATCAATAAGATGACTTCTTTGATTTAACCTGCTTCCGCAATCACTTCCAAAAACGCCAGCCCATACCGCTCCAACTTAGCTTGCCCAATCCCACTAATCTGCCCCATTGCTGTTAAATCTTGTGGTTTTTGATTCAAAATTTCAATCAGCGTGGCATCATGAAAAATCACATAGGGTGGCACACTTTGTTCTTTGGCTAATTCCATGCGTTTGGCTTTTAGCGCTAACCATAATGGGTCATCATTCGCGCCTTCAAAGGCTTCTTTTAGGCGTGAAGAGCGTTCTGCTTTGCTGGCGCGTTTTTCTGGGGTGGCATCACGGCGTAGCCAGATTTCTTGTTCGCCTTTTAGAATCGGGCGGGCGGTTTCGGTGAGTTTTAAACCACCATATGCAGCAATGTCTGCTTCTAAATATCCCGCGGCGGTGAGTTGGCGATATACACTGTTCCATTGTGATTGGCTGAAGTCTTTGCCTATTCCAAAAGTGCTCACTTTGTCATGATTAAAGCGTTCAATCTGCGGTGTTAATTTGCCGATTAATACATCAATTAAATGTCCCGCACCAAATCTTTGACCTGTGCGATACACACAAGACAATGCCATTTGTGCCGCTTGCGTGGCTAGCCAAGTATCGACTGGATTGATGCAGTTGTCGCATTGTCCACAATTGCCAGGATGCTCTTCACCAAAGTAACGCAAGATGCTTTGATGACGGCAACCCGTTGATTCGCAAAAGCCCAACAAAGCATTGAGCTTAATCACTTCTAATCGCTTACGTTCTTCTGATGCGTCGCCACTATCCAACATTTGCCGCATCGAAACAACATCGCCCATGCCGTAAGCCATCCAAGCGTTTGCAGGCAAGCCATCACGACCTGCACGACCTGTTTCTTGATAATAACCTTCCATGCTTTTTGGCAAATCTAGATGCGCCACAAAACGCACATTGGGTTTATCAATGCCCATGCCAAACGCAATGGTGGCGACCATGATAATGCCTTCTTCACGTAAAAAACGGCGTTGGTTATGTTCGCGTAATTGCGCGGATAATCCTGCATGATAGGGCAAGGCTTGCCAACCTTTTTCCGTTAACCATGCGGCTGTTGCTTCTACTTTTTTACGTGATAAACAATAAATAATCCCCGCGTCATTGGCATGTTCGCGTTCTAAAAAATGTAGGAGTTGTTGGCGGGCATTATCTTTAATGGTCACGTGATAGCGAATATTGGGGCGATCAAAACTTGAAATAAACTGTTGTGCGTTTTCCAGTGCCAATTGCGAGATGATTTCTGCACGTGTTGGGCCATCTGCCGTTGCGGTTAATGCAATGCGTGGCACTTTTGGAAATCGGTCATGCAAGATGGTGAGTTGGCGATATTCAGGGCGGAAATCATGGCCCCATTGCGATACACAATGTGCTTCATCAATGGCGAATAAAGCCAAACCGACATGGGTATTGACTTCATCTAGCAAGTTTAAAAAACTGCTAACCGTTAATCGCTCAGGGGCAACATATAAGATTTTAATCTCACCTGATAACACTTTGCTGGTGATGCTGGCGTTGTCTTCTACACTTAAACTGGAGTTTAAAAAAGCTGCTTTTACACCTAATTGTTGTAAGGCTTCGACTTGATCTTGCATCAATGCAATTAAAGGCGAAACGATAATGGCTAAACCGTCACGGGCTAAAGCAGGAATCTGATAACAAAGTGATTTACCGCCGCCCGTTGGCATCAAGACTAAGGCGTCTTGCCCTGCAATCACATGCTCTACGATGGCTTGCTGTTTATCTCGGAAACTGTCATAGCCAAAAGTAGTTTGTAGAATATCAATGGCGTCACTCAAAACGCACCTCTTGAATGGCGCTGCTAGTTGAGTGAGTGCTTGATGGCGGTGTTAACATTTTGCGTATTGTACGCAAAATTTAAATAAGAAAAGTAGAAAATATAGGGAAGTTAAAAAATGAGCCAACCATTGTTGGCGGAAAATGAATTTAATCCGCCAACAATATGTTATCTAGTGTTTTTCGCAATGTTCTTTTTCTGGATGACATTCTTTATCATTAGCAATTGCAACATTTGAAACAACAGCAAATAGTACAAACAAAACTGCAGCAAATTTTTTCATTGTATTTTCCTTTGGGAGTTAAAAATAACTGCAAAACGACTTTTTGGTTAGCGTTGTTTTGCAGTATAAATCTCTATCGTCTTGCCTTTTGACAACTTGAGGAAAATTTGAAAATTATTTTTTTGCATAAGGGTTCACAAGGCTATCTACTAACGCATGCAAAGCTTCGCGCATTTGTTGCTCTGAGACTTCCATTAACAAACCATCTTCAAAAGCATCTTGCGTAATTTGTTGTATCTCGTCAAAGTTTTCTTTCATTACGCGGATTTTCTCCGTGCAGGCAACGATGCTTTTATCGTCGCGTATCCAAGTGGGTAATTTTGTTTTCGACATAATATTATTTTATTAATAAGTTAAATGTTCAATTAAATGCAACATTTTGCGTAAGGCTTGGCCGCGATGGCTGATTTTATTTTTAATCTCTGGACTTAGTTCTGCCGAAGCCTTTCCTGTCATATCATCCAAAAATAAAGGGTCATAGCCAAAACCATTATTGCCGCGCGGTTCTTTTAATATGCTGCCATGCCAAATGCCTTCTGCGATTAATGGTTGTGGATCATCGTGTCTGCGCACCAATACCAAACAACAATAGTAATAAGCGGCACGGTTTTCATGACCAATTAAGGTCTCAACCAGATGTGCATTATTATTGGCGTCATTACTCGGCACACCAGCAAAGTAAGCCGATTGCACGCCAGGCTCGCCATGGAGTGCTTCTAAACATAAGCCAGAATCGTCAGCTAAAGCGGGCAGATTGGTTGCTAAACTGGCATGACGCGCTTTGGCTAAAGCGTTTTCGATAAACGTACAATAAGGCTCTTCTGCTTCTGGCACATTAAAATTGGATTGCGGTACAACTTCGATGTTCAGCGGCGATAGCATGGTCTGTATCTCGCGCAATTTACCTTTGTTGCCGCTGGCGATAACGAGTTTTTTAAACATAATGCTTTAGATACCTAAGGCTTGTTTTTGTAATGTTAATAATTGTTTAATACCATGCTCAGCCAAATCCGTCATGGCGTTCATGGTATCGCGACTAAACGGCTCGCCTTCTGCTGTACCCTGAATTTCGACAAAACCACCGCTACTGGTCATGACAATATTCATATCTGTGTCGCAATCAGAATCCTCAATATAATCTAAATCAAGCACTGGAGTGCCTTTGTAAACGCCGACAGAAATCGCTGCAACTGCATGGGTGAGTGGTGATTCTGTGAGTAAGTTATTATTAAGCAAATAAGTAATGGCATCATGCATGGCAACATAAGCGCCGGTAATACTCGCAGTACGTGTGCCACCATCGGCTTGAATGACATCACAATCAAAATGAATGGTGCGTTCGCCCAGTTTTGTTAAATCAATCACGGCGCGTAAGCTGCGACCAATCAAGCGTTGAATTTCTTGGGTGCGACCAGACTGTTTGCCTCTTGCCGCTTCTCGTTGCATACGGCTACCAGTAGAGCGCGGCAACATACCGTATTCAGCGGTAACCCAACCTTGTCCTTGCCCTTTTAAAAAGCCAGGCACTTTTTCCTCGACACTAGCCGTACAAAGCACATGAGTATCACCGAATTTAACGAGTACGGAACCTTCCGCATGTTTGGTGTAATGGCGCATGATTTCGACTTGGCGTAATTGGTTATTTTCACGATTGCTGGGGCGATTAACAGATGACATTTTGGATAAGCTTTTGATAAAAAAGCTTATTATAAAACATGCAGCACAGATGCGTCGCTAAATTCCCGTTTTCTGTTTGGTTCTGAGGAGGGCGGCTTGAATCTCGGCAAGGGTTTTCTCAATATCTTCGTCTGAAAAATCATCAATTACTTGCTCATCCATTGCATGCACATCTGTTACAAACCCATCTGTAGCGCGATGGGTGACTGGATTAATAATCGTCGTCGTTTCACTAAAAGGCATTTGCTGAGTAGAAACGGCATCGTTACTCAATTGTTTATCACCCCATTGCAGGGTAATGGCGCTTAAATTATCACCATGCTCATTAACTGTTTTTTCTGCTGCATCCATTAATGCATTGGTCGCTTCGGCAACATCAGCATATTTGTTGAGAATTTTTTTAATTTCTGTGTCTTTCAAACAGCCCCAAAGACCATCAGTACAGAGCAATATAGTGTCGCCTTCAACAAGCTCCATTCTGTTGGAAAGGTCAATTTTCGGTGCCTCTTTGCCGCCGATGCAATTGTGGATTTTATTTTTATAGGGATGTATAGCCATTTCCTGCTTGGTAATCAGGCCTCGACTATATAAAGACTGCACAATCGAATGATCTTCGGTACGGAACAACAAATGATTGCCACGGAAATGATATAAACGAGAATCGCCAGCGTGGGCGCAATAGAGATAGCCGCGTTGAATAATCGCGGCTACGATAGTAGTGCGCGGTGATTCGATTAACTGTTGTGTTAGGGTCAAATTTTCAATCATATCGTGTACTTGTTGAATATGATCGGTTAAAAATTTTGCAGGACTGTTCAGTAAAGGCTTCGCCAAACGTTGAAAAGCATCAGTCAATGTCTCAATGGCAAGTTGCGCAGCAATTTCGCCGTGGCGATGACCGCCCATACCATCTGCTAATACCAACAATACACTTTCTTTGCTGTAAGAATAGGCAAGTCTATCCTCATTGTGCGCTCTTTGACCTTGACGGCTGTTTTGATAAATCGTGAATTTCATCGCTATATTAATTACGCTCGGTTAAAGACGGCTTGAATTTTTTTAGCAAAGCTGAGCTTTTTAGGTGGCTGCACAACGGCAGGTGTCATTAAGGCTTTTTGTAGCGCAAATACGCTTTGCGGCCTATCCAAATAATCCAATTGTAAACAGCTGTCAATAATCCCGAGTAACTCAGCACTATAAATGCCTTCACCAATACTAACTGCTGATGGAAGAAAGTCCTTCTTAATGCGTTTGTTCGCGGCAATCGGTGCGGCTCTTGATAAGCAAGAATACATACTGGCACCAACACTATAAATATCGCTCCACGGCCCTAGTTTTTTGCGATCATAATATTGTTCTGGCGGTGCGAATCCTGAGGTAAAACTTGCTGATAAATTAGACTGTACTTCAGATAGTGTTTGTCTAGCAGAGCCAAAATCTAATAGAACGGGAGAACCATCTAATCGAATATAAATATTGGCAGGCTTAATATCTAGATGCAGCATTTTTTGTAAATGGACTTCTCTTAATCCATTGAGCAGCTGACCAAAAACACGCCGCACAAATTTTTCGCTCACTGGCGCAGATTCCGCAAGAATTGACTCTTGCATGGATTTGCCACGCTCGTATTGCATGACCATATAAACCGTGTTGTTTTCACGAAAGAAATTAGTCGCACGGACAATGTTTTCATGATTAATTTTGGCGAGTGCTAAGCCTTCTTCAAAAAAGCATTTGAGCCCATGTTTAAAGGTTGTTGCATCAGCCTCGGAGCTGATCATAACGGTAGCGCCTTGTTCACGCAAAGCAAGACCAGTTGGCATATATTCTTTAATGGCAACGGTATTATTGTCGCTGTCTTGTGCAAGATAGACGAAACTAAAACCACCCGTGCTTAACACTTTGGTGATGGTATAGTGTTGTAGTTGATAACAATGGGCAAGGTTTGATTATTCGCTTTTGCCATGTTAATCGCTTATGTTGAAAATGAGATATTACCGTTCAAGTGCGTAGGACATTCTCGCATAAAATCAACTAGATTTGATACAATTATCAGCATTTACTTTAAGATGACAATCCTTTTTTGTGAATAAAACGACATGATTATCAGTATGACAGGCTATGCGTCCCATGAACGCAATACCAAGAACGGCGTATTGCAAGTTGAGTTGCGATCAGTCAATCAGCGCTATCTAGAATTGCAACTCAAGCTGGAAGATACTTTCCGCGCACAAGAGCCGCAAGTACGTGAATTGCTGAAACAAAAATTAGGGCGCGGCAAGGTTGAGTGTCGTATCAATTTAGCTCAGGCGAATACAGCAGAGACTATTGAGCTTAATCATTCGGTTTTGCAGAATATTGCGGCTTCGGTTAAAGCAGCATCAGACTATTTTCCAGCCACACAAGCGGTGAATGTCTTAGATGTGCTGCGTATGCCAGGCGTGATGGTGGTGCCAGTGTTTGATGCAGAGGCATTGACGCAGGATGTCATGACTGCGTTGGATGTTGCGTTAGAAACATTAATCTCGGCCAGAGCGCGAGAAGGTGAAAAATTAAAAGCGATGATTTTGGCGCGTTTAGCTGAAATTGAATCGCTTATCTTCACGGTTAAACCGATGTTGCCAACCATGGTAAAAGCGCATCAAGACAAGTTATTGGCAAAGTTGCAAGAAGCCCAGCTGAGTCATGATGAAGAACGTATACGCCAAGAAATCGTGTTGTATACACAGCGTATTGATGTTGACGAAGAGTTGTCGCGTTTAGATTCGCACGTGCATGAAGTGAAGCGGCTTTTAACCGCTGGTGGCATGGTGGGTAAACAATTGGATTTCTTAATGCAAGAAATGAATCGTGAGGCGAACACCTTGGGTTCAAAATCCGTTGCCATCGAAACCACACAAATAGCGATGCAATTGAAAGTATTAATCGAGCAAATGCGTGAGCAGATTCAAAATATTGAATAACATTTCATCGTTCTTCATCGCAAAATCAACTAAAATAGGCATATGATTTCAGGTAACTTATTTATTATTACTGCTGCTTCTGGCGCAGGTAAAACCAGCTTGGTTAAAGCGTTGTTGGCATTAGACGCGCACGTCAAACTTTCTATTTCTCACACGACGCGCAAGCCACGCCCAGGTGAAACAGATGGCGTGGATTATCATTTTGTTGATGAAGCACACTTTTTAAGCATGTTAGATGCGAGCGCATTTTTAGAAAGTGCGCATGTGCACCATGCTCGCTATGGCACATCAGAAAAAGCGGTTAATGAAGCATTATCTGCAGGACATGATGTGATTTTAGAAATTGACTGGCAGGGTGCGGAGCAAGTGAGAAAGCTATTTCCACAGGCCATCAGCATTTTTATCTTACCACCATCGCTAGAAACACTTGCTGAGCGGCTAAAAGGCAGGGCACAGGATAGCGATGATGTCATTGAAAAACGCTTAGCAGTGGCGCGTGAGGAAATGCGCCACTTAGTTGAGTTTGATTATGTTACAATCAATGATAAATTTGATGATGCTTTGCACGATTTGATTGCGATTATTCAAACGCAACGACTAAAAACAAACACACAATTAAAACGCCACAGCGCGTTAATTCAAACACTGGTTTAATTTAAAGGATTCACCATGGCACGTATTACTGTAGATGATTGTTTAGACAATATTCCTAATCGTTTTCAATTGACACTAGTTGCCGCGTATCGCGCACGTCAAATTGCGAATGGTTCTGACCCATTGGTCAGTATGCACGGCTCGCGTGACAAACCGACAGTGATTGCCTTGCGCGAAATCGCAGCAGGTAAAGTTGGTTTAGAGCTTTTGCATCGAAGCTAGTTTTATTAGTTAAGTCGTATGCCTAAAACCGCTAAACATTCGTCAGCGGAACCTTTATTAGAAGAGTTGCCACTGTTGCCTGCAGACAGTGAGGACTCACAGCTAACCACTTTATTAAGAGTCTATTTATCCCAAGCCGAAATAGAACAGGTTTGGGATGCCTATCGTTATAGTGATGGGGTTCATAAAGGTCAAATGCGCATTTCTGGCGAGCCTTATATTTCTCATCCGGTTGCTGTTACTTGCATTTTAGCTAAGTTGCATTTAGATGTGCCTACGCTATTAGCCGCTTTATTGCACGATGTGGTAGAAGATTCCGAAGTTTCTAAAGAAGAGCTGAGTGAGCGATTTGGTAAGCAAGTAGCTGATTTGGTAGATGGACTCACCAAGTTAGACAAAATCGAACTACAAACAGCAGTGCAGGCACAGGCTGAAAATGTGCGAAAAATGTTGTTGGCGATGAGCCAAGATGTGCGTGTCATCTTGGTTAAGCTGGCGGACCGTTTGCACAATATGCAGACGTTAGACGTCATGAAACCAGCAAAGCAACGGCGTATCTCGCAAGAGACTTTAGATATTTATGCACCAATAGCAAACCGCCTAGGTCTCAACGTGATTTATCAAGAGCTTGAAGATTTAAGCTTCAAGTACATCTATCCTAATCGTTACAATGTCATTGCAAAAGCCATTAAAACCGCACGCGGTAATCGTAAAGAAGTCATTTCTAAAATTTTAGAATCGCTTAAAAATAAGTTGGCTGATTCGGATATTGAAGCGACGGTGGAAGGTAGAGAAAAGCATCTTTATAGTGTTTATAAAAAGATGATGAATAAAGGCCTGAAACTATCGCAAGTAGGTGATATTTATGGTTTTCGGGTGTTGGTGAAAGATATGCCAACTTGCTACTTAACCTTGGGTAGTTTGCATAGTTTATATAAGCCAATTCCAGGTAAGTTTAAAGATTACATTGCTATTTCTAAAGTGAACGGTTATCAGTCCTTACACACAACTTTATTTGGCCCTTTTGGCACACCAATTGAGGTGCAAATTCGCAGTCATGCGATGCATGATATTGCGCAGGCTGGTGTTGCAGCGCATTGGCTCTATAAAACAACCGATGCGAACCTGACGCAGTTGCAGCAGCAAACTCATCAATGGTTGCAACGCCTAGTAGAAATTCAAACCGAAAGCGATGATAGTCACGAGTTTCTAGAGCATTTTAAAGTCGATTTATTCCCAGACGAAGTGTATGTGTTTACACCAAAAGGTAATATTTTGGCCTTACCTAAGGGTTCGACGGCAGTTGATTTTGCTTATGCGGTGCATACCGATGTCGGTAATTGTTGCGTTGCAGTGAAGATCAATCATGAGTTGGCGCCGTTGAGAACAGAAATGCACAATGGCGACCATGTTGAAATTATTACCTCTGCATTAGCCAAACCGAATCCAGCATGGCTGAATTATGTAGTGACAGGTAAAGCGCGTTCACATTTACGTCATTATTTAAAATCAATCAAAGTGACCGAGTCTACCCACTTGGGAGGGCGGATGTTGAATACGGCGCTGAGAGCACTCCATGCAGAACCTGCGCAGATTAAAGTCAAACAGTGGAATAAGGTCATGCGTGATTATGGCGCGCGAGATAAAGCGGAAATATTGGCGGATATTGGTTTAGGCAAGCGCATCAGCTTGATGGTTGCGCATCAGTTATTAGCTAGCGACGATGAACACACGCAACCGAATACGCAGAAATCATTTGATAAAATCACCATTCGCGGGTCTGAAGGCATGGCAGTGCAGTTTGCTCAATGTTGCAGACCGATTCCAGGCGACCCTATTTTAGGTTTTATCAACAAAGATAAAGGCTTGGTCATTCATACCCATGATTGCAATGCGATTAGTAAGTTTAAATTAGACCCTGACAAATGGTTGGATGTTGAGTGGGACGCTGATGATAAACGCTTGTTTAGAGTAGATTTACGTGTGATGGTTGTCAATGAGCGAGGTATGTTGGCAAAACTGGCTGCGGGTATTTCAGATGCAGGATCGAATATTGATAATGTGAGCGCGGAAGAACCAGATGGTAGTCAATATAGTACGATTAACTTTACCGTGCAGGTGCATAATCGTGTGCATCTTGCGGAGCTAATACGTAACCTACGTAAGATACCTGAAGTGGTGCGGATGAATCGCTTAAAAGGCAAATACAGAGAAGAAAAAGTTTAATATAGTTAAATTTAAGATGGTTATATTTAATACAGTGCAATTTAATAGAGTGAAATAGAGGATTGGTATAAGCATTATGGCAGACAAGAAAATTATTCAAACAACACAAGCGCCAGCCGCGATTGGCACTTACTCACAAGCAGTGCAAGTCGGAAAAACTGTTTATTTATCAGGCCAAATTGGTTTAGATCCAGCGCGTATGGAATTAGTCGATGGTATAGAAGCGCAAGTGCGCCGTGTGTTTGATAACATCAAAGCCGTGACTGAAGCCGCTGGCGGATCGATGGCGGATATCGTGAAGTTGAATGTATTTTTAATTGATTTAAACAACTTTGCACTAGTGAACAGCATCATGGCAGAATACTTTGCTGAGCCTTATCCTGCGCGGGCTGCCGTTGGCGTTGCATCATTGCCAAAGGGTGCTTTGGTTGAAGCTGATGCGGTGATGGAGTTGAGTTAAGCTTCTATTATTTAATCAGCGTCATAAATGCAACTATCAGAAATAAAGTCATTTTCCAAGCCGCTGATTGCTAATCTTGCTAAGCTAGGCGTGCATGATCAGCAGGATTTAATCTTGCATTTGCCACTGCGTTATATTGATGAAACGCGCATTGTGTCTATTCGTGATTTGCGCTTGGGTGAATCAGCGCAAGTGCAAGGTGAAATTGTGCATGCGGAGGTCACTTATAAGCCGAGAAAAGCACTAATTGCAAGGCTGGAAGATGCCAGCGGACAACTCACTTTGCGCTTTCTGCATTTTTACCCAAGTCAAATTAATGCGCTAAAAGTAGGTAATCAATTGCGCGTTTATGGCGAAGTGCGCCATGGATTTTTTGGCTATGAGATGGTGCATCCGCAGTGCAAAGCAGCACGCGAGTCGAGCACAGTCAATGAACAACTCACGCCAATTTATCCAACCACAGCTGGCCTTACTCAGCCAACGATTCGTAAAGCGATTCAATCGGTAATTCGTGATGCCGCGTTATTGGCAGAAACGCTACCAGCTTTTGCCTATACAGCGTTAAATTTACCGAGTTTTGCTACGAGTATTCAAGCATTGCATTACCCGCAGCCCGATGCAGATTTGATGGCATTAGAGCAACAGGCAACGCCAGAGTGGCGCAGATTGGCTTATGACGAGTTGTTAGCGCAACAGCTTTCTATGCGTAAACATTATGCCAAAAGACGCAGCATTGATGCACCAGCAATGGCAGCTTCACAGACCTTGGTCAAGCAGCTTTTGCAAGACTTGCCGTTTGCATTAACGTCGGCGCAACAAAAGGTCATCAAAGAAATTAGTCATGACTTAACCCAGCCACACCCGATGCAACGTTTGTTACAAGGCGATGTGGGCAGTGGCAAAACCATTGTTGCTTGTCTTGCAGCATTGCAGGCGATTGAGCATGGTTGGCAAGTCGCATTAATGGCGCCAACTGAAATATTGGCCGAGCAGCATTATAAAAAATTCGCCACATGGTTGGCGCCGCTCAATATTAACATCGCTTGGTTAACAGGTAGCCAGCATAAAAAAGACAGAGAAGCGGCGCAGCAAGCGATTGCGAGTGGTCAAGCACAGCTTGCCGTTGGCACCCATGCTTTGTTTCAAGATGCCGTGCAATTTAATAAGCTAGGTTTAGCAATTATTGATGAACAACATCGTTTTGGCGTGCAGCAACGGCTAGCGCTGCGTAAAAAAGGTCAGCCTGAGCCCCATCAATTGATGATGACCGCTACGCCGATTCCGCGCACACTTTCCATGAGTTATTACGCCGATTTAGATGTATCGGTGATTGATGAATTGCCGCCTGGCCGTACCCCTGTAGTGACGAAACTGGTGTCTGATCAACGGCGCGATGAGGTGTTGCAACGGGTGCGCGAGGCTTGTCAAACGGGTAGTCAGGCCTATTGGGTTTGTCCGTTGATAGAAGAGTCAGAGGCGCTGCAGTTGCAAACTGCAACCGAAACGTTTGAGAATTTAAAGCAAAATTTTTCGGATTTAAGGGTTGGTTTGGTACATGGGCGAATGAAGCCAGCAGAAAAACAAGCGGTGATGCAGGGTTTTATTGATGGAGATACGCAACTATTGGTAGCGACCACTGTAATTGAAGTAGGCGTTGATGTGCCGAATGCGAGTTTAATGATTATTGAGCATGCAGAGCGCATGGGCTTAAGTCAATTGCACCAATTAAGAGGTCGTGTGGGGCGCGGTGCGGCAAAAAGCACCTGCATTTTACTGTATCAAAACAAACTATCAGAAATGGCAAGAGCGCGGCTTAAAGTGATTTATGAAAACACCGATGGTTTTGCTATCTCACAAGCTGATTTACATTTACGCGGGCCTGGTGAGTATTTAGGCACACGACAAAGCGGTGTACCGATGTTGAAAATTGCTGATTTAACACGAGATGAAGATTTATTGCATCATGCAAAAAGCGTGGCTGATGCGTTGCTCAAAGAATACCCAGAAGCGGTTGATCAACATTTGCAGCGTTGGATGCGTCATGGGGTTGATTTGGTCAAAGTTTAGCGAGTAATAACACGCCTTCTCAATAACATCAGTGCAATGAGCAATAAACATGCGGTAGCAATGACAGCGGGAAATAAGGTGGTTGTGAGTGAGTAGTGTTCAAGAGCAAATAGCACGAGGATATTGCGAGCAAAGAATAACGCAACAAATGAGATAGGCTCAGAATAGGGCGCGTGATAGACCTTTCTAACGGTTGGTGCAAAGCCAAGCATATCAACCGTCGTTAAAATCACCACTGCCCATAAAGGATCGGACATCCAATACCAAATGGGTAACGCAGACAATGCAATGGTAAAAAACAGCCAATCTTTTTTTGTAATCGTAATGTCACTGCGTTTTAAATAAGCTAGCCATGCGATAAAAATAGTAATGACGCCTGAAACGCCGATAGGCCAAGCGCCTATACCTGCATGTCCTTCAAGTTGTGCAAGAAAAACGACAAAAGTCGTAGAGCCCCAAATAATCCAAGAAAAAACATGTGGCTTTGTTACCCCTTTTAAAATGCCAATAATGTAAGGGATAAATGCAATCAAGGTAAGCGCAATGGCTATGATGCTCAGTATGGTTTTATCAATCATCAGGTTGGTTTTAAATGGATGTTTATTTGAATGTAGCATAATTGTTCATCAGATGGTTTTTCGGTTAGGGTGAACTGGTTTATGCGATAATTTGCCTTGTGAGAATCTATCCGCATAACAGTCAACTACGCGCAAATTGGCTAATCAAACCATTTTCAGTATTGTCTTATCGGCATTGGCTGGTTAATGAAACTTCTTTAACTGCACGTTTACAACAGCGTTATGCAGATTTTCGCGTGCAAACTTTGTCGCAGCAAACTGCTAAGCCCACTAAAGATGAAGCGGCTTTGTTAAAACTCAAGTTGTCAGCAAACGTTAATGTTCGACAAGTACTGTTGATTGGGAAAGGTCGCCCTGTGGTCTATGCGCATAGTGTTTTGCCGTACGCGAGTTTACGCGGAGAGTGGGCAAAATTAGGGCGATTAGGTAATCAGCCGCTGGGTGCTACTTTGTTCAGTAATCCACGCGTAAAACGGACGCCTTTAACTTATAAAAAACTTTCTTGTAATCATGATTTGTATCAGAAAGCATTGCAGCACTTGGATAATCGACCACTCTATTTGTGGGCTAGGCGCTCTATATTCAGTTTAAAATGCGCTAAAATTTTGGTTACGGAAGTTTTTTTACCTGATATTCAACATGACTAAAGATACGCTAATCGACAAGCTAAATGCTTATGAACGCCTCATGCGCTTGGATAAGCCTGTGGGCATTTTATTGCTGTTATGGCCAACGCTGTGGGGCTTATTATTAGCAGGGCAAGGCCATCCTAATTGGCAAGTGGTCTTAATCTTTGTGACTGGCGTTATATTGATGCGAAGTGCTGGTTGTGTAATGAATGATATTGCCGATCGTCACTATGATGGACATGTTGAGCGCACACAAAATCGACCATTAGTCACAGGAGAAGTCAGTGTCAAAGAGGCGTTATTGCTAGCTGTGGGATTAAGTTTGGTTGCTTTTAGTTTGGTGTGTTTTTTAAATAAGCAGACAATATTGCTCTCGATAGCAGCACTATTTTTAGCGGCAACTTATCCATTGACTAAGCGGTTTTTAGCGATTCCACAAGCCTACTTGGGCATTGCTTTTGGATTCAGTATCCCCATGGCTTTCGCCACACTGACCAATCAAATTCCGCCGCTAGCTTGGTGGCTGCTCTTGGCAAATGTGTTTTGGACCATAGCTTATGATACTGAATATGCTATGGTCGATCGAGAAGATGATGTGAAAATTGGCATAAAGTCATCGGCCTTATTGTTTGCTCGTTATGATGTGTTGGCGATTATGCTTTGCTATGCAGCGATGGCGGCAATCTTTATTTATATAGGCAAAATAATGGCATTTGGCACTTATTATTTTGTAGGGATTTTAGTTGTGTTAGGACTTATTGTTTGGCAATACCAGATGATTAAAACAAGAAAAAGACAGCATTGCTTTACAGCGTTTCTTGCGAACAATTGGATAGGCTTGGCATTATTTGCGAGCATTGTTATGGCGTACTTTATGCCATGGCATTGACTGCTTTACTAATCTTTATAACCAAGATACAGCCTTGATTTATTCGATATTATCAGATATCAAAAGCCACATAAAATACGGTAAAATAATAAAACTTGTAGCGACATATATCTAAAGTTAGTTGATTTTATTTAATTTACCCTTAAATTTGTTTGACGAGCGTTTATCAAAAGCATATAATCCGCCCTCTTGATTTTAATTAGCTATATATATTGGTAGTAATATGATGAAAACGTTTTCAGCAAAAACACATGAAGTAAAGCGTGATTGGTTCGTTATTGATGCGACTGATCTTGTTTTGGGTCGTTTAGCCAGTGCTTGCGCACATCGTTTACGTGGTAAACACAAAACGATTTACACCCCTCACGTTGACACAGGTGATTACATTGTTGTGATTAATGCTGATAAATTACGTGTGACAGGTGCTAAAGCAACTGATAAAGAATACCACACACATTCAGGCTATCCTGGTGGAATTTCAACAACAACATTTAGCAAAATGCAAGATCGCTTTCCTGGCCGTGCTTTAGAAAAAGCGGTTAAAGGCATGTTGCCAAAAGGTCCTTTGGGCTATGCGATGATTAAAAAATTAAAAGTTTATGCTGGTGATCAGCATGACCATGCTGCACAACAACCGCAAGCATTGAATATCTAAGGTAAAAGAAGATGATTGGTAAATATAACTACGGTACAGGACGTCGCAAAAGCTCAGTAGCGCGCGTTTTCTTGAAAGCAGGTAAAGGCAATATCATTATTAATGATAAGCCAGTTGATGAGTATTTCTCACGTGAAACATCACGTATGATTCTTCGTCAGCCATTAGCGCTAACAGCAAATATGGAAAGCTTTGATATTAAAGTGAACGTTATTGGTGGTGGTGAGTCCGGACAAGCAGGCGCTGTACGTCACGGCATCACACGTGCGTTGATTGATTTTGATGCTGCCTTGAAACCTGACTTATCAAAAGCAGGTTATGTAACACGTGATGCACGTGAAGTAGAACGTAAAAAAGTTGGCTTCCGCAAAGCGCGTCGCCGTAAGCAGTTCTCTAAACGCTAGAACAATATTCCTAACATTGGAGTATGCTTACAAAAAAAGGTCGCTAGCGCGACCTTTTTTCGTTTCAGGTATACTTCTTAGGCTATTATTCAGCTATATTAGATTAGATGATATTAGATAAAAAATTGGTAGATAACGATTTGTTAAATAAAAAGTTAAAAATTGGCATTGTAGGTGGTACGGGCTATACGGGCGTTGAGTTATTACGTTTGCTTGCTAGCCATCCTAATGCAGAGGTTGTGGCGGTGACATCACGTGGTGATGCAGGCATGCCTGTGGCAGAAATGTTTCCAAGTTTACGTGGTTATATTGATGTTGCATTTAGTGATCCAGAAAGTGCTAATTTATCGGCATGTGATATTGTGTTTTTTGCGACGCCACATGGGGTGGCCATGAATCAAACACCTTCACTATTGGCGTCAGGTACTAAAGTGATTGATTTGGCAGCAGACTTCAGATTGCAAGATACTGTTGCTTTTGAGCAGTGGTATAACATGCCACATAGTTGTCCTGATGTATTAAAGAATGCAGTGTACGGTATTCCGGAGTTGAATCGGGCGCACATTAAAACGGCGAATGTCATTGCAAATCCAGGCTGTTATCCAACAACAGTGTTGCTGGGCTTGGCGCCTTTATTGGATAAAAAGTTAATTGATTTCTCCGCGCCGATTATTGCCGATTCGAAATCAGGTGTTTCAGGTGCTGGTAGAAAGGCATCCGTAGGCACGCTATTTGCCGAGGCTAGCGATAATATGAAAGCTTACGGGCTTGCTGGTCACCGACATCATCCTGAAATTGATGCACAACTTAAACAATTGGCTGGGAATGATTTACAATTCATTTTTGTTCCGCATCTGATTCCGATGATAAGAGGGATGCTTTCAACCATTTATATTAAACTAACAGATGGTGCTAAGCAGGTGGATTTACAGGCGTTATATGAGCAGCGCTATGCTAAAGAATACTTTGTCGATATCTTACCGCAAGGAGGGCTGCCTGAAACAAGGTCAGTTCGCGGCTCTAACCATTTGCGGATTGCTTTGCAAATGCAGACAAATGGTTACTTAACGGTTGTAGTCGTCCAAGATAATTTGGTAAAAGGGGCGGCAGGGCAAGCGGTGCAAAACATGAATGTTATGTTCGGATTAGAAGAAAAATCTGGTCTAAACGTCGTGCCATTAATGCCATAATTTAGTGTATGAGAAAATTTAAACGCCGAGTACGTAATCACTATAGCTATACCGCTAGACGTGTAGCAGTTAGAGCCGATAGGCCTTGGTATTATTGGCTGATTGCAGGTCTATTGTGTGTTGCGCTAGGTTTCGGTTTAGCTTACGCAATGGCGCGTAATAGTGACTATGAAGCAGTCACGGCGCAACTAGAAGAAATAAAGCATAAAAATAAAATGCTTGAGTTTAAGTTAATCGAAGCCCAGAGAAAGTTGCAAATTGAATTATCAACCAATAGTAATCTTGTGAAAGATCTTGCTAAAGTTCAAGATGAGAACCTTAAGGCGAAAGAAGATTTATTTTTTTATAAAAATATGACGGGTAAATAGCTTTGGAATTCTATTTGACTAATTTTACATAAGGTGGAAATTTAAATGTTTTTTAAAAAAGTAAATAAAATCAACAGTCGCATTGATACGCTAGTTGGCACCGATACTGTTGTTTCTGGTGACATTATATTCAGTGGTGGTTTACGAATCGATGGTACTATTCGCGGGGATGTGCGTGAACAAGCCGGCACACAGGGTACAGTAGTTGTTGGTGAAAATGGGTGCGTTGAAGGCGCTGTTAGTGCGACAAAGATTGTGTTGATTGGATCTGTTGTTGGAACAGTTAAAGCGAGCCAATTTATTGAATTACAATCTAAAGCGCGGATTAAGGGTACTTTATATTACAAATCATTAGAAATGCATGTGGACTCAGTAATTGATGGAAATCTTGTGCATAACGAAGAAAATGAAACTGATGAACCAGTCTAAGGTCCTAATAGACAGAATGAACGAATTAAAGGAGTCGAAATGAATACAGCAACGGATTTAGCAGAAGTAGAAATGCCAGCACCATTGGTGTTTACAGATAACGCGGCAAAAAAAGTAAAAGAGTTGATTGAAGAAGAAGGAACGCCAGATTTAAAACTGCGTGTATTTGTAAGTGGTGGTGGTTGTTCTGGTTTCCAATACGGATTTACTTTTGAAGAAGAAGTAAATGAAGATGACACGAAAGTTGAAAAAGACACGGTTACCTTATTGATTGACCCGATGAGTTTGCAATATCTCATGGGTGCGGAGATTGATTACCAAGATAATTTACAGGGCTCTCAGTTCGTGATTCGAAACCCGCAAGCAACTACGACCTGCGGGTGCGGTTCATCATTCTCAGTATAATTTGAATTAGTTTTAGCAATTCACAGCATAATCAAATTGTTATATCCTAATAACTGCATTCACCTCGAAGGCAGTTATTTTTTTATATGCCACTTATTTGAAAGCATTATTGTCCATTATGAGTAATCAGCACCCTGCCAAGCACAACCAGAATCAAGAAGGTGTAATTTATGCCCCATGGGAAAGAAGATTTATTAAAGTGCTGACTCCATTTGATGAGTTTGTTCATGGACAAACAACCAGTGGACTATTGCTTATGGCAAGTGCTGTGATTGCATTATTACTTGCAAACAGCGCATTAGCAGATTTCTATAACCATGTGACACATACACTTATTGGTTTGAATATTGGAGAATGGAAGCTAGAAATGAGTTTGCATCATTGGGTCAATGATGCCTTGATGGCGGTCTTCTTCTTTTTGGTGGGGATGGAATTAAAGCGTGAGATTCTGGTTGGAGAACTATCCGATTTGCGTAAAGCTGCCTTGCCAATTGTTGCGGCAATTGGTGGGATGTTGGTGCCTGCAGCATTATTCTTTTTTATGAATCCGGATGGTGATGCCAGTCGCGGTTGGGGTATTCCAATGGCAACAGATATTGCTTTTGCTGTTGGCGCATTGGTCTTATTAGGCAATAAAGTGCCTAAAACGTTAGTTACTTTTTTGGTGGCATTAGCCATTGTCGATGACTTAGGTGCTGTGCTTGTGATTGCGCTTTTCTATACAAAAGAGCTAGTTCCGATGTGGTTAGGCGTGGCAGCACTGCTTGTTGCTGTATTGGTCTTTTTCAATTTTATTGGCATTCGTCGCGCAATCCCTTACTTCCTAGTCGCTGTTCTTCTTTGGTATGCCCTATTGCAATCAGGGGTTCATGCAACAATCGCAGGAGTATTGGGCGCATTCTCAGTCCCAGCCAGACCAAAATATGACCCGAGTTTGTTTGTGTCACGACTGAGAGAGCTAGTGGAGCGCTTCAAGGAAGGTTTGGATTCTGGTAAAAATATCATGACTAATCACCAACTTCAGGCCGTTGCACAATCCTTAGAGACTGACGTCAATTATGTGCAAACCCCTTTACAAAGTTTGGAGCATCATTGGCATGTGCCTGTTGCGTTTTTTGTGATTCCTATTTTTGCATTATTCAATGCAGGCGTCCCGTTACAATTTGAATCTTGGAGTGCGGTATTGAGTAACTCGATTGTATTAGGCGTAATCTTAGGTTTAGTTGTTGGAAAGTTTGTTGGCATTGTAGGAGCGAGTTGGATATTCTTAAAACTGGGTTTATCGCAACTGCCAACGGGTGTTAAATTTAATCAATTAGCTGGTGTGGCATTATTAGCAGGTATCGGTTTTACCATGTCTATTTTTGTTGCTGAGCTTGCCTATGCTCCACATCCTGATTATCTTGTAATGGCAAAAGTTGGCATTTTGTCTGCCTCTCTGATTGCGGGAGTAATGGGCTATGTTTGGTTATGGATGGTTGCTAATAAAAACTAGCTTGTTTTAAATTAATAGTCAGGTTAAAAAATAATAGAAATTTTTCAATCATCATGCTGCTTTAAATCTGTACTGAAAAATTTCTATTTTAGAAAAAAATCCTACTATTTACGTTGATCAATGGGCATAAAATCACGTTTAGTTTCACCGGTATAAAGTTGTCTTGGACGGCCAATTTTATTTGAAGCGTCTGTGTGCATTTCATTCCACTGCGCTATCCAGCCAGCGGTACGCGCAAGTGCAAAAATAGCGGTAAACATTGAGTTTGGAATACCCATGGCGCGCATCACAATGCCACTGTAAAAATCGACATTAGGATAGAGTTTGCGCTTAACAAAATAGTCATCTTCTAAGGCGATTTTTTCTAACGCCATTGCCAATTTAAACATTGGATCATTGTGTAAACCTAGCTCATTAAGCACCTCATGGCAGGTTTCACGCATGATTGCCGCCCGTGGATCCATATTGCGGTAAACGCGATGACCAAAACCCATTAGACGGAAGCTGTCATTTTTATCTTTAGCGCGTGCAATAAACTCATCAATGCGACTTACATCGCCAATTTCATCTAGCATTTTTAAGGTCGCTTCGTTTGCTCCACCATGCGCAGGACCCCATAGCGAAGCAATGCCAGCAGCAATACATGCAAAAGGATTAGCGCCACTAGAGCCAACTAAGCGAACAGTTGAAGTGGATGCATTTTGTTCATGATCGGCATGCAAAATAAGAATGCGTTCAAAGGCTTTGGCCATGATTGGATTAACCACGTATTCTTCGCATGGTGTTGCAAACATCATGTACAAAAAGTTTTCAGCGAAGCTCAGTCTGTTTTGTGGATACATAAAAGGCTGACCTGATGTATATTTATAGCTCCACGCAGCAATTGTTGGTGCTTTCGCCAACAAGCGAATGGCTGCGATTTGACGTGATTTTGGGTCTGAAATATCAGTATGCTCTGGATAAAAAGCCGCCATTGCGCCAACCACAGAAACCATCACTGCCATTGGATGCGCATCTCGGCGAAAACCTCTAAAAACATTGTTCATTTGGTCATGCAACATCGTATGCCGCTCAATAGACGTTCTAAACGTTTTGTTTTGCTCTACGTTTGGCAGTTCACCTTTTATCAGTAGATGCGCAACTTCTAAAAAATCACAGTTCTCTGCAAGTTGTTCAATAGGATAGCCGCGATGATAGAGTAAGCCTTTTTCACCGTTAATAAAGGTGATGTTAGAGTTGCAAGAAGCTGTGGATAAAAAGCCAGGGTCGTAAGTGTAAATGCCATGGGTACCCAGTGTTCTAATATCAATAACATCGTTACCTAAGCTGCCAGTTAAAATGGGTAGCTCAACGGGTGCTTTGTCATTGTCAAAGGTGATTGTTGCTGTCGTTGGTTTTGTTGACATGAGCGCTCTTCAATTGATAGGTGGATAAGAATATTATACGCAACACATTTAAAATGTTGAGCAAAAAGTTGTAATTAAAATGTGTTAATTTGGGTAAATCGCACCTAAAACACGTAAACCAACAGCACCTGTGGCAGCGGGCAGATTGCTCACCATATGATTGAGCGTTTGCTTTGCCAGCCAAGCAAACGCAGCGGCCTCTACCCAGTCTACAGCGACGCCCAACACATCGGTTGTGAGTAAGGGAATTTGTAGCGATGATTGTATTGTATCTTTAAGTAATTGATTATGTGCGCCACCGCCACATAGATAAATTTCATCAACATTGGGACAATATTGCGCAATGGCTTTGCAGATTGTAATGCTGGTTAGCTCTACTAAAGTGCGAGCGACATCTTCAGGCTTGTATGTCTCCTTGCCGAGATGGTTTATTAACCAATTTGCATTTAATAAGTCTCGTCCTGTGCTTTTCGGCGGAGGCAATGCGAAATATGAATCTGATAACATGCTGGCTAATAATACTGGTTGCGTTTTCCCTGTAGCTGCCCAAGTGCCCTCTGCATCATAATCTTGCCCTAAGTGTAATTTCACCCAGTGATCAAGCAACATATTGCCTGGTCCAGAGTCAAAACCGATTGTTTCACCCGTTTTAGCTAAATAGCTAATATTGGCAATGCCGCCAATATTAACGATAGCACGGTTTTTATGAGGGCTGAAAAATACATCGCGATGGAAAGCAGGTACCAGTGGCGCGCCTTGTCCGCCAGCGGCGATATCACGGGTGCGAAAATCGCCAACGACTGTGATATTGGTTAATTCGGTTAGCAAGGCGTTATTACCTAGCTGTATCGTGTAACCCATCTCATTGCCTAATCTTGGTTGATGACGGATGGTTTGCCCATGACAGCCAATTGCAGTGATTTCATTCGGATGAAGCTTGCGTTTTGCAAGCAAGCTATTCACCGCTTCTGCGTATAAACGTGCTAACTTGTTTTCCATTAGCGCCGATTTTTCTAATTCATTTTCGCTAGAAAAATGTAAAGATAATAACGATTGTTTGAGTGTTGCGGGATAGGCCAGAAAATAGGTTGCCACCACTTTACAATGGTCGTGGCTTATTTCAGTAAGCGCCACATCAATTCCATCTAAACTGCTGCCAGACATGACACCAATAAAGAGTAGCGTGTTTGGCATTTTATTTGCTAGCAATAACGGTAGTACGATTTAGCATCTCAATTTGTGCCATATATTTTGATGCATTCTTTTTAAATTCTTTTTTATATTTAGCTTCAAGTGGAATGCCTTTGGGTAGCTTCACTTTCATTGGGTCACGATGAATGCCATTGAGCAAAAATTCATAATGCAAATGTGGCCCTGTTGCTAAGCCAGACATGCCGACATAACCAATAATATCGCCTTGCTCTACTTTTTTTCCTTTTCGTAAGCCTTTAGCAAACTTAGATAAATGTCCGTATAGGGTTTGAATCCCGTTGCGGTGTTTTAAGATAATGACATTACCATAACCGCCTTTTTTACCCTTGAATTTTACAACAGCATCGCCCGAGGCCTTAATGCGGGTACCTGAACGTGCTGCTAAATCAACGCCCTTATGCGCTCTAACACGATGCAACACAGGATGAAAGCGCCCGCGACTAAATGATGAGCTCACGCGGGTGAATTCTAGTGGAGAGCGTAAGAACGATTTGTGTAAACTTTTTCCTTCAGGCGTGTAGTAAGCATATTTACTATCAGCTTTTCCAAAGTGCACCGCACGGTGCGTCTTGCCGCGATTGACAATTTCTACAGCAAGAATATCGCCTGTTCGCACCAATTCGCCACGATTATAAAAGCCTTCGTAAACCACATTAATAGTGTCGCCAGGTGAAAGGTCTTCATTAAAATTAATTTCACTAGAAAAAATGTCCGCAATTTTTAATGCTATTTGGTCAGGAATTTCAGCTGCATCAGTTGCGCCGAATAATGAGCTTTTGATGGTTGCTGACTTTAGAATCTCATGTTTAATGAATGGTGTTTTTCCTTTATTGACTTCATAGCCATCATCGGTCAATTTAGCAGTTAAGCGCTCATCATCACGGAGTTGATACTCTAAATAAAGCAGCTTTCCTTCAGCATTAACTTTGCTGCCGATACTCCTGCCAGGAACCAGCTGCGTGTTCAATTCACGCGTTTCTGGCGTATACATAAAAAACTTTAGCGCGTCTTTATCTTCTATGGTCATGCGATTAAAAATGACATCAAGCGTGTCATTGCGACGCACCTGATCGGTGTGCCAAAAAATTTCATTAGGATTTTGTTGATGCATCATTGAGGGTAAGCGAATATCATCAATGGTTATTCGTACTGGTAAGTAACCAGCCTCAATATCAGGTGCCGCACTTAGTGTGGCAATTAAAACCATAATTGGTAGTAAGAAGGCGACAAATATCCAATGGAATCTTATCTTGCGCGCAGTCAATAATTTGTTTTGCGTTAGAATAGCGTGTTTGGCAAATTGGTTTTTTTGATTCATAGTTTAACTAAAGACCATAAGTGCTTGAATAAAGAGTGTATCTTAGCAGAAAATTAGACGCATGAAAAAGTAACATAGCAATTAAAAGACATTCTTTCTAAAAATATTGGAAATATAGTGAATACGGATATTGAACAATCATTAGCGATTATTAAGCGCGGCGCAGATGAACTCTTAATAGAATCAGAACTCATTGAAAAGTTCAAGAAAGGGCAGCCGCTGAGAATTAAAGCTGGCTTTGACCCGACCGCGCCCGATTTGCATTTGGGCCATACGGTGCTGATTAATAAGCTGAAACAATTTCAAGATTTAGGTCATCAGATATTATTTTTGATTGGTGACTTCACTGGCATGATTGGCGATCCAACAGGTAAAA
>JAHZMC010000082.1 GCA_022599515.1 Betaproteobacteria bacterium
CCAATACAAAAAATGCAGGATTTAACGGTGCCAACGGCGTTCTTAATTTAACCAACTCAGATTCAGGGCCATGAATCTCTAAGCGCGTTAACTCAGATATTTTGAACGCTTCGGCTAATAGTACACCTACGTTGTCCAAATATGCTAAGGCTGCCTCTGCATTTTTATAACCTTCGCGACAATGCGCTTCGTCGCCATTAAAGCTAAATCCATAATATAAACAAGCAGTTTCGTTACTGGTTTTTGCTATAAATTGCTCGCAGATTGCTTTAAATGCAGCCATGTTTTGTTGAGGCACTTTAAAATAAGGGACAATCGTACAGCAGGTATCAGTTGTTGCCATGAGAATGGTTTCATTTTTTGATTGAATGGTTTTAATTGAACGGTTTTAATTGAATGCTGATTACACTATAACTGGTAGGATGCAGAATGTCTAAAACAGTTCATTGTGTGGAGATCGAAAACAAGCGTTATGCGGTATGGTTTAAATTATCCATTGATGATTTTGGAACAGGTTATTCATGATTGAGTTATTTGAGAAAATTTCCCATTAAGGTGCTTAAAATTGATCGCGCTTTTATTAATAATTGTGCGAACAATAAAGACGATGCGGCTATTTGCTTGGCAATTATCTCGCTGGCTAAAAGCTTAAGTCTCGATATTATTGCAGAAGGTGTTGAAACTATTGAGCAACTAACCTTTTTAAAACCACATGATTGTGTCTATCAAGGCTATTATTTTAGTCAGCCACTGATGAGTGAGGATATGTTGCTTTTATTAAATGATGCGAGTGTGCAAAAGCGTTATGATACTAACACTGTTGATGCCTGAAGCAACTAACGACATGGTCGTTAACCATGCCAGTTGCCTGCATAAAGGCATAACAAGTTGTTGAGCCGATAAACTTAAAGCCCTGTTTTTTTAGCGCTTTGCTCATTGCGTCAGATTGGCTAGAAGTAGCAGGAATGTCACCATGCTGTTGCCATTGATTATTGATTGGCTTACCCTCTACGAATGACCAAATAAAAGTATCAAAACTGCCATATTCTGCTTGCATGGCCAGAATGCGTTGCGCATTGATAACAGTCGCATTAACCTTTAGTTTGTTGCGGATAATGGCAGGATTTTGCAGCAGTAACTCAATTTTATCTGCTGAGTATTGGGCAACTTTTTTAATATCAAAATCATCAAAAGCGAATCGATAGCCCTCACGCTTTTTTAGGATGGTTGCCCAACTTAACCCTGCTTGCGCGCCTTCTAATGTTAACGCCTCAAACAACAAGCGGTCATTGTGAACAGGCACACCCCATTCTGTGTCATGGTAATGGATTTCCAATGGCGAGCCATTAGCCCATGTGCATCTAGTCGTCATCACCTATTTCATAAGCGTCGCGCAGCATGGCATTAATGTCATCCATATCGACATTTGCTGGTAAGCTGCTTTTTGCTTGGCTTGCATTGTTGGTTGTATGGTTGCTCGATTTAGGCGTTGCAGGCGTTGGCGTTTTTGTTGTCATGGTTGGCGCCGCGCCATCCATCCACTTTTCAAATGGCGCAGCATCTACACCTTCTGGCACATACCAATGTTTACCATCTGGGTTCCAACGTGCGCCTAATGATTTTGCTTCGTCTTTTTCTTTAAAAGGGACTTTTAATGCGATATTACTTGTTGCTGTCATGATTTTCCAACGATTAGTAGTGAATACGAGAAGGCTTATTTTCTCACAACATTAATACATTATTTTCTTAATTAAACTAAAGATTCATAACATTCAGGGGTAAAACGCGGATTACAAATCGCCAGAAAAATTAAATCCGTTTTGCCACGATTGCTAATTCTTTGTCTTACCATTGGCGGAATAATGATTACATCACCAGCCATGACTTCTTTAGCAGGCTCATCACCAATCTCCACAATACCAATGCCTTCTAAAATACAGTATCGCTCCGTCACGCCATCCAATCGATGCCAAGTAGTCGTCACATTAGGTTCAACGCGCGCTTTGGCGATGGAAACATCAGGGTCTGCGGGCGTATTAGATAGTTCGGTGATATAGCAACCCTCAGCGATAAATAAATACTCTTGTGGTGCAATATTGTTCGACATCGTAGATTCATTTCTAATGATTAAATAAAATCACATTTTACCTGTTTAATCACCATTAAGAAGCCTTCCTAAACTCGCCTAGATTGCTTCGTCACTTTGCTCCTCGCAAAGACAGTCGTTGATTATTCACTTTTTGAAGCAAGCGCTTAATCAAAGTATAGTCAACCTAAAACATTAGCCAACCCGTCATCGCGAGCGCAGCGCGGCGATCCAGCATGCGCTACAATTATTGAGATAGGAACCAGCACATACGCCTTACCGCAAGCGGGTACGCCTTACGAGCGTTGATTAACAAAAATGTAGCGCAAGGCATGGAAGCCTTGGTGTCAGGCTATCAAGCAATCGTTGATACGCTTGCTGAAGAGATTGCAAGCAACATCATCAGTTTGAATGCGGGCAAAAAGCCTGAATGCAAATAACAGAATTTAGTAGGGTGGGTAACTAGTTACCCACGCGTTACAATTATCGACATAAAACTAACGCGTGGGCAGAAACTGCCCACCCTACATAGGCTGCAATAGGCTTTACGCTTGCTTCGATGTTAAAGAGTATTTTGTTGTGTTATATCTCTTATTATTAAAGTTGTTACAAAGAATATTGGTGTGTTTTATCTAATTCAAGTTTTTTATGTATTGGACGAGTTGTTCTTCCGTCCAACAAATCAAAACCACTTCCTATATCAACAGCCACTCCGCCTTTCTGCTTAATCCAAGTGCAATAAATTTCAGCCCAAGTGCCAGCTCCAATCAAACTTAATGATCCTGACATGTCATCAGGTAGCATGGAGTAGGTGGCTGAAAGAAAATCAGGCTTGTCAGATAGCGGTTTCTCATCAGGCAATCCAACGCTAATATATTCAAACCTAATGTCAGGGTAGCGTCGCGCAAGTTCGTCTGCAACTGGCTTTCTACTCGATAGGATAAAAACTTTTTTTGCGTGTAAAAGAATGTCATGTAAATGTTCTAACACTGAAAAATATAAATGTGCAGAAGCGATTGTTTTATTATTAAAAGCCCCACTGCTGGCTAAATGCAACATAAAGTCTATTGCTCTCCAATGACCAGAAAAAGCTCTTGGATGTTTTAAGAAGTCTTGCGCGACATCTTCCGCTTTACGTTGGCCAGTTCGCCAAAGCACAACAACGCCTATAATATCTGCCTGTAACAGAGTTCCTATCATCAAGTCTTTTAGAATAAGCATCCAGGTTGGATCTACATTAAATCGATCTGCTTGTGAAGCAATTGCCACTTTAATCACATGTTAGTTTAAATGCGGGGTTGTTGGGTAAGCGGAATACGAAAGTAAGTTTGCTTCCCCGTCACCGATGCGTATAACTGAAAAAGGCGTCTGTGTTAATAGCGCTTGTTGAATAAGCAGGATTACATCTTTGCTGAATGCATCTGGGATAACGTTAAGACCATAATTTTCGTATGCGTCTATTACATAAGGTGGTTCAAAATAGTCAGGACGAGATAAAATTGCTTGGTAAACCTCATCAAGCTCGCTTTGCGGTATGTTCATAATTTCTACATTATCGCCACCATTTGTCGGTGGCAATGATGCCTTTAGTGAGATAGCTCTTAAAGTGAAAGTGTGATTGAAATTTTAAAGCTTAAGCTTAGTTTATCACTTCTTTCAACTGCTCCAAAATCGCAGGATTTTCTAAAGTAGAAATATCAGAAGTAATCTCCTCACCTTTAGCTAAGCTACGCAATAACCGGCGCATAATCTTGCCGCTTCTAGTTTTAGGTAAATTATCCCCAAAACGGATTTCACTTGGTTTGGCAATAGGCCCAATGTCTTTACCGACCCAGTTGCGGAGTTCCATCACGATTTCTTTGGCTTTTTCACCACTAGGGCGTTCGCCTTTGAGTACGACGTAAGCCACGATAGATTCGCCTTTAATATCGTCTGGTTTGCCAACTACAGCAGCTTCTGCAACTAACTCATGCGCAACGAGGGCGGACTCAATTTCCATTGTGCCTAGGCGATGACCTGATACGTTGAGCACGTCATCAATACGGCCCATAATAGTGAAGTTACCTGTTTCTTTATCACGGATGGCGCCATCGCCTGCTAAGTAAAGTTTGCCGCCGAGTTCTGCAGGAAAGTAAGATGCTTTAAAACGTTCTGGATCGTTGTAAATCGTGCGTATCATGGATGGCCATGGCTTTTTTATCACTAATAAACCGCCTTCGCCCCACGGTACATCATGACCGGTTTCATCGACCACATCAATAGCAATACCTGGGAATGGCAGCGTGCATGAACCTGGCACTAATGGCGTTGCACCTGGTAGCGGCGTGATGACGTGACCGCCAGTTTCTGTTTGCCAAAAGGTATCAACGATAGGGCAGTTGCTGCCGCCGATTTCTTGGTAATACCACATCCATGCTTCTGGGTTAATGGGTTCGCCCACGGTACCTAATAAGCGCAAACTTGATAAATCAAACTTGCTTGGATGCGTCGCTGGATTGGTTTCACCTGCTTTGATTAATGAGCGAATAGCGGTTGGTGCGGTATAGAAAATAGACACTTTGTGTTTTTCTACCATTTGCCAAAAGCGACCAGCATCAGGGTAAGTTGGAATGCCTTCAAACACTATTTGCGTTGCGCCTAATGCTAATGGGCCATAAGTCACATAGGTGTGGCCTGTAATCCAGCCGACATCTGCTGTACACCAATACACATCGTCTGCTTTAACGTCAAAGGTCCAACGCGTGGTATTGAGCGCGTGTAGTAAATAACCAGCAGAACTATGCTGCACGCCTTTTGGCGTACCTGTAGAACCTGATGTATACAAGATAAACAAGGGATGTTCTGCATTAACCATGACTGGTTCACACGCATCCGATTGACCTGCGATTAAATCATCCCACCACAAGTCTTTGGCATTCCATGTGATATCCATGCCTGTTTTTTTCAACACAACAACATTGTTCACGCTGTCGCAACCACCCATTGCAAGTCCTTCATCAACCGCTGATTTAAGTGGTAAGGTTTTACCGCCGCGATATTGACCATCAGCCGTAATCACAGCCGCCGCACCTGCATCAATAATGCGTTCGTTTAAGCTTTTAGCAGAAAAGCCACCAAATACCACAGAGTGAATTAAACCTAAACGTGCGCAGGCTTGCATGGCAACAACGGCTTCGATACCCATAGGCAAATAGATAATCACGCGATCGCCCACAGTTAGATTCAGCGTTTTTAAACCATTAGCAAACTGGCAAACTTGGTGATAAAGCTGTTTGTAAGTAACCGTTTTAACATCGCCACTATCGGCTTCAAAAATAATCGCTGTTTTGTTTGGAATGGTGGATAAATGCTTATCTAAGCAATTGGCAGAAACATTCAATTCGCCATCTTCAAACCATTTATAAAAGGGAGCATTTTCTTCATTGAGCGTTTTAGTGAACGGTTTGTGCCACACCAATAATTCATGCGCCAGCTTTGCCCAAAAATCTTCATAGTCGCTTTCAGCTTCTTTACATAGTGCTTGATAGGCTTGCATGCTGCCGACAGCAGCTTGTTGTTTAAACGCTTCTGAAGGCTCAAAGATGCGATTTTCGTGCATTACTGACTCAATGGACATGCTAAACTCCCCTAAACTAAATGATATGTAATTGTATTTTTATATAAATAATTAATTAAGATATTACCCCAAAAATAGTATGTCAATACCATTAACATTAGCCAATGGCGCCACAATCAATACTTTACATAAAACTTATTTAGATAAGATTGAAAGCTGTAGTCCGTTTTTAACGCGGCTTTTATCTACAGATAAGGAACTGCTTGAAGATTTGCTACAAAACCTTGATGTTTCCTATCAATTAGATGAAATGCAACGTTTTCTTGATGCAGAAGAAATTAATGATGAAAAAAGCTTAAAAAAATCTTTGCGCCAGTTAAGACAGCGAGTAATGGCACGTATTATCTTGCGCGATTTAAATGGATTGGCAGATTTTGCTGAGGTGGTAAAAACCATCAGCGATTTTGCTGATTTTGCAATTAATGTCACGGTCAATCAACTTCATGCATGGCAAGTTGCAGTCTATGGTCAGCCAGTTGCGGCTGATGGTAGTTTGCAAACATTGTTAGTGGTTGGCATGGGCAAGCTTGGCGGAGCAGAGCTGAATGTTTCGTCCGATATTGATTTGATTTTTGCTTATGCGCAAGAGGGGGAAACGGATGGCGAAAATAGTATTAGCAATCAAGATTTCTTTGTTAAGTTAGGTAAGCAGTTTATTGCCGTATTAGACGAGGTGAGCGAAGACGGTTTTGTGTTCCGTGTTGATATGCGCTTACGTCCCTTTGGTAGCGAAGGCGTGCTGGTTTCTAATTTGGATGCATTAGAAAGTTATTATCAAAATAATGGCCGTGAATGGGAGCGCTACGCATGGATTAAAGGCCGTGAAATAACAAGTGGCGACACGGTAACTACGTTGCTTAAGCCGTTTGTTTATCGTAAATATTTAGACTATGGCGCGCTGGCGAGTATGCGTGATTTGAAGGTGCAGATTCAACGCGAAGTCAATGTGCGCAGCGCTAAAACGACGGGTGGTAAAGACAATATCAAGCTGGGGCGGGGTGGTATACGCGAGATTGAATTTATCGCACAAGTATTCCAATTGATTCGTGGGGGACAAGATACCAGTTTGCAAATTCGACCGACTTTGCAGGTATTGGATTTATTAAAAGAAAAGCAGTTATTACCACCAGAAGTGGTGAGTGCTTTGCGCGAAGCCTATGTATTTTTACGCAATTTAGAACATCGATTAATGTATGTGGAAGATGCGCAAACGCAAGATTTGCCCAAACAAGAAGATGGGCAGCAGCGTATTGCGCATGCGATGGGTTTTGCCAACTGGCAAGCATTTATGGAGGTGTTAAATCAGCATCGTGATGTTGTGCAAGTTCAGTTTGATCAGACGTTTAGTATTGTTGACGCTGAAAAGAGTGGTGATGTCGATGACGCAATTGCAACGGCGCAAATGATTTGGGAAGGGCAGTTAACTGATGATGAAAGTGTTGCGCAATTAGCGCAGTTGGGATTTGCCAAGGCGCCAGATGTATTAAAGCAAGTGCAGCATTTACATCAAGGTCATAAATACAAGCAGTTACCTGAACTGAGCCGACAACGTTTTAATCGCTTATTGCCTATATTGATTGCAATAGCTAGCCGCGACGCTAATCCCGATATTGCGCTGATGCGAACGATTGATTTGATTGATGCTGTTTGTCGTCGCGCCAGTTATTTGGCGCTGATGGCCGAGTTTCCCAGTGCATTGGCATTAGTGGTGCGCTTGTGTGGCGCTAGCGCTTGGTGTGCGCAATACCTCATTCAACATCCTATTGTGTTAGATGAATTGTTAGATGAAGCCACTTTGTATGCCGCGCCAGATTTTTCTGCCTTGCAACTTGAGCTGACTGAAATGATGAAAAGTTTAGCTGGCGATACCGAGCAGCAAATGGATGCGATGCGTCGTTTCCAGCATGCAGCGGTTTTTCGGTTTGCTGCACAAGATATTGCAGGACAATTGCCATTAGAAACCTTGTCTGATTATTTGAGTGCTTTAGCTGAAATGATTGTCGATGTAACCATTCCGACTATCTGGCAATCGTTTAAATATAAACATATAGAAGTGCCTAAGTTTGCTGTGATTGGTTACGGTAAATTGGGTGGCAAAGAGCTTGGCTATGCCTCTGATTTAGATGTGATTTTCTTATACGATGACGCCGCACCAGATGTGAGCGGCATTTATGCACGCTTTGCGCAACGCATTAACAATTGGTTTAATAGCTTAACGGCAGCAGGTATTTTATATGAAATTGATTTGCAATTAAGGCCAGATGGCAATAGTGGTTTGCTGGTCAGTTCAACCCAAGCTTTCAAAGATTATCAACAAAAACGTGCATGGGTTTGGGAACATCAAGCGTTAACGAGGGCGCGTTTTGTTGCGGGTGACAAACAAATCGGGGAAGATTTTGCTAAGACTCGTCAACAAATCATGCAACAAGCGCGTGATGCCAAAAAGTTAAGTGTTGATGTGGTGGAAATGCGCGAAAAAATGCGGCAGGCGCAGAAGCTCAACGCCGATTTATTCGACTTAAAACAGAGCGCGGGCGGCATTATTGATGTCGAATTTATTGTGCAATATTTGGTGTTAGCGCATGCCGCGCAACATGAGGTGCTAACGCAAAACTTAGGCAATATTGCGTTGCTTAATCAATTGGCAACATTAGAGATTATTGATGCTGATACTGCGCAACAAGTGGGCGATGCGTATAGAGAGTTTCGCCGTTTGCAACACGCTTCAAGATTGCAGGGCGATATGCAAGCTAAAGTGGAATATAAACAATTGGAAATGCATGCGAAGGCTGTGGTTAAACTCTGGAAAAGTGTATTTGCAGCCTAGCTTTGTTTTGAAATTTAAATTATTTTTTTAAAACAACTAACTTTCTAAATCTAAACGCCCCATCTAAGCCCAGCAGTATTCACAGGGCTATCCCAATGCTGTTTGATTTCATCATCTAACACGCAGACGGTAATCGAGGCGCCAGTCATGTCAATTGCGGTGGTGTAATTGCCAACTAAAGACCGTGCAATGGTTAGTCCATGCTCAGTGAGCAATTTCTCAGCCGTGTTATAAATTAAATAGAGCTCCATCAATGGTGTTGCGCCTAGACCATTGACCAATAATAGAATTTCTGTGTCTTTTTTAGGTTGTAAATCAGCAATAATGGCATCAATCATACCGTTAACCATCGCATCTGCTTCGCGCATGGTTTCACGCTTGCGACCTGGTTCGCCGTGAATACCAATGCCCATTTCAATTTCTGTTTCACTAATCTCAAAAGTGGGTTTGCCTGCAGCAGGCACGGTACAACTTGTTAATGCAACGCCGATACTTGCTGTTTGCGCATTAATTTTGTCACCTAAGGCTTTGCAGGTTTGCAAGTCTGCGCCAGTTTCTGCGATGCTGCCCACACATTTTTCCACAATCACTGTACCAGCAACGCCGCGTCTTCCATCAGTAAAGGTACTATTAATCACCGCACAATCATCGCTAGTCAGTACAGTGGCGTTTTCGAAAGGCAACATTTCTGCGGCCATTTCAAAGTTCATTACATCGCCCGCATAGTTTTTGACGATAAATAATACGCCTTTATCTGCATGTACCGCCTCAGCCGCAGCTATCATTTGATCGGGTGTTGGCGAGGTAAATACTTGGCCTGGGCAAGCAGCATCTAACATGCCCTTGCCGATAAAGCCTGCGTGCAATGGCTCGTGACCAGCGCCGCCACCCGAGACGATGACAACCTTATTTTTTGCCTTGTTTTTTCGAGTTAGATAATTTGGTTCCAAGTGTAATGACACCAAATCATTATGGGCTTTTGCAAAGCCAGATAAGCTCTCAGTGAGCATATTATTGACGTCATTTACAAACTTTTTCATATTGATATTTTACTTTAAATAAATATATTAAGTATTTGATTTTAATATTAAGTCACAAATTTCATTAATCATCACTTGGCAACTTTTTGCACCAGCATCTAAATGACCTTTAGAGCGTTCACCCAAGCCAGCCGCACGTCCTCTGGTGGCAATTAAATCACGCGTTGATTCCAATCCTTTATCGGCGGCGGTTTTGATGTCGGCGCAGATGTCGGTCGTACTTTTGTTTTCAATCGCGCTAAAAATAAAAGTATGCGCAACAGGCACCAATACATCTAACATGGTTTTTTCGCCCACTTTGCCTTTGCCACGTTTAATCAATTCTTGCACACCGCCTGCAAAAGCAGCGGCAATGTCTAATGTGGTATTCGCACCATTATGTTTTGCGACTTTTGCCATGCCCATGAATAAGCTGGCGAATAAAGGGCCTGCAGCACCGCCAACGGTGCTGAGTAATTTCATGGCGATTTTATTCAATGCTTCGTCGGGTGTCAGCGATGCTAATTCATCGGTCATATTGGCAATGGCTTCTGCGCCACGCAACACATTAATGTAATGATCGCCATCACCAATCGCTTGATCAAGTGTCTCTATTTCAGGTTTGTGTGAAATAATAGCCGACTGTATAGTCAGGGCGGCTGAGCAGATGAAATCAGTTTGTAAACTCATGAATACCACTATATTTCAAATTTATTAAGGTTGCTAAACTCTACACATGTTAGATTCTCATATCAACTTTTTTGATTGCAATTTTTAGATAAAACAATGAGCTTACGACTCCGCTTAAACTTAATCATTACTTTACTCATGCTGCTGTTCATGTTGGCAGTTGGTTTTATATTAATTAAATCGGCTAAATCAGCAACGCAGGAGAGCGTGGAAGCCGCTACCCATGTCACTACTCAGTTGCTGGATGCGGTTATTTTAAGTGCTAGCAATAGTTTAGATTTTGGCTATTCCAATGGCGTGATGAAGCGCTTTTTAGAGCAGCTTGGCCGCGTAAGAAGTAATGAAATTTATTTGTATGATTACAGCAATCAAGTGATTTATAAATCACCAACGCCAGAATATCGATCAGATGTAAAACCACCAAAATGGTTTAATGACCTGCTAGATCCAAAAGCTGAGCCAGTTGTGCGATTTATTAGGTTAAGTAAATTAGGCAGATTAGAGGTAAGGCCTAATCCCAGCGGCACCATACGTGAATCTTGGGCTAAATTACAAAAGCTTTTTTGGATTTGGTTGGGATTTTTTATAGCGCTCAATGCTGGTGTTTACTGGGTGCTGGGCAGTTTACTTAAGCCATTACAACCCATCTTAAAAACAATCAATCAATTAGAGCAGGGTGACTTAAGGGCGCGTTTGCCACACTTTAAATCGCCAGAGTTTGAGAAGATCGGGCACAGTCTTAACAGGATGGCAGAGTCATTAGCGGTAGAGCGCGAGTTGGAAGAAAGCCGTCAAGTAACCCACCTCATCCAAAAACATATTGAAGAAGAACGCCGCAGTTTGGCCAGAGAGTTGCACGATGAGCTTGGGCAATATGTGACAGCGATTAAAACGTTCGCAGTGGCGATTGCCAGCAAAACCAAAGAAAAAGCGCCAGAAGTCGAGGCGAGTGCGCAAACGATTGTGGCAGCGGCAAATCATATTTACGATGGCATGCACAACATTATTAAGCAATTAAGACCAGGTTCTTTAGATAATTTAGGACTGCCAGAAACGTTAAAAGATTTAGTTAACTCGTTGCAAGAACAGCACCAGTATTTGCAAGTGCGCTTAAATTTGACTGGCAATTTAGAGGTGTTAGGTGAAACTTTAAATATCAATCTCTATCGAATGATCCAAGAATCGATTAATAATGCAATTAAGCATGCGCAAGCAACTACCTTAGACATTAATTTGAAATTGAATGACGAAAATGCGCTGGAATTAGTGATTAAAGATAATGGCAAAGGCATGGATATTCATGCAGTTGATCAAACCAATCATTTTGGTTTGTTAGGGATAAGAGAACGGGTTCAGGGTTTGCATGGTCGTTTTAGTGTGGAATCTGAACTAGGTAATGGCACGGAAATTATTATAAAAATACCAAATGTGGTAAAAATAGGGACACAAGAATGAGCCAGATAAATGTAATGTTGGTGGATGACCATGCAGTGGTACGCATGGGCTTTAAAATGCTGTTAGAGACTTCTGATGACATTAAAGTGATTGCCGAAGCAGAAAGTGGCGAGGAAGCGATTAAATTTTATGTTGAGCATAAGCCCAATGTGATTGTGATGGATATTACGATGCCTGGCATGGGCGGCATGGAAGCAATTGAGCGCATTTTAACCAAAGACTCCTCAGCCAAGATTTTAGTGCTTTCTGCACATGAAGACTCTGTGCATCCTAAGCGTGTATTGAACGCTGGCGCAATGGGTTATGTGACAAAGCGTAGCGCCGCTGAAGAGTTGATTAAAGCCATTCGCGCTGTAGCGTCAGGTAAAAAATATATTGAAGCCAGCGTAGCGCAACAAATGGCGATTCAACAGTTATCAGGTACACAAAACCCAGTTGATGTTCTGAGTGAACGTGAATTTGAAGTGTTTATGTCGTTAGCTAAAGGCAAAACGACGAATGAAATTGCAGAAACTTTGTTTTTGAGCCCGCGTACAGTCGGTACACATTTATATAATATTAAGCAAAAATTAAATGCAAGTAATTCAGCAGAGATTGCTTTGATTGCGATGCGTAGTGGTTTGATTGATCCTTAATCGATTGATTAATTAAATCAAATAGCTTACTAAATTTAAACCGATTTTAATGATCAGGATTTTCAGCCACAATGGGCTCAGCCTGTTGTGCGCTGTATGTGCTCAGTACACCACCAATCATAATCAGGCCAATGGCTAGCCATTCTGATGCGGATAAATGTTCAGCCCAAAACAGAATGCCAAACAAGCTAGAAATCACAACCGTCGCATAACTAAGACTGGCAACTGTGAGCGTTTTGCCTGTGCGGTATGCGCGCGTGAGTGCAAGTTGCGCGAGAGTTGCAGATCCCGCTAAGCCTAGCAAAATGGGTAAGTCATGCCATGTAACGACAGAAACTTGATCAAATAACATCCAAATACCTGCACCAATGGTTGAAATGAGCGTGAAGTAAAACACCGTGCGCCAATCGGGCTCATGCAAGTTCCCAAGTTGCTTAACGTGCACATAGGCTAATCCTGCCCCGATGCCAGAACAAAGGCCGACAATACCAGCTAGTAAATCTTCTCTAGCAAAGCTTGGTTTCAATAATAGAATGATGCCAATAAAACTCATTAAAATGGCTAGATAAAGGATTTTTTTAGGCCGCTCAAGTAGCATAAAAGGCATGAATGCGGCTAAAAAAAGTGGTGATGTGTAGTTGAGTGTGATAGCAGTTGCTAACGGTAAGTGGCTGATTGCATAGAAAAACATCAGTAGTGCCACAAAGCCAATCAGTGCGCGCGCCAGTTGTTTATTTAGGTGGGGTGTTTTGATGGGTAGACGTTTGATGCGAATTAGCGTGAATATTAGTAAAAAGCCAAATAAAGAGCGATAAAACACCAGTTCTGCACTGGAAAATTTAGCAGAGCCAACTTTAACAAGTGCCCCCATTGTTGCAAAACCTAATGCCGCAACTAGCATCCACAGGCTGCCATATCGTGTGGTTTGAGAGGTTTTTTTGTTTGTCATATAGGGCGTTTGCGATGAAGTATATGTATGTAGTAAAAAGAGACAATCTAGATTCGTTATTTTAACAGGCGGCTAGCGATATGTTGAAAAGCATTTTGAATGTAAAAAATGCTTACAAAAGCCATGGATTCTCGCTTGAAATCTTGCATAAAATAGACTTTTGCTTTACTCTTATTAGAACTGAAAAGCTAATTTTTTAGGATGCACCATGAAAAAATCACTATCATCTAAAGGTTATCAATCTAACGGCGCAAAAACAGCAGAGCGTTTAGACCGCAAAAAGCTGTTTGCAATAGCTTTGTCGACCTTCTTAATATTGGTTGTTGTGAGTGAATGTATTCGATTAGTATTAATGAATTGGTAGCTTAGGTGAAGCTGTAACGGCGGCCTTAGCCGCCGTTTTTGTTTTTATAGAACATGTTTTCTCTTTAAGTAACTTTAGATGCAATGCTTCTCTTAAGCATTGTTTTTTATTTTTTAGCGTTATTGGAAATTTATGTCGCAACACGTAATGAATACATATGGCAGATTGCCTGTCACCTTTACAAGAGGTCAGGGCTTATGGTTATGGGATGACCATGGCGAAAAATATCTTGATGCGCTTGCTGGTATTGCAGTGACTGGTTTAGGTCACTCACATCCTGAATTTGTCAAAGCGATTAGTGCGCAAGCTTCTACTTTGATGCATGTTTCAAACGTGTATCAAATTGCGGAACAAGCGCAGTTAGCCGATAAAATTGCCGCTATTTCAGGCATGGATAATGTCTTTTTCTGTAACTCTGGCTGTGAGGCCAACGAAGCGCAGATTAAATTGGCACGCTTGTATGCACACAATAAAGGCATCACGAACCCAGAAATTATTGTGATGGATAAGTCATTTCACGGACGGACGTTGGCGACATTGTCTGCAACTGGAAGTCGCAAAGTGCAAGCAGGTTTTGAGCCGCTAGTGAGTGGTTTTGTACGCGTGCCATTTGATGATATTGAGGCAGTGAAACAAGTTGCGGCGCGTAAAAATAACGTAGTAGCCATCTTAGTTGAGCCTGTACAAGGCGAGGGCGGTATTCACATTCCTGCGGATATGAAAGCGTACTTTGAAGCGCTACGTCAAATTTGCGATGATAATGATTGGTTGCTCATGCTGGATGAAGTGCAAAGCGGTATTGGACGCACAGGCACTTGGTTTGCATTTCAACATACTGGCGTGATGCCAGACGTGATGTCTCTAGCAAAAGGCTTAGGCTCTGGCGTGCCAATTGGCGCATGCGTAGCCAAAGGTAAAGCGGCAGAAGTGTTTACTCCAGGTAAGCATGGCTCGACTTTTGGTGGCAATCCATTTGCGATGAGCGCTGGACTGGCAACATTAGCAATTATTGAGCAAGAAAAATTACGCGAAAACGCAGAAGCCATGGGTGATTTTATCCATCAACAATTTGCTGAAGCGTTTAAAGGTAACGCCGCTATCGTCAATATTCGTCATGCGGGTTTAATGATTGGGATTGAGTTGGATAGACCTTGTGCCGAATTAGTGAAAATAGCATTGGCGAATAAATTATTGATTAATGTGACGGCAGACAAAGTGATTCGCTTATTGCCGGCGCTCATTATTACGCAAGAAGAGGCGCAAGAGCTCGTTAACCGCTTAGTGTCTGTTGTCGACCATTTTTTAAAAGCTGCTTAAATTAAGAATAGTAAACCGTTATGAGTATTAAACACTTTTTGCAATTTAATGATCTCAGTGGTGATGAGATTAATTATATATTTGAGCGTGCTGCTTGGATTAAATCGCAGTTCAAGGGCTACAAAAAATATTGGCCTTTAGAAGACCGCACTTTGGTCATGATTTTTGAAAAAGCCAGCACTAGAACGCGCTTGTCGTTTGAGGCGGGTATGCATCAATTGGGCGGTGCAGCGATTTACTTAAACACGCGCGACTCACAATTAGGTCGTGGTGAGCCTGTGGAAGATGCTGCGCAAGTCATTTCTCGTATGAGTGACTTAGTCATGATTCGTACTTATGAGCAAAGCATTATCGAGCGTTTTGCTGCTAACTCACGCGTACCAGTGATTAATGGCTTAACCAATGAGTATCATCCATGCCAAATCTTGGCGGATATTTTCACCTATATTGAGCATAGAGGTTCGATTAAAGGCAAAACGGTGACTTGGATTGGTGACTCTAACAATATGTGCAACACCTGGTTGCAAGCGGCAGAAGTGCTTGATTTTAATATGCATGTGTCAACGCCGCCTGGGTATGAAGTAGAGCCAGAGCGTGCCAATTTGTATGGCACAGACCACTTTGAAGAGTTTAAAGACCCAATGGATGCGGCAAAAGGCGCAGACTTAGTGACCACGGATGTATGGACCAGCATGGGTTTTGAAGCGGAAAATGAAGAGCGTCGCAAAGACTTTGCCGATTGGCAAGTTGATGCAGACATGATGAAAGTAGCAAAGCCAGATGCGTTGTTTATGCATTGTTTGCCTGCTCACCGCGGCGAAGAAGTGAGCGCTGATGTGATTGATGGCCCTAACTCTGTGGTGTGGCAAGAGGCTGAGAACCGCTTGCATGTGCAAAAAGCGTTGATGGAATATTTATTATTAGGAAAAGTGAAATAATGAGCGATGTTAAGAAAGTAGTCCTGGCTTACTCTGGTGGTTTAGATACCTCCGTAATTTTGAAGTGGTTGCAAGATACCTATCAAGCCGAAGTTGTCACATTTACCGCTGATTTAGGTCAGGGTGAAGAGTTAGAGCCAGCGCGTGCTAAAGCCAAAGCGGCAGGTGTGAAAGATATTTACATTGATGACTTGCGCGAAGAGTTCGTGCGTGATTTTGTGTTCCCAATGTTCAGAGCTAATACCATTTACGAAGGTGAGTATTTATTAGGCACTTCGATTGCTCGCCCGCTTATTTCTAAACGTCTGATTGAAATTGTTAAAGAAACCAATGCCGATGCGATTTCACATGGTGCAACAGGTAAAGGCAACGATCAAGTACGTTTTGAATTGGGTGCTTATGCGCTTAATCCAGAGATTAAAATCATTGCGCCATGGCGTGAGTGGGATTTATTAAGTCGTGAAAAATTGATGGCTTACGCAGAAAAACATGGTATTGCTGTTGATATGAAGCACAAGCAAGGCGGGAGTCCATATTCGATGGATGCCAACTTATTGCATATTTCCTACGAAGGCCGTCATTTAGAAGATCCAGCGGCAGAAGCTGAGGAAAGTATGTGGCGTTGGAGCGTTAGCCCAGAGCAAGCGCCGAATGAGCCTGAGTATTTGGATATTGAATATAAACAAGGCGACATCGTTGCGTTAAATGGCAAAGCGATGAAAGCACACGAAATCTTGGCTGAATTAAATCGTGTTGGCGGCAAGCATGGTATCGGCCGCTTAGATTTAGTAGAGAATCGCTATGTTGGTATGAAAGCGCGTGGCTGTTACGAAACGCCGGGCGGCACCATTATGATGAAAGCGCATCGCGGCATTGAGAGTGTGACTTTAGATCGCGAAGTTGCGCATTTAAAAGATGACCTAATGCCACGTTATGCGAGTTTAATTTATAACGGTTACTGGTGGAGCCCTGAGCGTATTGCTTTGCAAACGCTGATTGACCATACCCAAGTGCATGTTAACGGCTGGGTGCGCGTTAAATTGTATAAAGGTAGCGTGTCTGTGGTTGGTCGTGATAGTAAAACAGATTCATTGTTTGATCCTAACATTGCGACATTTGAAGATGATGCAGGTGCATATGATCACAAAGATGCAGAAGGCTTTATTAAATTAAACGCATTGCGTATGCGTATTGCGGCAAAACTACGTCCAATCAATAAATAGCCCAATCAACAAATAATGCAAAAAAATAAAGTTATTGCTTACGATTCAACCCTGCGCGATGGAGCACAAGCGCAGGGTGTTTCGTTTACGGTTGAAGATAAGCTAAAAGTAGTTAAAAAGCTTGATGAACTAGGTGTTGGCTATATCGAAGCAGGAAATCCTGGCTCTAATCCAAAAGATTTGGAATTTTTTGAGCGAGTCGCTACGTTAAAGCTAAAACATGCCAAAGTCATTGCTTTTGGTAGTACGCGTAAAATTGGCATTAAAGTTGAAGATGACCGCAATTTAAAATCATTGCTCAGTGCTAATACACAAGCTGTCGCCATCTTTGGTAAAAGCTGGGATTATCAAGTAACTGATATTTTACGCACTACATTAGACGAAAACCTAGCCATGATTGGCGATACTATTGCTTATCTAAAGCAACAGGGCAAAGAAGTCGTCTTTGATGCAGAACATTTCTTTGACGGCTATAAAGCCAATCCTGATTATGCAATGCAAACGTTAAAAGCGGCTGCAGATGCGGGTGCAGATGTGTTGTGTATATGTGATACCAATGGCGGCACTTTTCCTGAAGAGATTTTTCAATTAACGCAAAAAGTGATTGAAAGCTTTGATACCGAAGTTGGCATTCATTGTCATAATGACTGCGAAATGGCGGTTGCTAATTCGATTGCTGCGGTAAAAGCGGGCGCTGTGCAAGTGCAAGGCACGATAAACGGTATCGGTGAACGTTGTGGTAATGCGAATTTAAGCTCTATTATTCCGAACGTACAACTCAAACTGGGCATGGATTGTATTCCTGTTACGCAAATGCAACACTTAACCAGTGTTTCTAAGTTTGTAAATGAAATTGCAGGCGTGCCATTTAATGAAAAGGCGCCTTATGTCGGCGGTGACGCATTTTCACATAAAGGCGGCATGCATATTGATGCGGTGAATAAAAATCCTGTCTCGTATGAACATATCGAACCTACTCAAGTAGGTAACGAACGCCATACCTTAGTGTCAGAAGTGGCTGGTAGAAGCGCATTATTAGCAAAGCTGCAATCAATTGACCCTGAACTGACCAAAGAATCTGCAGATACCAAACGCGTTTTGGAACAGTTAAAAGAGCTTGAACATGAAGGTTATCAGTTTGAAAATTCAGAAGATTCTTTTGATGTACGTGTCCGTAAACTATTAGGTAAAAGCCAAACTTATTTTTCACTGCAAGGCTACAATATTAGTATCAAAGAACCTTCCGAAAATGGCATTAGCTCCAAGGCGGAAGTGTCATTCTTAATCAATGGCCATGTTGTTGATGCAGCCGCAGAAGGTGATGGCCCTGTTGACGCTTTGGATAAGGCAATGCGCAATGCTTTGCGTGATACTTACCCAGCCATTAAAGAAATGAAGTTGACTGACTATAAAGTACGCGTATTAGATTCAAACTTAGCAACAGCGGCAAAAGTGCGCGTGATGATTGAATCTTCCGATGCTGAAACCAGTTGGAATACCATTGGCGTTTCTACTGATATTACTGAAGCTTCTTGGATTGCCCTTCAAGATGCGATTGAATATAAACTAATGCGAGACTCAATTTAGTTTCTAGCCTTTTTGGTTGGCGAAAGCATCACTAATTTTAGTTGCTCTTGATCGACAGGGCGCATGGTGACTTGCTGATAGGCTAACATGCCCAAACTGCTGTGATTAAACTCACGTAAACCACCTTGCCGTTCTAATACATCATGCTGCTTCCAAAATTGATCAAAATCTGCACTGGTTTTCGATAATTCTAATACCAAACTTTGTAGCTCAGGTTCTTCTAAGCGACTTCTGCAATCAGCTCTGAATTCTGCAACTAAGCGTTTACTTCTGGTTTCCCAGTTGATTACAAATGTTTTTGCATTTGGATGGGTAAAGACTAAGCGTAATAAATTGGGTGCGACATTGTTGTCTGGCGATAACCATTCACCAAATAATTTCTCTGCTTCTGGATTCCAAGCCAAGATATTCCAAGTTCGACCTAAAATATAAGCTGGCACTTTAATATCCTTTAAGAGGGCGGTGAGCGTGTTTGAGGCTAAGTCCTCCTCTTGGATATGACCTTGAGGATCGCGTCGGCCAGCAAATTCAAATAAGTATGCACGCTCGGTACGTGTTAGTTTCAATGCTTGCGCTAAGCGAATCAAAGCGTCAGCCGACATATTTACCTCACGGCCTTGTTCTACCCAGGTATACCAAGTGGCGCTCATGTTCGCTAATTGAGCAACTTCTTCTCGTCTTAAGCCCTTTGTTCTGCGCCTTGCGCCAGCAGGAAAGCCAAACTCTTCAGGAGAGCCACGTTTTCTAATCGCTTGTAAGAACTCGCCTAGCTCTTTTCGACGTGTATCAATTTTTTTCTCTGGCATGATGTTTTATTTAAACTGTTAATATTTATACCAGTATAAACTATATTCTTGTTAGGGTATTAAATAGTCGGTATCATGTCGCCATTGACTTATTAACATCACATTAATAGTAATGAAAAAGGAGCTGTAATGGCTGGAAAAACGCTTTACGATAAATTGTGGGATTCCCACTTAGTCCATCAAGATGCCGATGGTACTAGCTTGATTTATATTGACCGTCACTTGGTGCATGAAGTGACTAGTCCACAGGCTTTTGAAGGCTTGCGTATGGCTGGTCGTAAGCCTTGGCGCAATAGTTCGATTGTGGCTAATCCTGACCACAATACGCCAACCAAGGATTGGGATAAAGGCATTGAAGATCCCGTATCTAAGTTGCAAGTGGATACCTTAGATAAAAACATGAAAGAGTTTGGCTCTTTGGTGTATTTTCCGTTTAAAGATAAAAACCAAGGCATTATTCACGTGATTGGCCCTGAGCACGGTACAACATTGCCAGGCATGACAGTGGTGTGTGGTGATAGCCATACGTCTACCCACGGCGCTTTTGGTGCATTGGCACATGGTATTGGTACATCTGAGGTTGAGCATGTGTTAGCCACACAAACTTTGGTGGCTAAAAAATCTAAAAGCATGTTGGTGAAAGTGAACGGCAAGCTTGGTGTTGGTGTTACAGCTAAAGACGTGGCATTAGCGGTGATTGGTATTACTGGTACGGCTGGTGGTACTGGCTATGCGATTGAGTTTGCAGGTGATGTGATTAGCGACCTTAGCATGGAAGGCCGTATGACCATTTGTAATATGGCGATTGAAGCGGGTGCGCGTGCTGGCATTATGGCACCCGATGAGAAAACAGCGGCTTACTTAAGAGGTAAGCAATATGCTCCAAAAGCAGACCAATGGGATGCTGCCGTGCAATATTGGAACACCTTACATTCTGATGCAGATGCTGATTTTGATGCCGTGATTGAATTAGAAGGTGGCGACATTCAGCCACAAGTCACTTGGGGTACTTCGCCTGAGCAAGTATTACCGATTGGCGCAACCGTGCCTGATCCTGTAAATGAAGCCGATGCAACTAAGCGCACGAGTATCGAAAATGCATTGAAATACATGGGCTTAACACCCAATACGCCAATCACTGATATTAAGTTAGATAAGGTGTTTATTGGTTCTTGCACCAACTCACGCATTGAAGACTTACGCGCTGCGGCGGTTGTGGCTAAAGGTAAAAAAGTGGCGAGCAATATTGATGTAGCCATGGTGGTGCCAGGTTCTGGCATTGTAAAACGCCAAGCAGAAGAGGAGGGCTTAGATAAAATCTTTATTGAAGCGGGTTTTGAGTGGCGTGAGCCAGGTTGCTCTATGTGTTTAGCCATGAACGCAGACCGTTTGAGCGCGGGCGAGCGTTGTGCATCTACTTCAAATCGTAACTTCGAAGGCCGTCAAGGCCCAGGTGGCCGTACGCATTTAGTCAGCCCTGCAATGGCAGCAGCAGCAGCGATTGCTGGTCATTTTGTAGACGTGCGTAACGTTTAAGCGAGGAGATAAAAACATGAAAGCATTTACACAAATTACTGGGTTAGCAGCCCCATTAGATCGCGCAAACGTGGATACGGACGCGATTATCCCTAAACAGTTTTTAAAATCTATCAAGCGTACTGGCTTTGGTCCTTACTTGTTTGATGAGTGGCGCTATACCAATTATGGTGAGCCAGATATGGATTGTACCAATCGTCCATTAAACGAAAGCTTTGTTTTAAATCAAGCACGTTATAAAGGCGCACAAGTATTATTAGCACGTGAAAACTTTGGTTGTGGTTCTAGCCGTGAGCATGCGCCATGGGCGATTGACGATTATGGCTTCCGCGTGATTATTGCACCGAGCTTTGCTGATATTTTTTATAACAACTGCTTTAAAAATGGCATTTTGCCGATTGTGGCTAGTGCTGAAAAAGTAGAACAACTCTTTAAAGAGTGCGAAGCAACGGAAGGCTATGCCTTAAAAGTGGACTTGTCTTCACAAACGGTGACTACCCCATCTGGCGAATCATTCAGTTTTGAAGTGAATGAGACATCAAAACATAACTTGCTTAATGGTTTAGATGAGATTGGTTTGACCTTGGCACACGAAGATAAAATTAGAGCGTTTGAAAGTAATCATCAGCAACAACAACCTTGGTTATTTGCATAATTTAACCTACTGCGCAGCAGATACCCTGCGTTGTGCAGTGCGCGAAATCCTCATGTACTATTTGTACATTCCGGTTTCTGTGCGCTGTACGCCTTGATTATCTACTGCTCGCTACGGTTTAATCACGCAAAAATGGCTAAACATAGCATTTAAATGAATTTAAATTCCCTCACCCTTCTAGGGGGAGGGCAAGGGCGGGGGTGTAACCCCACGCTGAAAAGCATAAATAAGGAATATAAAATGACAATGAAAATTGCAGTATTACCCGGTGATGGCATCGGCCCAGAGATCGTTAAGCAAGCATTGCGAGTGCTAGACGTATTAAAAAACGAAGGCATGGAAATGGAATTCACAGAAGCGCCATTAGGTGGTCAAGCTTATGATGAATACGGCCATCCTTATCCAGAGTTTACGCAAAAAGTTTGCCGTGCAGCAGATGCGGTATTGCTCGGTGCAGTTGGTGGCCCGCAGTATGACAACCTAGATCGCCCATTACGCCCAGAACGCGGCTTGTTGGCTATTCGTAAAGATTTAGGTTTGTTTGCAAACTTACGTCCTGCGATGCTTTACCCTGAGTTAGCCAATGCATCTACCTTGAAGCCAGAAGTGGTGGCGGGTTTGGATATCATGATTGTGCGTGAATTAACAGGTGATGTGTATTTTGGTCAACCACGTGGGATGCGCACCAATGATGAAGGTGAGCGCGAAGGCTTTAACACCATGGTTTATAAAGAATCAGAAGTGCGCCGCATTGCACATGTTGCATTTGGCATTGCTATGAAACGTGGCAAAAAGCTATGTTCAGTTGATAAAGCCAATGTGCTCGAAACCACTGAATTCTGGAAAGAAATCGTCATTGACGTCGCAAAAGAATACCCAGAAGTAGAGTTAAGCCATATGTATGTGGATAACGCTGCCATGCAATTGATTCGTAACCCAAAACAATTTGACGTGATGGTGACTGGTAATATTTTTGGAGATATTTTGTCTGATGAGGCTTCTATGTTGACAGGATCTATTGGCATGCTAGCTTCAGCTTCACTCAATGCAAGTAAGCAAGGTTTGTATGAGCCATCACACGGTTCAGCACCTGATATTGCAGGTCAAAACTTAGCCAACCCAATTGCTACTATTTTATCTGTTGCCATGATGTTGCGTTATAGTTTCGATAATGAAGCAGCGGCAGTTCGCATCGAAGCTGCTGTGAAAAAAGTATTGGCGGCCGGCTATCGTACTGGCGATATCTACGAAGAAGGCATGAAAAAAGTGAGCTGTTCTGAAATGGGTGACCAAATCGTTGCTGCAATGTAGTGTTGTGTTGGCGGTAAGGGCGATTGTCAGCACTAAACTGTTACTGATAGTCGCTTTTCTGCGATAATAATAATGAGATCAATTTAGGAGATTAATCATGGCTCAGTTTGATAATGTAAGTGTAAAAAAGAAGGCAAATATTTACTTTGATGGTAAATGTGTGAGTCATACCGTATTGTTTCCAAATGGTACGCGTAATACTTTGGGTGTGATATTCCCAAGTACGTTAACGTTTAACACAGAATCTCCAGAATTAATGGAAATTAATACTGGCATTTGTAAGGTTAAATTGGCAGGGCAAGATGAGTGGAAAACTTATCAAGCCGGTGATAAGTTCGCGATTGGCGGTAATACCAGTTTTGATATAGAAACAGTTGAAACCTTAGATTACGTTTGTCACTACGAGTAATGTGATTGCTCGGCATCGCATACAAGAGAAAATTTAAAGGAGATTAAATGCCTTCATTTGATATTACATCAGAAGTGGATAAGGTTGCACTTAGTAACTCGATTGATACGGCGGCCAAGCAGATTGGTAACCGTTATGATTTTAAAGGCACCTCTGCCAAGGTTGAGTTTAACGATAAAGACTCTGTGATTACCTTGTTTGGTGACAATGAGTTTCAATTGGATCAAATTAAAGATATTTTATTGCCAGCAATGGAGAAAAAAGAGCCGGACTCCTCTAAACGGTTGGAGCATAAAGCTGTGCAAACAATTTCTGGCAGCAAAGTGAAGCAAGAGCTGGCTGTGAAAGATGGTATTGATAGCGACTTGTCTAAAAAAATTGTCAAAACAATCAAAGACAGTGGCATGAAAGTGCAAGCAAGCATCCAAGGTGAAGCGGTGCGAGTGAATGGCGCGAAGCGCGACATTTTGCAAGATGCGATTGCGTTGGTGAAAAAAAGCATTACCGATTTCCCACTTAAATTTGGTAATTTTAGAGATTAATTAGGAGGTATTGGCATGTATCGTTTAGTAATGGCTGTTTTATTAGTAGGCTTTTTCGCAGGTTGTAATACAGTGGATGGCATGGGTAAGGATTTAGAAAAAGCGGGTGAAGCGGTTCAGAAGTCAACTAAATAACGGAATGAATAGAATAAGTAACAGCTAATGCATTTAGAAATGGACAGGGTATGTTGAAGGTAGGTTTTGTTGGTTGGCGTGGAATGGTCGGCTCTGTGCTTATGCAGCGCATGATGCAAGAAAATGATTTTGCAGATATAGAGCCACAATTTTTTACGACATCACAAGCAGGTAGTGCTGCACCTGATGTTGGTAAAGATTCGCCTGCGCTTAAGGATGCAAAAAATATTGCTGAATTAAAAGCAATGGATGTCATTGTCTCTTGCCAAGGCGGTGATTACACCACAGAAATATTCCCACAATTAAGAGCAGATGGTTGGAATGGGCACTGGGTTGACGCGGCCTCTACACTGCGTATGGAAAAAGACGCTGTTATTGTGCTTGATCCAGTCAATATGCATGTCATCAAAGATGCGTTACACGCTGGCGGTAAAAACTGGATTGGTGGAAATTGCACTGTTTCTTTAATGTTAATGTCGTTACATGGCTTGTTTAAAGCTGATTTAATTGAATGGGCAAGCTCCATGACTTACCAGGCGGCTTCTGGCGCTGGCGCACAAAATATGCGCGAGCTGATTGCACAAATGGGTACGATTCACGCCTCTGTTCAAGGCTTATTGGCCGACCCATCATCTGCTATATTGGAAATTGATAAAGTAGTTGCAGAAACCATTCAATCAGACTTATTGCCAACAAAGCATTTTGGCGCGCCTCTAGCAGGCAGTTTAATTCCTTGGATTGATAAAGAAGTTGCCAACGGGCAAAGTAAAGAAGAGTGGAAGGGTGGCGTTGAAACCAATAAGATTATTGGGCGTGTTGACAATCCCATTCCAATTGATGGTTTATGTGTCCGTATTGGTGCGATGCGCTGCCACTCACAAGCGCTTACCCTTAAGTTAAAGCAAGATGTGCCGTTGAATGAAATAGAGCAGATGCTGACGGAAGCAAATGAATGGGCACAAGTAGTGCCTAACCAGAAAGACGCGAGCGTTAAAGCGCTTTCTCCCGCAGCTGTGACAGGCAAGCTGGCTACACCAGTTGGCCGATTGCGCAAATTGGCAATGGGTGGTGAGTATTTATCTGCATTTACGGTCGGTGACCAGCTGTTATGGGGCGCTGCAGAGCCATTACGACGTATGTTGCGCATATTGGTGAATGATAATTAGAATATTTTTGTGAAATAGCGACAAGACTCATAAACAATTACATACACAAAGAACATAATGTGTGTTGTGAGCTTGCATCTATAACTAATTGATGTTAATTTTTTTATTGTGTATAAACGGCGATAATCTAAGCGATTTAGCGTCGGAACTTTAAGGTGGAATAGTGTATTTCTCGATAATAAAGAAAATAGCAATTGTTTTATTTTTGACGGCATTCCCTATATCCGCTTTTGCGGTAGGGTTGGGTTCCGTTAATGTGACATCAGCACTTGGCGAACCGCTAAATGCTAGTATCGAACTATTGTCGATGACACCTGCTGAGCTTTCATCGCTACAAGCAAAAATTGATTCAGAAGCGGCTTACGTAGAACAAGGATTAACGCGATTAGCGGTGCACGATGAAATCAAACTGCGCATCAGTAAAGATGCTGGTAACAATATTCTCAAATTAACTTCAAACAGTGTGATTGCAGATCCTGTTTTGGATTTGCTGGTCGTTGTTGGGTGGAGTAATGGTCGAGTCTCTCGACAATATACAGTCTTGCTAGACCCTCCTAGCTACAACCCTGCGGCGACTCAAACGCAGGCGCCAGCAACCAATCAATTTGATAATGCCTCCATCAAAAAGACAAATACTGATTCTGCTAATCAATCTCAATCAGCAGCATCGCCAGCACAAGAGCACTTAACAAAAAGAGGCGATACCTTGTACAAGGTTGCACGTCGCATGCAACCAGCAGGTGTGGATTTAGATAAAGTATTGGTCGCACTTTTTGAAGCGAATCCTGAAGCTTTTGATGGTAAAAATATGAATCGACTGAAAGTCGGCAAAATTTTACAAGCACCTTCAGAAGATGCATTAAATGCAATGACTGATAAACATGCGAATAGTGAAATTAAACTGCAGACAGCTGATTGGAATAAATATCGCAATAAGTTGGCTGAGGCGATTGCACAAAAAGCTGCTCAAGCAAGTGATGAAGATATGCAGTCAAGTAGTGGAAAAATTAATTCAGCTGCAGAGGATAAGTCGGCTTCGACTGATGCGTCAAAAGATGTTGTGAAATTATCCACAGCAGATACAAATGAAATGAATGCGGATACGCAAGCTAAATTAACAGCATTGCAAGAAGAGGTTAGTGCGCGCGAAAAAGGGTTGAAAGAGGCAGAAGATAGAACTGCTGCACTAGAAAAACAAATCGAAGATATGCAAAAGTTATTAGCGCTTAAAAATAATGCAATGTTAAATGCGCAACAACAATCGGCTCAAAATGAAGCTGTTGCAGAAGCAGACGGTCAGTTGGAGCAGGATAAGTCAGAGATTACTACAGAGGCGGCGGATACAAGCACTACCAAACCATTGGAGGCAGAAAAGCCAATAGTAGCGCCGTCTAAAACGGTTGCAGCGCCTGATACAAAACAACCTAGCTTCTTTGCCAGTTTGCTTGATACTGCATTAGATAAAGTTAACAGTTTAAACAAGCTATTATTGCTTGGTGTCGCCGCCATAGTCGCGTTGCTAGTTGGTATTTGGCTCTATATTAGAAGTAAACGCAATAAGCAGCTTCAAGACTTCGAGCAAGGCAACCCGCTTTATCAACTGAAAGCAAGTTCTGAAAATCAGTCAGCTGAGTTGAAATTCGCTGAAACAGAACCTGATGAACCCAATCTGCTGCAGCCAGATTCTTATTCAACTCATTCTGCTCAAGCTGAATTAACGGAATTTAAGCCAGAGACAAATGAAGAAGCTGATGGGGAACTAGATGCTTCAGACTTTACTGATTCGCCGTTAGCGGCTGCAGTTGATTTGGATTTTTCAATTTCAGATAATGCTGACGTAAATGATACGATGGTTGCAGGTCTTGATGTTGAGCCAGTAAAAAATTCAGTTCAGTTGCAAGATGAAGTGGCTACGAGCAAAAATGAGCCAGCTTTACAGTTTGATTTGAACAATCCTGATGAGATTGAAGAAGTAGAAAAATCAGTAACTGATTTGCCTAGTTTGGGTTTTCCAACTTTCGAAACTAAAAGTGCCAGTGAAGAAACAGTAGATGCGAGCAATGAGCTTGCTAAAGACGTTGGTATAGACGAGAGTGAATTATCATTAGACTCACCAATAATAGATGAAGCTAGTTCAAATGAGATGTTGTTAGACAGCAACGAAGATAATGCTGATTTTGATTTTGGTGATGACAATGAAACTAGTCAAAATGAACTTGATATGAAAAGCGCTAATATTTTAGACCTTTCAGGTATTTCCTTAGATATTGGCGATGAAGTTTCTTTTGCAACCGATTCTGAATCAGAGCAAGGTGAAGGTGAAGAGGCTGCAATCGAAGAGCCAATGACACCTGCGCATGAAGAGGTCGAGACTAAACTTGAATTAGTTGCGGCCTATATCGACATGGAAGATAAAGACGGTGCTAAAGAGTTGTTAGAAGAGGTGTTAAAAGAAGGCAGCTTAAGCCAACGTAAACGTGCCGATCAAATATTAGCTTCATTAGTGTAATTAATTGCGCTTCTTTTCTAAAGCCGGGCTTATGTCCGGCTTTTTATATGGCTTATAATTGGCTGATAAGAAACATATAAGGAAAGTGAATGTTAAAAGTAAATACAAAAACACAGCTGGTCACTTTTTTTCTATTTGCATTATTGGTGAATGGTTGGCATGTCGTTGTTTTATTGATACTTATGCCATTGCTTTTAGGCTTATTAATTTATGTTAATAATCGACATTATTTTCGGTTGAGCTATCGGTTGAAATGGTTTTATTTTGTGATGTTTGCAATTTTTGCATTTAATACACCAGGAGAACATATTGCTACTTGGCCCTTCAACATCAAGCCTACATACGAAGGTGTCTTGATGGGATTGGAACAATTGCTGCGGATTGCAACCATGCTAGCGCTATTATCTTTGATATTGATGCGGAATACTAAACAACAGTTAATTTCAGGTATTTATTTCTTAATGCGACCTTTATCATCTTTAGGACTTGATATAAAACGTTTTGCTGCACGTTTATGGCTAACTTTGCATTATGTCGATTTACAACAATCTAGCGAAGAAAAACTATCCATGACCAAAGGGCTCTCTCACTATTTGGATGTAGCAACCGATATAGCTGATGAGGATGTGGCTATTTACCTAGAGAATCCACAACAAACCCAGATAGATTATCTTGTTCTCAGTGTGATGTTTATCTTGTTGATCACTAGTTTCATTTTGGTTAGTTAGATGCGGATTGCATTAGGAGTAGAGTATGACGGTGCAAGTTTTTGTGGTTGGCAGAGTCAACCAAATGGTTGTGGTGTGCAGGATGCCCTTGAAGCGGCGATTGCTTCAATCGCGCAGCACCCAATCCGCGTTCATGCTGCAGGACGTACTGATACAGGCGTACATGCGCTGATGCAGGTTGTGCATTTTGACACGACTGCAATCAGGCCTGATAACGCATGGGTGCGTGGTGTTAATGCATTTTTACCTGAAACCGTGCGGGTTATTTGGTCAAAAGTAGTAACGGATGATTTTCATGCAAGGTTTTCAGCGCAACTTCGTCAGTATCAATATTTACTGATTAACCATGCAATTGCACCTGCTATTTTAGCGACTAAAGCGGGTTGGTATCATTTGCCACTCAATTTGCAAGCGATGCAACAAGGCGCTAATTATTTAATTGGGGAGCATGATTTTAGTGCTTTTCGTGCCAGTGAATGTCAAGCCAACACGCCAATTAGAACGTTGCATGAAGCCAGCATTGAACAGTTTGGTCATAAGTTTGTCTTTAAATTTGCGGCAAATGCATTCTTGCAACATCAAGTGCGCAATATGCTGGGCGCACTCATTTATGTGGGTAATGGGAAGCGTCCGCCAGAGCACATTCGAGATTTGCTTGCGCAGCAGGATAGAACCATTTCTCCACCAACCTTCTCTGCTAATGGCTTGTATTTAACAGGCGTTGCATATGATCATATATGGCAACTGCCAAGTGAAGAGAAACACATTGCTTTAATTTAAGCTAATCAATAGCAGGAAGTTGTGACAGCCTGTTAAGTTTGAGATAGGCTTACAGATTAATTAATCAATAAGTGACTGGATTTATGCGAACGCGTGTCAAAATTTGCGGTATTACTCGATTGGAAGATGCATTATCAGCTGTTGAGAAAGGTGCTGATGCGATTGGTTTGGTTTTTTATGCGCCTAGTCCGCGTTGTGTAACGATTGCGCAGGCAGCTGCAATCAGTGCAGCGTTACCGCCTTTTGTCAGTGTAGTTGCTTTATTTGTGAATCCCACTCAACAGGAAGTGAATGCAGTTTTGACCAATATGAATGTTGATTTACTGCAGTTTCATGGTGATGAGTCTGAAGCTGAGTGTGCGCAATATGGATTACCTTATTTAAAAGCAATTCGCGTTAAATCTGACACAAATTTGATACAATACGCACTAACCTTTATGAGTGCTAAAGCTTTGTTATTGGATGCGCATTCTGATGCTGCTGTTGGTGGGACAGGTCAGGTGTTTGATTGGAATTTAATTCCTAAACAGATGGCTAAACCGATTATTCTTGCAGGTGGTTTAACACCAGAGAATGTAAAAGAGGCGATACAACAAGTACAGCCTTATGCCGTTGATGTGAGTGGCGGTGTAGAGCAAGCAAAAGGGATTAAGGATGCAACAAAAATTGCTGCTTTTATGGCGGCAGTTAATGGTTAACTAAACGATTTAAACATGATTAATTGGGTGTGTATTTGCGCGCCAATAGTTAAGGGGTAAGTAATGCAGTTATACGATATGCCAGACGAACGTGGTCACTTTGGTCAATTCGGCGGTTCTTTTGTCGCAGAAACATTGGTTGAAGCCTTAGATGAATTACGTGTGATGTATGAAAAATATCGTCATGATCCTGAGTTTCTGGCGGAGTATGCCTATGATTTAAAACACTTTGTTGGTCGTCCGAGTCCGATTTATCATGCACAGCGATGGTCTGATAAAGTAGGTGGTGCACAAATCTATTTAAAGCGTGAAGATTTAAATCATACTGGCGCGCATAAGGTGAATAACACCATCGGCCAAGCGTTGCTTGCTAAGCGCATGGGTAAGCCTAGAGTCATTGCTGAAACAGGCGCAGGGCAGCATGGCGTTGCAACGGCAACCATTGCGGCACGCTTAGGCTTGGAATGTGTGGTTTACATGGGTAGCGAAGATGTTAAACGTCAAGCGCCTAATGTGTTTAGAATGAAATTGCTAGGCGCAACAGTGGTGCCGGTAGAAAGTGGCTCTAAAACGCTAAAAGACGCTTTAAATGAAGCGATGCGCGACTGGGTAACCAATATTTCAGATACGTTTTATATCATTGGCACGGTGGCTGGCCCGCACCCATATCCGATGATGGTACGTGATTTTCAAGCCATTATTGGTATTGAAGCTAAAGAGCAAATGCAAGAAATGGTTGGACGTCAGCCTGATGCTGTAGTGGCTTGTGTCGGTGGCGGTTCTAATGCGATGGGTATTTTTTACCCGTATATTGATGTGCCTAATGTGCGTTTAATTGGTGTTGAGGCGGCAGGGCACGGTTTGGAAACTGGCCGACATGCTGCACCGTTGAGTACCAACAGCGCGGTTGGTGTTTTACACGGTAATCGCACCTATTTAATGCAAGATGAAGATGGCAATATTATTGAAACGCACTCAATTTCCGCTGGCTTGGACTACCCAGGTGTTGGACCTGAGCATGCGTGGCTGAAAGATATTAAACGTGCAGAATACGTTGGTATTACCGACGATGAAGCAATGACTGCCTTTCATAGCTTGTGCCGTACAGAGGGTATTATTCCAGCTTTAGAGTCTAGTCATGCCTTGGCGCATGCTGAAAAAATGGCTAAAACCATGCGCAAAGACGAAATTATTCTAGTCAACCTGTCAGGCCGTGGCGATAAAGATATTAATACAGTAGCTAAACTCGCCAACATTACTTTATAAAAATTAGATTCCATTTATGTCAAGAATACAATCAACGTTTGCAACCTTAAAAGCCAACAATAAAAAAGCACTGATCCCATATATTACCGCGGGTGATCCGCACCCTAAATTCACGGTTGAATTGATGCATGCTATGGTCAAATCAGGTGCCGATATTATTGAGCTAGGCGTACCTTTTTCTGACCCAATGGCTGATGGTCCTGTTATTCAACGCGCGAGTGAACGTGCGCTGGTACACAAAGTTGGTTTACGCAAAGTGTTGGCTTTAGTCAAAGAGTTTCGACTTGACGATGACAATACGCCAGTTGTGATAATGGGTTATGCAAACCCAATTGAAGCTATGGGCATTGCTACTTTTGCGGCAAGCGCGAAAGAGTCTGGTGTTGATGGTGTGTTGACGGTCGATTATCCACCAGAAGAATGTGAAGGCTTTATTGCTGAGCTGAATAAGCATGACATCGATAGCATTTTCTTGCTGTCACCAACAACCGAAGTAAAACGCATTGATTTAGTGGTGAAACAAGCGACTGGTTTCTTGTATTACGTTTCGTTAAAAGGCGTAACAGGTGCCGCTAACTTAGATGTTGAAGAAGTAAAAACGCGCGTTGCGAATATTCGCAAACAAACAAGTTTGCCAGTTGGCGTTGGCTTTGGTGTTAAAGATGCAGCAACGGCAAAATCGGTTGCTGCTTTTGCCGATGCCGTTGTTGTTGGTAGTCGTACGGTATTAACAATTGAGCAATCAAGTGAAGAGACATTAGTAGCAAATATTAGTGCATTAATAGAAGAATTGCGTTCAGCAATCGATTAAAACAATATTGGAGTAAGCGATGAGTTGGTTAGATAAGATTCCACAAAAGATTAAACATGTTGTTGGTAATGTGCAAAAGCGCAATATGCCTGAAGGGTTATGGAGTAAGTGCGATGCCTGCCAGTCTGTATTGTATAAAACAGATTTAGAAACTAACTCAGAAGTGTGTCCGCAATGTGATCACCATAATCGTATTTCAGCTAGAGCGAGAATTAGCTTCTTGCTTGATCAAGGTAATCAAGTAGAAATTGGCGCAAATATAGCACCAGTGGATTCATTAAAATTTCAAGACAGCAAAAAATACACTGAGCGCATGAAAGAAGCGCAAAAAAAGGTTAAAGAGATGGATGCTTTAATTGTGATGCAAGGTGCTATTTTAGAAATGCCGGTTGTAGTTGCGGCTTTTGAATTCAAGTTCATGGGCGGTTCAATGGGTTCTGTTGTTGGCGAGCGTTTTGTGCGCGGCGTGAATGCAGCTATTGAACATAAAACACCTTTTATCTGTATTGCCGCCAGCGGTGGTGCACGTATGCAAGAGGGTTTGTTATCGTTAATGCAAATGGCAAAAACGAGTGCGGCTTTGACTAAGCTCTCTCAAGCGGGTTTGCCATTTATTTCAATTCTAACCGATCCTACCATGGGCGGCGTATCGGCTAGTTTTGCCATGCTGGGCGATATTATTATTGCAGAGCCAAATGCATTAATTGGTTTTGCTGGACCACGTGTGATTGAGCAAACCGTGCGTGAAACTTTACCTGATGGTTTCCAACGTGCTGAGTTTTTATTAGAGCATGGCGCTATTGATATGATTATCGATCGACGCGAAATGCGGGAAAAATTACATAACTTATTATCTAACTTAATGCACGCTGTTTAACCGCTACTTTATGTTTGGCGACCAATTTTGTGAATGATTCAACCCCACAATCACTTGCGCAGTGGTTGGTTTATATTGAAGCACTTCATCCAAAATCCATAGCAATGGGTTTGGAGCGAGTGAGCGATGTTGCGCTTCGCATGCACTTGTCGCCAACATTTCCTATCATTAGTATAGCTGGCACCAATGGCAAAGGTTCGACGTGCGCCATGCTGGAGAGCATTTATCTTGCTGCTGGCTACCGCGTTGGCACTTATACTTCCCCGCATTTACAGCGTTATAATGAACGTGTGCGCGTTAATCATCAAGCCGTGTCAGATGAAGATTTATGCACCGCCTTTTCCGCAGTAGAACAAGCGCGTGGCGATATTGTGCTGACTTATTTTGAAATGGGTACATTGGCTGCTATGTGGCATTTTGCACAATCTAATTTAGATGTTGCCATTTTAGAAGTAGGGATGGGCGGACGTTTAGATGCGGTCAATGTTTTTGAGCCAACTTGTTCGATTATTACTTGTGTTGATTTAGATCATTTAGAGTATTTAGGTGATACTAGAGAGAAGGTTGGCACTGAAAAAGCAGGTATTTATCGACCGTATAAGCTAGCGATCTGTGGAGACGTGAATCCGCCTGACACAGTGATTAATCATGCGAATGCAATTGGCGCTAATTTGCGCTTAATTAACCGTGATTTCTCAGTTAATCAAACCTCAAATGGATGGCAATATCAAACAAATCAGCATGCTTTATTGTTGCCACCATTAGCGTTACAAGGTGATTTTCAATTAAACAATGCAGCCTGCGCTATTTGTGCAGTAGAAAATTTAACTAATCAACTGCCAGTCAACCTAGACAGTATTGGTGAAACACTTAAAACGGTGACTTTACTTGGCCGCTTTTATCTGGCAAGTCAAAATCCAGACATTATTTTAGATGTCGCACACAATCCGCAGGCAGCAGTGTCTTTGGCGAATAATCTGAAAAACAGTCCATGCAAGGGGCGAACGTTAGGTGTATTTGCCATGTTGGCAGATAAAGATATTGCACAAGTGGTTAGTGCGCTTTTGCCACATATTTCGCTTTGGTATCTGGCGGATAACCACAATATACGTGGAGCAAAGGCACAAGATTTATTGACTTATTTGCCATTAGAGGCTGAAAATGGGTTAACAAAACAGTTTGATTCTGTAGCAAATGCATTGCGTTCAGCCTGTATAGAAGCTGACAAAAATGATAGAATAATCGTCTTTGGATCGTTTTACACGGTAGCCGATGCGATTGATGTTTTAAATATTCAAGGGATGTAAATGCAGAACGATCAATCTGATCTGGAATTAATTTTTAAGAAACGTGCCCGCCGTCGTTTAGTTGGTGCAATTGTGTTGGCTTTGCTCATGATTATTGTGTTGCCGATGCTACTAAAAGACCGTGCAAAAATGGCGCCACAACAAGAAATTGCCATTGTAATGCCTGGTGCTTCTTCAGATGTTGCGCTCAATGATGTTGTTCCTGTCGAAATTGATGGAGTAACCGCTTATGAAGAAGTTATTGAGTTGCCAACGCCTAAGACAGCTGATAAACCTGCGCAAAATGGTAAACCAGAAAAAGTGGTTGAAGTCAGCAAGTCAAAAGATACTTCTAAAGAGGTTGCTAAAGTCGAGACTAAGTCAAAAGTAGCTACAGAGAAAAAGCCAGCAGTTGCAAAAGAGGCTGCAACTGAAGTGACGACAAAAAGTGTAGATAACCAATTTTATGTGCAGATTGGTGTGTTTTCTGAACCAGAAAATGTTAAAAAGCTACAAGTGAAACTGAATGAGTTAGGCTATCAACCTGTTTCCGAAAAAATAACAACAGACACAGGTGAAAAAACACGTTTACGCACAAGCAATTTTGCTAATAAAAATGAAGCGATTATTGCGCTTCAAAATATTAAAGATGCAGGCTTAACTGGCATGGTTATTAGCCAAAAATAAGGAAGTGCTTGTTTGACCAGTTTTGATTATATTGTAATAGCGATTATTGCATTGTCTGTTGTAGTGAGTATGATGCGCGGTGCAGTGAAGGAGATGTTAGCTATCTTGGGGTGGGTTGTTGCGTTTTATGTAGCAAAAGCTTATTCATCAATGTTGGCGGCTTTTCTGCCTGAAGGAATTCCTACAGAAGCATTAAAAACACTGATTGCTTTTTTAATCCTGTTAATTGCTGTGTTATTTATTAGTGGATTATTAGCGGTAGCAATTTCTGGCATCGTTAGCAAGGTTGGCTTGGGTAGCTTAAATCGATTGTTTGGTGTTATTTTTGGTTTTGCAAAAGGGTTGTTAATAGTAAGTGTGTTGGTTTTTTTAGCGGGATTAACCAGTTTGCCAAAAGAACAAATGTGGGCTGATGCGGTATTGAGTGAGCCATTAGAAATATTAGTAAAATCAGCGTTGCCATGGTTGCCGGAAGGAATAAGCAAGCATGTTAAATTTGATTGATTTTGTGATTAAATACTTAATTGTTTTAAGGACGATGCCATAATATGTGTGGAATTATAGGGGTTGTAGGTAAAAATCCAGTCAATCAACTGTTGTATGACGGTTTGTTAGTGTTGCAGCACCGTGGTCAAGATGCTGCCGGCATTGTTACTTGTGATGGCAATACGTTTTTTATGCACAAAAGCAACGGTTTGGTGAAAGACGTATTTCAAACGCGCCATATGCGGAGCTTGATTGGTAACGCAGGTATTGCACATGTTCGCTACCCAACAGCTGGTTCATCTAGCGCCGCTGAAGCGCAACCATTTTATGTCAATTCACCATTCGGCATTGTGCTTGGACATAACGGTAATCTAACGAATTCTGAAGAATTAAAGTCAGAAATATTTAAGCAAGATTTACGGCATATTAATACGACTTCAGATTCTGAAGTACTGCTCAATGTGTTGGCACATGAAATCGAAAAAACTTCTAAAAGTGCAGTGTTAAATAATGATATGGTTTTTGATGCAGTTGCCAATGTACATCGTCGTTGCAAGGGCGCTTACGCCGTTGTTGCGATGATTGCTGATTTTGGCTTGCTTGCTTTCCGTGACCCGCATGGGATTAGACCGCTGGTTATCGGTAAAATGGAAACTGAAAAAGGCACGGAATATATTGTTGCATCAGAAAGTGTTGCATTAGATGTGCTTGGATTTACCATGATGCGCGATGTGGAGCCTGGAGAGGCTGTCTTTATTGATATGGATGGTAATTTGTTCAGTAAGCAGTGCGCTAAAAACCCACAATTAACACCTTGTATTTTTGAATATGTCTATTTGGCCAGGCCTGACTCTTTAATTGATGGCGTTTCCGTTTATCAAACGCGCCTTGATATGGGCGCTAGTCTGGCAGAGAAAATTAAACGGGAATGGGGTCATCTCGATATTGATGTTGTGATTCCTATTCCAGACACCAGTCGCCCAAGTGCGCTACAAGTTGGTATTGCGTTAGGCTTGGAGTACCGTGAGGGATTTATTAAAAACCGCTACATTGGCCGTACATTTATTATGCCTGGCCAAGCCCTGCGTAAAAAATCAGTTCGTCAAAAATTGAACCCAATTAAAGTTGAGTTTGAAGGCAAAAATGTATTGTTAATTGATGACTCTATTGTGCGTGGTACAACGTCAAAACAAATCGTGCAAATGGCACGCGATGCGGGTGCTAGAAAAGTGTATTTTGCTTCTGCAGCACCGCCAGTACGTTTTCCTAACGTGTATGGTATTGATATGCCAAGCCGTGATGAACTGTTAGCGACAGATAGAACAGACCAACAAATTTGTGATGAAATTGGTGCAGATGGCTTGATTTATCAAGACTTGCAAGCGCTAGAAGATAATGTGTTGGCATTAAATCCTAATATCAAAGATTTTGATTCTAGCTGTTTTGATGGCCATTATGTGACAGGTGATGTGGATGTCGCTTATCTAAGTCGCATTGAATCATTACGCCGTGATTCAACTCAAACAACAAGACCGCCTAACTCAACCACCCAGATGGATTTAAATTTAGTGGGTAGCGAGGATGATGAATTTGCGGCACAAGCAACTTGATATGATCAACCAAAACAAACTTGACATTAGTTTGGATTGAGCGTTAAATAAAAGTGCGCTGATTTGAGTGGCTAAAATTAAAAAAAGCCTAACTCAGCTTGCGAGCGCAATATAAATTCTGCTAAAGCGAGACAAAAAACCCGTTTTAGCCAATATGCTAATGCGGGTTTTTTCACGCTTAGATTAATATAATGAAGAGAAGTATATGAATAAAAAATACCATCCAGATACATTAAGCGTCCGCGCTGGAAATGCGCCAACTGCGTTAGGCGAAAACTCAGAAGCAATCTTTTTGAACTCTAGTTTTAGGTTTGAAAGTGCAGCACAAGCGGCTGCCCGATTTAGTGGAGAAGAGCTTGGCAATATCTACTCACGCTTTACCAATCCAACGGTGACGGCATTCCAAGATAAATTGGCAGCAATGGAGGGTGCTGAGCAATGTGTGGCAACGGCTAGCGGCATGTCTGCCATTTTGGCCTGTGTGATGGGATTGTGTTCAGCAGGCGACCATGTGGTGGCATCGCAAAGTATTTTTGGCACGTCAGTACAGCTATTTACCAATATATTAAAGCGCTGGGGTTTAGAGGTGACGCTAGTATCATTAACCGATATTACTGCTTGGCAAACAGCCATCACGCCGAAAACAAAATTGTTTTTTGCAGAAACGCCATCGAACCCATTAACAGAAGTGTGCGATATTCAAGCCTTGGCTGACATTGCACACCATGCAGGTGCCTATTTAGTCGTAGATAATTGCTTTTGTACGCCAGTGATTCAGCGACCATTAGCATTAGGCGCTGATATTATTATTCATTCAGCTACCAAATATATTGACGGACAAGGACGTTGTTTAGGCGGTGCAGTGCTTGGTTCAAAAACGCTAATGGAGCCTGTTTACGGTTTTTTACGCACAGCAGGCGTCACCATGAGTGCGTTTAATGCTTGGGTGTTTTTAAAAGGGTTGGAAACATTGCCAATTAGAATGGAGGCGCATGCGCGTAAAGCATTGGCATTAGCCACTTGGTTAGAAGCGCAACCGCAAGTTACACGCGTCTTTTATCCTGGATTGAAGTCACATCCACAGCATGCTTTGGCGATGCAGCAGCAAAGTAGTGGTGGGGGTATTGTCAGTTTTGAAGTAAAGCCAAAAAATGGTCAAACAGAACAAGAGGCGGCATGGGCATTGATTGATGCAACAGAAATGATTTCGATTACGGCGAATCTAGGTGATGCAAAAAGCACGATTACACACCCCGCAACTACCACCCATAGTCGCGTGAGCAAAGAGGCGAGGGCTGCTTCTGGTGTTAAGGATGGTCTAATTAGAATCGCGGTTGGTTTAGAACATGAGGATGATTTAAAAGCGGATCTTGCGTTATTGACGTAATCTAATCGCCATATGATGGCATTGATTTTAAAACGGGGCTTTAGGCCCCGTTTTTTTATGGTAATAATTGCTTAAAAGACTGCCTTAGCAACGTAAACATGCTAAAATTTTATAGATTAATATACTTATAAAATGCGCTTATAAAAAGCGGTTGTTTTATACAAAAAAACGGAACAACTACGGAATAAATCATGGATCAATTCGCAAAAGAAACCCTGCCGATTAGCTTAGAAGATGAAATGCGTCGTTCTTATCTTGATTACGCAATGAGCGTGATTGTGGGCAGGGCATTACCAGATGTGCGAGACGGATTGAAGCCTGTTCATAGGCGCGTGTTGTTTGCGATGCATGAGTTGGGTAATGACTACAACAAGCCGTATAAAAAATCAGCGCGTATTGTTGGTGATGTGATTGGTAAATACCATCCGCATGGCGATACAGCGGTGTATGACACTATTGTTCGTATGGCGCAGGATTTCTCGTTACGCTATATGCTGGTTGATGGTCAAGGTAACTTCGGTTCTGTGGATGGAGATAACGCAGCGGCGATGCGGTATACCGAAATCCGTATGGCAAAAATTGCCCATGAGCTATTAGCGGATATTGAAAAAGAAACAGTTGATTTTGGTCCAAACTATGATGGCTCAGAAAATGAACCACTCATTATGCCAGCGCGTATACCGAATTTACTGATTAATGGTAGTTCGGGTATTGCGGTGGGGATGGCGACTAATATTCCGCCGCATAATTTAAATGAAGTGTTAGCTGCTTGTTTGGCGTTACTAGAAAATCCAGAAACAACAATCGACGAGTTGATTGATTTAATTCCTGCGCCTGACTTTCCGACGGCGGGCATTATTTACGGAACGATGGGTGTAAAAGAGGGTTATCGCACAGGTCGTGGACGTGTCGTGATGCGCGGTCGCACCCACTTTGAAGACATGGATAAAGCGGGCAATCGCCAATCAATCATTATTGATGAGCTGCCATATCAAGTCAATAAAAAGACCTTGATTGAGAAAATCGCTGAGCTGGTTAATGATAAAAAAATAGAAGGTATTTCTGACTTGCGTGATGAGTCAGATAAATCTGGTATGCGCGTTGTGATTGAGTTGAAGCGTGGCGAAGTGCCAGAAGTTGTGTTGAATAATCTATACAAACAAACGCAATTGCAAGATACGTTTGGCATGAATATGGTGGCGCTGTTAGATGGTCAGCCGCAGTTGTTAAATCTTAAGCAGATTCTTGAGGCATTTTTACGTCATCGACGTGAAGTCATTACGCGTAGAACCGTGTTTGAATTAAGAAAAGCCCGCGATCGTGGTCACGTCTTAGAAGGTCTTGCAGTCGCATTAGCCAATGTGGATGAAATGATTGCGATTATTAAAGCCGCACCAACGCCACCAGAAGCAAAAGAAAAGTTGATGGAACGTGCATGGACATCACCAGTGGTAGAGGAGATGTTGAAGCGTGCGGCAATGGAAGCTTCACGTCCAGAAGGCTTATCAGTCGACTTTGGTTTGACGCCAAATGGCTACAAACTTTCTGGAGTACAAGCGCAAGAAATTCTACAAATGCGTTTGCAACGCTTAACCGGTTTAGAGCAAGATAAAGTAGTTAACGAATATAAAGAAGTGATGGATGTGATTGCTGATTTATTAGATATTTTGGCCAATGCAGCGCGCGTAACAGCGATGATTAAAGATGAACTGACTGAGATTGGTAAAGGATTTGGTGATAAGCGTCGGAGTGAGATTGTTGAAAATGCGCAAGATTTGTCATTAGAAGACTTAATTACGCCGCAAGATGTAGTGGTGACGTTGTCGCATACAGGTTATGTGAAATCACAGTTGTTAGAAGAGTATCGCGCACAAAAACGCGGTGGTCGTGGCAAGCAAGCGGCACCGACAAAAGAAGATGATTTTATCGATAAATTATTCATAGCGAATACGCATGACTATATTCTTTGCTTCAGTAGCTTAGGCCAGGTCTACTGGTTAAAAGTATACGAAGTGCCGCAAGGTAGTCGAATTGGGCGCGGCAAGCCGATTGTTAATTTATTCCCATTGGCGGAAGGTGAGAAAATTAACGCAATCTTGCCAGTGAAAGAGTTTACTGAAAATGAATTCATTTTCATGACAACAGCTAAAGGTACTGTTAAGAAAACAGCGTTAACGGAATTTAATAAACCACGTAAATCAGGCATCATCGCGATTAAACTAGATGAAGGCGATTACCTAATCGGCGCTGAAATTACGAATGGTAACAATGATATTGTCTTGGTTTCTGATGCTGGTAAAGCAGTCTGGTTTAGCGAGGGTGATGTACGTCCAATGGGTCGCGCAACACGTGGTGTGCGTGGTATGAAACTGGCTGCTGGACAACAAGTGTTGTCATTGTTGATTGCAGATGATGATCAGCAATCGGTATTGGTTGCGACGGAAAACGGCTATGGAAAACGCACAATATTGTCTGATTTCCGCCACTCAGGTCGTGGTACGCAAGGCGTAAAAGCGATTGCAATTAGTGAGCGTAATGGTAAAGCAATTGCTGCACGATTAGTGAGCGCCGATGATGAAATTATGTTGATTACCACTGGTGGCGTGCTTATTCGTACGCGTGTAAAAGAGATTCGTGATATGGGCCGTGCGGCGCAAGGTGTCACATTGATAAACTTGGGTGCAGGTGAAAAATTGTCTGGCCTCGAAAAAGTGGTTGAATCTGACGATGATGGTGATGAAGAAGATGGTGAATAATTAGATGAAGAAAATCTATAACTTCTCAGCTGGACCTGCGGTTTTGCCACCTTCTGTATTGAAGCGTGCTCAGACAGAAATGTTAGACTGGCATGGTAGCGGTATGTCTGTGATGGAAATGTCGCATCGTGGCAAAGAGTTTTTAAGTATTCTAGCTAAGACTGAAGCCGACTTTCGCACTTTGTTGAATGTACCCAATAACTATAAAGTATTGTTTTTGCAAGGTGGTGCAATTGCTGAGAATGTGATGATTCCACTCAATTTGCTCAATGGTAAACGAGCCGATTATGCAATTACAGGTAGCTGGAGTCAGCGCAGTGCAAAAGAGGCGAAGGCGCTAGGTAATATTGATGTTGTGACCAATACTGAGCCTTTTACCCATGTGCCTGATTTTTCCAATTGGACATTGAATAAAGATGCCGCTTATCTGCATATTTGCACCAATGAAACAGTCAATGGCATAGAGTTTGATGGTTTGCCAGATGCTGGCAATGTGCCAATTGTAGCGGATATGTCTTCTCATATCTTATCGCGCCCTGTAGACGTATCAAAATATGGCGTTATCTATGCTGGCGCGCAAAAAAACATCGGCCCAGCAGGTTTGTGTCTTGTTGTCGTTAGAGAGGATTTGCTGGATCAAGCATCACCGCTAACGCCAGGTGTTTTTCACTGGAAAGAACAAGCTGAAAACCATAGCATGGTGAATACGCCGCCAACCTATGGTATTTATATGGCCGGTTTAGTATTTGAGTGGTTGTTGGAACAGGGCGGTGTTGTAGCGATTGAGCAGCAAAATATTGCTAAAGCAGCATTGTTATATGATTATATTGATTCAACTGATTTCTATATCAATCAAGTTGCTATTAAAAATCGCTCGCGGATGAATGTGCCATTTTTCTTAAAAGATGAAAGCTTCAATGATGCTTTTACAGCAGGCGCTGAAGCAGCGGGTTTATTGCAGTTAAAAGGTCATCGCTCTGTTGGCGGTATGCGCGCTAGTATTTACAATGCAATGCCATTAGAAGGTGTGCAAGCATTGGTTGATTATATGCAAGCATTTGAAAATTCACATTAGGTAAAATCTTTAGATGACTGATTTGTTGAAACTATTTAGAGAAAAAATTGACGCAATTGATGCGCAATTGCTGCAGCTTGTTAATGAGCGGGCGAAGCTCGCGCGTGAAATAGGCCATGTGAAAGAAGATGGTGTTATTTATCGCCCTGAACGCGAAGCGCAAGTGTTGCGCACCATGCAAGCGAATAATGAAGGCCCACTCTCTAACGAAGCAGTTAGCAATATCTTTCGCGCTGTCATGTCAAATTGTCGTGCCTTAGAAAAAGAACTTTCCATTGCTTTCCTAGGACCACTTGGCACTTATACAGAAGAAGCGGCGCTGAAACAATTTGGCCAAGGCCGCAATGCGATTGTTTGTGGCACAATTGACGAAGTATTTAGAACATTAGAAGCTGATCAAGCTGATTATGCAGTTGTCCCTGTTGAGAACTCGACAGAAGGTGCAGTTGGATTGACGTTAGATTTATTGCTTTCAAGCAAGTTGAAAATATGTGGTGAAGTGACGCTACCTATTCACCATTGTTTATTGTCAAAACAAACAGATATTAGTCAAATCTCTCACGTTTTTTCCCATGGACAATCGCTTTCTCAATGTCACGAATGGTTAAATAGAACCTTGCCGATGGTGCAACGAGAAGCGGTAACCAGCAATGCCTATGCAGCGCAAATGATTCATGATTTAGTGGCGACCGATGGCACATTTGCTGCAGCGATTGCGAGCAAGCGTGCAGCAGAGTTATTTAATCTCAATATTTTGGCTGAAAACATAGAAGATGATCCTAAAAACACAACGCGCTTTTTAGTTTTAGGTAAACATGACGTTGCAGCTTCAGGCAAAGACAAAACCTCACTAGCCTTAAGCACAAAAAACAAACCTGGTGCTATGTTTGATTTGTTGGAACCGCTATCGCGTCATGGTGTCAGTATGACTAAGCTAGAGTCCAGACCTTCAAAACAAGGTTTATGGGATTATGTGTTTTATATTGACATTGAAGGGCATCAGACGGATTCAAAAGTGGCTACAGCGATAGCTGATCTAACGCAGCGTGCTTCTGTTGTTAAAGTGCTCGGCTCTTATCCTGTCGCTATTGTTTGATCGAAATTGCGCTCTATTTTTCTAACGATTATTAACTATCTATGACTTTATCCTCTAATCTTGCTCCATCTTATATTAGCGCCATCGCACCTTATCAAGGCGGCAGACCTATTTCTGAAATTGCTCGTCAATTTGGTATCGATGAAGCTGATATTATTAAATTAGCATCGAACGAAAATCCGTTAGGTATTAGTCCTAAAGCGCAGATGGCAATTGATGATTCGCTATTGGATATCGCGCGTTATCCTGATGGCAATAGTTTTGCTTTACGTGAAGCGGTCAGTCAAAAATTCAATGTCGCGCCAATGCAGATTGTGTTTGGTAATGGCTCAAATGATATTTTAGAGTTATCTGCACGTGCCTTTTTGCAAGTAGGTGATGAGGTTATTTACTCACAGCATGCTTTTGCTGTCTATTCATTGGTTACGCAAGCGGTTGGTGCAACAGGCGTTGTGGTACCAGCGAAAGCATTTTCGCATGATTTAGATGGATTTTTAAAAGCAATTACACCTAAAACGCGTTTAATTTTTATTGCAAACCCGAATAACCCAACGGGTACGTTAATCGACAAAGTAAGCTTGAAAGCCTTTCTAAAACAAGTGCCTAGCAATGTATTGGTTGTGTTGGATGAAGCTTATGATGAGTATTTGTCAGCAGATAATAAATCGGAAGCGATAGCGTGGTTAGCTGAATTTGATAACTTGATTATTTCTCGCACCTTTTCTAAAGCTTATGGTTTAGCTGGTTTGCGTGTTGGCTTTGGCTTAATGCACGCGGATGTCGCTGATATATTAAACCGAGTAAGGCAGCCATTTAACGTGAACTCTCTTGCGCAAGCCGCGGCAGTCGCTTCATTGGCTGATGATGATTTTGTCGCAAAAAGCTATGCTGCTAATCAAGCGGGCATGTTGCAATTGACGCAAGGTCTTGATAATTTAGGTTTGCAGTATATTAAGTCTTACGCAAACTTTATTAGTTTTGCTATTAAAAATGCTGCGACAGTGAATCAACAGCTATTACAGCACGGTATTATTGTGCGGCCAATCGCTAATTATGAGATGCCTGATTATTTACGGGTTAGTATAGGACTATTTTCTGAGAACCAGCGCTTTTTAGAAGCGCTCGCAACAATTGTAAAAGACAATGACTGAATACGAGAAACGAAAACTAGATAAGCTGGCAACGGATGATGTTCGCATTGTCGAAATTAAAGCGTTAACTAAACCTGCGCAGATTATTGAAAAACTAAAAGAAAGTGATGTCAGCACAGAGAATATACTCGCAACGCGAGCGGCTATTCATCGCGTGTTACATGGTGAAGATGATCGTCTGCTTGTGGTCGTTGGGCCTTGTTCTATTCATGACACAAAAGCTGGTTTAGAGTATGCAAAGCGTTTATTGGCTGTCCGTCAGCATTTATCGGATGATTTGTTGATGGTGATGCGCGTCTATTTTGAAAAGCCAAGAACAACGGTTGGTTGGAAGGGGTTAATCAACGACCCGCATTTGGACGGTAGTTATGACATCAATCTAGGCTTAGAAAAAGCCCGTCAATTTTTATTAGATGTGAATGAGTTAGGCATGCCAGCGGGTATGGAGTTCTTAGATACGATAACGCCACAATACACCGCAGATTTAGTCAGTTGGGGTGCAATCGGCGCGCGGACAACCGAATCACAAGTGCATAGAGAATTAGCTTCTGGTTTATCTTGCCCAGTTGGTTTTAAAAACGGGACCGATGGCGGCGTTGGTGTGGCGATTGATGCGATTAAAACAGCGAGTAGCCCACACCGCTTTTTATCGGTAACTAAAGAGGGAGAGTCTGCCATTATTGTCACCACAGGGAATGATGATTGCCATGTGATTTTACGTGGGGGTAAAGCGCCAAATTATGCTGCAGAACATATTAATGATGTCAGCGCACAGTTAGAAAAAGCAGGTTTATCACCTAAGATTATGATTGATTGCAGTCATGCCAATAGTCAGAAAAAGTTTGAGCAACAAATCAATGTGGCAGATGATATTGCAGCACAAATCATCAATGGGGATAACCGTATTGCAGGTGTGATGCTAGAGTCGCATTTGAAAGCAGGCAAACAAGCACATACGCCAGGTTGTGAGCTTGTGTATGGACAGTCGATTACCGATGCTTGTCTCGGTTGGGAAGACACAGAAGTCGTTTTAAATAACTTGGCTGATGCTGTTAGAAAGCGTAGGCTACAGTAATAATTTATGTTGTATCTAAGCGTTAGTTATAGGTGTTTTTTGGTACGAAATGCTTAGTTGTTTTAGCATCATGAAAATCACTAGCATGAACTCATTGTAGCTTGCAGGGCTGAATTGAAACCATTGCGTACTATAAGGCTCTTAATTAAGTGCATCGTTTTGAGGCTAATTAAATTCAAGGAGATTATTATGTGGACAACACCAGCAGCAACAGAAATGCGTTTTGGCTTTGAAGTTACAATGTATGTAATGAATAAGTAATTTCTTATAAAGACCGTTGAACGAAACGGTCTTTTTTAATTTTTAATTTTAATAAGTCAAAAAATTCATGTATATACACGTATTAGGATCAGGTGCAGGCGGCGGATTCCCACAGTGGAACTGTAATTGTGAGAACTGTAAAGGCGTTCGTGCTGGTACCATTAAAGCGACACCGCGTACGCAATCTTCAATTGCAGTGAGCGCGAATGGCACCGACTGGATATTATTTAACGCTTCACCTGACATTAAAAAGCAGCTTGATGATTTTCCTGCAATGCAGCCCGCACGCCAAGTGCGCGACACTGCGATTACCGCAATTGTGATTACCGATGCGCAAATCGATCACGTGACTGGTTTATTAACATTGCGTGAGCACAATAAACCGTGGGATATTTATTGCACAGATTCAGTGAAAGATGACTTAACGACTGGCTTTCCAGTGTTTAATATTTTGAGTCATTTCCGTGGTATTAATCACCATACAATCGCAACGGATCAATCGACTTTTACGATTCCAACTGCCGAAGGAATTGAGTTTACTGCCGTGCCGTTACTGAGCAATGCCCCACCATACTCACCGCATCGAGACAATACGGTGCCCGGTGATAATGTCGGCATGAATATCAAAGATACACGTTCTGGCAAGAGTTTGTTCTACGCACCAGGCTTGGGTGTGGCTGAACCACACGTGTTGGAATACATGCGTAATGCCGATTGTATCTTGGTGGATGGTACGGTTTGGACAGATGATGAGATGGCTAAAGAGGGTATTAGTAATAAGCGAGCCAGTGAAATGGGTCATTTAGATCAGTCCAGTGATGGCGGCATTATGAGCATCTTAAATGCCATGCAAAAACCAAGAAAAATTTTGATTCATATCAATAACACTAACCCAATTTTGAATGAAGATTCGCCTCAGCGAGCGACGTTGAATGCAGCAGGCATTGAATTAGCTTATGACGGTATGGATATCACGCTTTAGGAGAATCGAAAAATGAATGAAACAAACAATAATGTAAAGCCTTGGTCACGTGAAGAGTTTGAGGAAAAACTACGTGAGAAAGGCAAGGGCTATCACATCTATCACCCATTTCATGTGATGATGTATGAAGGCAAACTGACCAAAGAACAACTACAAAGTTGGGTGGCGAATCGCTTTTATTATCAAATTGCCATTCCAATGAAAGATGGTGCGATTTTATCTAATTGCCCAGATGTTGAAGTGCGTAAACAATGGATAGTGCGTATTACCGATCATGATGGTGTCGGCGATGCGATGGGTGGTATTGAAGCTTGGATAGAGCTGGGTAAAGCGGTAGGCTTGACACGTGAACAAGTGACTAGCTTAGAAATGGTGAGCCCTGGCGTTCGTTTTGCAGTTGATGCTTATATTAACTTTGCAAAACAACGTCCTTGGCAAGAAAGTGTTTGTTCTAGTTTGACTGAACTGTTTGCGCCGCATATTCATCAGCAACGCATTAGCTCATGGCCAAGTATGTATCCATGGATTGATGAAACAGGCTTAATTTATTTTAAAAAACGCTTAACAGAAGCACGTCGTGATGTAGAGCAGGGTTTAGATGTAACGCTCAATTATTTTAGTACTTCTCGTGAAATGCAAATGAAGGCGTTAGATATTCTGCAATTTAAATTGAACGTACTTTGGGTGATTGCCGATTCAATCATGTTGGCATCAAGCAATATAACAACAGAAGGGCGCGAATACATGCGTCAGCCTGTTATTAATTTTAACTAGAAGAAAAATCCGACGCGATGGAAAACGATATTCAACATGCTAACATTTATGACATTGCTTTGCATCACCGCTTCCAGTGGGAAGAGGCGCAAAATAGTTATGTGATTTTATTTCCTGAAGGCATGGTTAAATTACATGGCGGTGCTGGAGAAGTCATTAAACGCGTCAATGGAAAAGCAACTGTTGGCGATATTGTGACTGAATTAAAAGCAGCATTCCCAGATGCTGAAAACATTGAAGCAGACATTATCGGGATGTTTGATATGGCTGTGGGTAAAGCTTGGTTACGTAAAGTTAACTAAGGATATAGGAGTAATAGATGACACAAAATTCATTAGGTGAATCAGCGGTACAAAAGACAGTGCAAGCGCAAAGCAAGAATAATGGTGTGGCTGCTAATATCACGCAAACACAACCTTTATGGTTGCTAGCGGAGGTCACTTACCGTTGTCCTTTGCATTGTGCGTTTTGTTATAACCCTACCGACTATGATAAGCATACGCAAAATGAATTATCGACCGAACAATGGATACAGGCTTTACGTGATGCTAGAAAAATGGGCGCTATTCAACTTGGTATTTCAGGTGGTGAGCCACTATTGCGTGATGATATTGAAGATATTGTTATCGAAGCTAAAAAACTAGGTTATTACAGTAATTTAATTACCTCTGGTGTTGGCTTAACTGAAAAACGTATTCAAGCTTTTAAAGATGGTGGCTTAGATCATATCCAGCTTTCTATGCATGATATTACGGAAGAGATTAACAACTTTATCACCAATACCAAAACGTTTGAGTTGAAGAAGAAAGTAGCCGCGATGATTAAAAATCATGGCTACCCAATGGTACTCAATGTGGTTATCCATCGCTATAACATTGGCCATATGAAAGAAATTTTGGAAATGGCGGAAGCGTTAGGTGCTGACTATATTGAATTAGCCAATACGCAATACTATGGCTGGTCTTTAGTGAACCGTAGCCAGCTGATGCCGCTGAAAGAGCAGGTTGAAGAGGCTGAGCGCATTACCAACGAGTTTAGACAAAAAGCTGGCAGTAAAATGAAGATTTTCTTTGTGGTGCCAGATTATTTTGGCGACAGACCGAAGAAATGTATGAACGGCTGGGGCGAAGTCTTCATGATTGTGACGGCAAATGGCGATGTATTGCCTTGTCATTCGGCACGTGTATTGCCTAATATGGAATTTCCAAACGTGCGTGAGCACGGCTTGGAATATGCATGGAAAGAAAGCCCAGCATTTAATAAATACCGTGGTGATGACTGGATGAAAGAGCCTTGCCGTAGCTGCCCAGAGAAAGAAAATGATTTAGGTGGTTGCCGTTGTCAGGCCTTCTTGCTTTCTGGTGATGCTGAAAGTGCAGATCCAGTTTGTTCACTGTCACCAAACCATCATTTAATTGAAAAAGCGATTGAAGACTCTAAAAATCCAGTGCTATCAGAAAAACCAATTATTTTTAGAACAGATAAAAACTCTAAAAAATATGTTGCAGGTGATAAAGAGCGTATTGAAGATTTCCACGCTTTGCCATAGTATGTAAGCATATTTAAAATATTGGGGTTTGGTATGTATGAAGCAAGCAAGGCCGTAATGTGCAGATTGCACGATAGTCGATTTGCAACACGATACTTTATCGGAAGTGGTATTGATATTGGTTGCGGCCCTGATCCTATTTCTCAATATTCAGAACAATTTCCGTTGATGGAAAGTTGTCGTAGTTGGGATATGCCAGATGGTGATGCGCAGTATTTAGAGTCTGTAGATGATAATACGTTTGACTTTGTACATTCTAGCCATTGTTTGGAGCATATGGTTGATCCAAAAACAGCGATGACACACTCGTTAAGAGTGTTAAAACCAAATGGTCACCTTGTCATCACTATTCCAGAAGAAGATCTCTACGAACAAGGTATTTTCCCTTCGACCAATAACGATGATCATAAATGGACGTTTACCATTGCAAAAGCTAAAAGTTGGTCAAACAAATCCATTAATTTAGCTTCATTTCTAGCAGAGTTTTCAGATACCGCACAAATCTTAAAAATTGAGTTGTTGGATGCTAGTTTTCGCTATGGTTTACAACGTTTTGATCAAACATTAACACCTATTGGCGAATGTGCTATTGAATTCATCATGCACAAACTCCCGAGCGAAGAAATTCAAAGGCTTGGAAGATACCCTGATCCAGTAGAATAATTTTAGGCATAATAGTTGATTCTTACCTTTGTTTTAGCAGCTTTGGCTGCGCTTGCACCCTTTGCAATTGATACCTATTTACCAGCTTTCCACGTTATCGCACAAACCTTAGATGCTTCTGATGTAGAAATACAGCAAAGTCTTACTTTTTATCTACTTCCTTACGCTGCCATGACGTTATGGCATGGAGCAATATCAGATGCGATAGGGCGTATCACCACGATTAAGTGGGGTTTAGGTATCTTTGTTTTGGCGAGTATCGGTTGTGCACTTTCACCAAACGTTGAAACATTATGGTTCTTTAGAGCACTGCAAGGTGCAGCAGGTGGGGCAGGTAATACCGTTGCACGTGCCATGGTGCGGGATTTATTTCAAGGTGCACAAGCGCAACGCGTGATGGCAACCGTACAAATGTTGTTTGGTATCGCGCCTGCTGTAGCACCGATTATTGGTGGCTTTTTGTTGGGTATTAATTGGCACATTATCTTTATATTCTTGGCAGTCTATGCTGCGGTGAGTTTATGGGCAGCTGTTAAGTTTTTACCTGAAACGATACCGCCAGAAAAACGGATGCAGCTTTCTGCTAAGAACGTACTCAATAGTTACAAAACCATTTTTACTGATCATGAATATACAAAATTAGTGATTGCCATTGGCGCTAACTTTTCGGGCTTCTTTATTTATGTATTGGCGAGCCCTGTGTTTTTGGGTAAACATCTGCAGCTAGGCCCACAAGAATACAGCTATTTATTTATTCCAACTGTTACAGGCATGATTTTGGGTTCTTATTTAGCTAAACATACGGCTGGGAAGGTATCCTCTCATCAAGTATTAAAGCTATCTTATCTGTGGATGGGGTTAATGGCGCTTAGCAATGTGGTGATTTGTCTGACGCAGCCAACCAACTTAATTCTCAATATTTTACCAATCGCATTGTTTAATATTGGCATGGCGATGTGCATGCCAATACTCTCAATCGCCGCATTAGACAGACACGCTAAAATACGCGGTACAGCGGCCTCAGGCCAAGCCTTTATGCAAATGCTTTTGTCTACTGTCTCTGCAGGGATTGTGGTGCCATTTGTTTGGTACGCGCCATCTGGCTTAGCCATGGCTATGTTAGGGTATGTCTTGCTTGGTTTGTTCGTCATCACGCGAACACAGTTGTGGAAAGTGAAAACCTAAGGTCATTTTAGGGAACTGTATACTAAGTTAAACTTCTCAAGGTGCTTTCTGCTGTTTCTTTCTACAAAAACTAATGTTTTTTACTGCATGGCGTTATTAAAAATGTAGTATATAGGCTATCATTTTTATGGTGCGTATTTCATTCTTCGAGGGTGCGCATTTTGCAATAGAAGGTTAAGGCTACATTAATGGCAGAAAAAGAATACGAAGCGGACTCGGTTAAGGTGCTCCGTGGCTTAGATCCTGTGCGCGCAAGACCAGGCATGTATACAAGAACAGAATCACCTACGCATATTGTTCAAGAAGTGATTGATAATGCCGCCGATGAAGCACTAGGAGGACACGCTACCAAGATACATTTGACAATTTACAAAGATGGTGCGGTACAAGTCGTCGATAACGGTCGCGGCATTCCTGTTGCTATCCCTAATGGTGAAACACAAGCCGCGGTTGAGTTGGTTTTTGTGCAACTACATGCTGGCGGTAAATTTGATAAAGAAGATGAAGCCAGCTCTTACCGCTTCTCAGGTGGTTTACATGGTGTTGGTGTGTCTGTCACTAATGCCTTATCCACGCGCCTAGAAGTACAAGTTAAGCGTGATGGCAATATTTATAGCATCGCCTTTGAAAACGGTAATCGGGTTCAAGCACTTGAGGTGATTGGTAGTTGCGCTAAAAAAGACACGGGTACAACGGTTAAATGTTGGCCAGATCCCAAGTATTTTGATTCGCCAAAAGTATCACTCTCACAATTAGAGCATTTGATTAAGTCAAAAGCCGTGTTGTTAGGCGGCGTAACCGTGACTTTGTCGATAGAAGGTGATAATGGCTTTGAAGAGAAGTCATGGACTTATGCGCAAGGTTTGCCACAATATCTTGATGAATTGATTGGTGATCGTCAAATCGAAGACGGGCAAGAGGAGCCTATTCCAACTATTTCAGGTGAGTCTTATGCCGAAGAAAATACCGATAGTGTTTCTAAAGGCGAAGGATCTATTTGGGCCATGTCTTTTGGTTTAGGTGGGGGACGTGGTGAGTCCTATGTCAATTTGATTCCAACACTGTCCGGTGGCACGCATGAAGCAGGCATGCGTAATGGCGTGTTTGAAGCGGTTAAAACGTTTATGGAGCATCACAGCATGATGCAACGTGGCGTTAAAATCACGTCAGAAGATGTGTGGAATAATGTCTGTTACGTGTTGGCTGCTAGAGTGTTAGACCCGCAATTCCAAGGTCAGACTAAAGAAAAACTGACGAATCGTGATGCCATGAAAATGATTGCATCATCGGTACGGCCTATCGTAGAAAACTGGCTGACGCAAAATGTGGACTATGCCAAACGCATATCAGACTTAGTGAATAGTAGTGCAGCAGCACGCAATAAATCGACTAAAAAGATTGAGAAGCGTAAAACCACGGGTATTAACCTGATGCCAGCCAAACTTACCGATTGTGAAGCGGCTGGCACGATGGAGGCAGAGCTCTTCTTAGTCGAGGGTGACTCTGCTGGCGGTAGTGCCAAAATGGGGCGAAATAATGAGTTTCAATCTTTGCTACCTCTGCGCGGTAAAGTGCTGAATACTTGGGAAGTTGATGCAGGCCGTATTTTCGGCAACTCAGAAGTGCATGATATTTTTGTCGCATTAGGTATAGAGCCGCACACCATGAATGATGAGCCTGATTTTTCAGGTTTACGTTACGGTAAGCTCTGTTTGCTATCCGATGCCGATGTTGACGGCTCGCATATTCAAGTTTTATTGCTCACCTTATTCTTAAAACACGCGCCTAAGTTGATTGAGCGCGGTCATGTTTATATTTCTCAGCCGCCGCTGTATCGGATTGACGTGCCAGCACAAGGTAAAAACAAACCGATGCGCAAGCTGTATGTGGCTGATGATTTAGAAAAAATGGCGACCATCGAAAAGCTAAAACGCGAAGGTATTGCAGAAGAAAAGCTAGGCATACAACGTTTCAAAGGCTTAGGTGAAATGAATCCAGACCAATTGTGGGAAACCACATTATGTCCAGATACGCGCCGCTTAATCCAAGTGCGCTTGCCCGATGCTGAAGCAGCTAGTGCATTTGATATGTTTGATATGTTGATGGCAAAAAATCAAGCGCCTGCCCGTAAAGAATGGATAGAGCGTCGAGGAAATGATGTGGAGGCAGATGTTTAATGAATGATATCACTGACATGGATAAGCTTGAGCCAGATGACGATACTGTCGTTATTGGGCAATATGCGGAAGAAGCTTATTTATCTTATGCTATTTCTGTAGTCAAAGGTCGTGCATTGCCGTCAGTCGAAGACGGCCAAAAGCCAGTGCAACGCCGCATTTTATATGCGATGAAGGAAATGAACTTAGTCGCTGGCGCCAAGCCAGTGAAATCGGCGCGTGTGGTGGGTAATGTGCTGGGTATGTATCACCCACATGGCGATAGCTCGGCTTATGAAGCGGCTGTGCGCTTAGCACAAGACTTTACGCTGCGTTATCCACTCATTGATGGTCAAGGCAATTTTGGTTCTCGCGATGGAGATGGTGCTGCGGCGATGCGATATACGGAAATGCGTTTATCACCGATTGCCGATTTATTGCTATCCGAAATTGATCGCGGTACCGTTGATTATCAAAATAACTATGATGGTGCTTTTCAAGAGCCAGTATTATTGCCAGCACGTTTGCCCATGATATTGCTTAACGGCGCATCGGGTATTGCCGTTGGCATGGCAACCGAGATGGTGCCGCATAATATGCGCGAAGTCGCCAATGGCGTGTTGCATGTGATGGCTAACCCCAATTGCACCACAACGGAATTAATGGAGCACATCCCAGGCCCTGATTGGCCGGGTGGTAGTCAGTTAATTACCAAAACATCTGACATTCATGAAATGTATGACACAGGTCGTGGGTCACTAAGGTTGCGTGCGCGTTGGATAGTTGAGCCCATGGCGCGTGGTCAATGGCGTGTGATTATCACTGAATTACCGCATGGGGTGTCGGTAGAAACCATCCAAAATGAAATTTTAGCCATTTCAAACCCAAAACCGAAAAAAGATAAAAAGACGATTGATCAAGACCAGTTGCTACTCAAGCAAGCCGCATTGAGCATGATAGATACGGTGAAAAGCGAAGGTAAAAAAGACGTTCGTTTAATC
>JAHZMC010000083.1 GCA_022599515.1 Betaproteobacteria bacterium
ACTTCAAAACCGAAACGCATTTCAGTAGCTGCTGGTGTTGTCCACATAGTATGTCTCCTTTTGTTTAAATTCGTATGCTGTTGCATTACGTAAGATAGATACTACTGCTTGGGTAGAAAAACATTGTGCCAAATCTACTTAAAAGCAAGTCATGATTTTCATTAGATTGCCTTGTTGTTAGCTAATGCCTTTAATGTGCTTAATGAGTTTTTTAATGCCTTTGCGGCCGATGGTGCGTTTTAGTTTAACTTTGCAGTCGTATAAGAAAAAAGCTAATCTCGCTTGGCGGCCAAATTGTTTGCCATTTAAGCCGAGATAAATTTGCATAAAGCGTTCGCGTCCTGCTTTATGTAGTTTATGGCAGGCCCGGACAAGGTCTGCCAAGCGATATTGCATGGGGAACGGTGGTGCATCAATTGTGCGTAAACGTGCGGTGTCGATTAAAGAAAAGCTGAGTTGTTTGTTCTCATCTTGTTTAACCAAAATATTGCCGCCAGAAAAATCTCTAAAGAAGATTAAACGTCCGTGCATATTTTGACAAAACTGGGCGAATTGTTTGTACACTTCTTCAGGTGTTAAGCCATGATAAGTAGGCTCTCCGCGTGCAAAGGCAGCAAATATTTCACCAATACTGAAGTCAGCTTTTACGTGTTCACAAATATAGAAATTTTGCTTTAAGGTTTTATCGCCCACTTTTTCAAAATAAGCGATTGGCTGTGCTGTGCCGATGCCGCGTCTTAATAGTTCGATTGCGCCATTCCAGCTGCGTTTGGCTTTGCTTGGCTTAAAGCGATCCAAAAAGGCTTTGTGCGGATACATTTTGATGGGCTGCTTGACCGTTAGTTTCGCATCTGTATTTCTAGGATCCTCTATCGCCCAAATCGCATTGCGGGCATGGCGTAAGGCATGCGCTTTATCAGGCGCGCTGAGTTTGTCTGGATGCAGTGCATACATTAACTGCTCGGCTTCATTCACATCTTTTGCCAGCACTAGACCAAGCCAGCCATTTTCATTCAATCTAAAGTATTGCAAATCTTGTATATGGGGGTGAATAACAACATTATCCGCTACGCAAGGTTGCGCTACTACAGCAATAGTGGCATCTGCTTCCCAACATAAGTAGATGGGAGATTCGCAAATAAACGCCGCATTCTTTTCTAATGACTTGCCATCACGATTGAGTTTTTTTGCAGATTTTAACGATTCTTCACTGTATATGTCTGCAAGATAAGCAACTTTACCGTTGGTTGTCCAGGCGATATGACATTGACCATTGGCATGCGTAAAGTGATGAATTTCTAAGTGACTGCCATTGGCAATGGTAGTTTGATAACGCGCACCGCTGATGTACTTAAGTAGCGGTTGCATTGCAGAGAAACTAGGGTAATGACTGTATTCCGATAACTCACCATCGGCAGATTGATAATGAGCAATCCGTTCTAAATCAGGATAGTCGGCATTGGATAACCCGTCGTTAATCAATCCTTCACGGTGACAAATCAATGCACCCCAATTAGCTTGATGTAGCGCATCTGAGGCGGCTAACAAGGTGAAATAGCGAACTAAGTAATCAGCTTGCTTTTGCTCGCCATCTGGCAATATGCGTTTAATGCGGTAAATTGCCCAAAAAGCAGCTGATGAGGCAGTTTGTTGCACGCCAAAATCATGGCCAATTTTTTGTAATAATCGTGCTTTTTTAATCAGGTTATATTTGAATATGCGCGTCCATTGATATTTGAAGATGCGATGGTCATAACGTTCTGGTTCTATCGCTCTTTCAACAAATAAATTGTCAGTATGTACGTCTGGTAATTGGTTTTTGGCCTGTAGAGTTTTCAACAAGCTAATGTTGTACATTGGCTCAAAATCTTGAATATTAGGGCCTAATAGCGTCACGTTACGCGATTTTACAGTTTGATAAGCAATATCCCATGCAACAAGAAAGCGGGTTATGCTGTAGCCTGACCAGCGCTTACGGTTAATGGTGTTACCAATTTCTATTTGTTGAATAGATGCACCAAAGCGATCAAGCACAGTGGTTAAGAACTGCTGCCAACGCATTTGATCATGTTGGCTATGCATGTTTTTAGCGGTATCAAATGGCGCGACTAAATGTAAGGTAATCGCAAAATTTTCTGAGATTAATCTTTGCAAGAAACGGGCATTAAAACCATCCAAATCACCATACGTAAAATCTAAGCGCACACGCTTAATACCCAGTGTTTGCAGTTGATTAACGACATAACTATCGGTCTCTGGATTTGCATTAGAGGCGACACATACGCCTAAAAAATCATCAGGAATAATATGACCGCTGGCAGGGAGACAATGCGCTTTACGAAGATAGAAACCACCTTTTGCCATATACAAAAAGGTATCAAACAGCATTTTTCTTATGAATGGAGCATGCTTTTTTATCTTCATTTAATGAGCCTTTTTAGGCGATTAAAAATAGCGGTGGTTAGTAAAATGGATGTTAATTTCATGAAAGGGCAAAGCGATTAAATAGCCATTATAAATGTGAATTGATAAAACGCGGAATCAGCGCCTATTTACGCTTATTAATAGAAGACCAAATTAAAAAACGGGATAAAAAATCAGGTTGTCGAATAGATAAATAAGCAATGATGATGGCGCTTAAGATGGCGGTAGCTAAAAATAATTGAGGGATATTAAATCCTAAGTCAAAAATCCAAAGTGAAAATAGGGCAGAAACGACCATAAATAAGGCATTCATAATGTTGTTTGCTGCAATGATTCTTGATTGGTGGCTTTTTTCTCTTGGACTTTGGATAAACGCGTATAAAGGCACAATGTAGAAGCCGCCAAAGATGCCAATCAATAAAATATCTGCTAGTAAATGCAGATGCAGAAAACTCGATAAAAAGTGCATATAGTCATACGCTAAAGCAGGTGCGGTCAATGTCGTCTTAATTGCTGTGCTGGTGGCGTAAAGGTCGGCGCCAAATATGGTGATGCCAATGCCGCCAAAGAGTACGAGGCCAAGCTCAATCTTATAGTTTGATAGTTTTTCGCATAACAATGAGCCAATTCCAATTCCTAAAGAAAAAATAGAGAGCATTAAAATAAATACGCTTTCATCGCCATGCAACGTGAATTTAGCAAAGTTTGGAAACTGCGCCAGTAAGGTAGCGCCAAAAAACCAAAACCAAGAGATGCCAATAATCGCTAGCCAAAGCGGTTGATGTTGCCAGATGAATTTTAAATTGTAGAAAGTTTCTGTAATCGGATTCCAGTTAATCGCCAATTCTGGCGCACCAGCAGCAGTATGCGGTACGCCGCGACTTGTCCAATAACCAATACAGGCGAGTGTAAGCACACACAGACTAATGAGCAACTCGCTATTGGATTGCATCGCGAGCCAAGCGCCTAATATTTGCCCAAGTAGAATAGCGACAAAGCTGCCCATTTCGAACATACCATTACCGCCGATTAGCTCATCTTCACGTAATTGTTGCGGAAGATATGAATATTTAACGGGGCCAAACAAGGTGGAATGGACACCCATCATAAACAGCGAAGTGGCTAACAGCACGATGCTGTGGATAAAAAAACCAACACTGGCAAACAGCATAATGATAATTTCAAACACTTTAACAAAACGGATAATTTGCGATTTTTCGAACTTATCGGCAATTTGTCCAGCTGTGGCTGAGAACAGAAAAAAGGGCAGAATAAATAGTCCTGGCAAGATGGTTGCCATGGTTGCCGCGTCAAGAGTGGTTAGTTGGCTGGTGCGAAAAACGACTAAGGTAATCAGTGCCGTTTTAAACACATTGTCGTTAAATGCACCTAAAAATTGGGTGAAGAACAATGGCCTGAACCGTTGCTCTTTTAAGAGTTGGAATTGGTTGCTCATGGTGCTAGCTGTTTATCTCAGTCGATTCATCAGGTACTGATTCTGCCATCTTTTTAAGCGTGACATAATCCGTTTTACCTGTGCCAAGTAATGGAATTTCTTCAATCACAATAATCTTTCTGGCGATGGCAATTTATGGACTGTCAAGATTTTTTGCCGCGATTTTTTAAAACACTAGTATGTACAACAAATGTGGTTTTTTTAGGTAAAAATAAACCTAATAAAAGACCATCTAGAAATGATTCATGATTGGCAATAATTAGTAAGCCATTTTCTTTTGGCACATTATCTAAATCATGCACATTCACGCTAAAGAGTATTTTGCAGATAAAGCGCAACACACTAGCAATCATTTGCTATGCCTCCCCAGTTTTATATTTAGTGTGATAGATTAATATAGTTTTAATCAATTGGATGTGATGTTATCCATCCCAATTGATATTAAGTGAAATGATTATTCAGTGAAATCTAATTTACTATAACTCAGTAAGGTGCCTGTTGCATATGCCGTATCAACTAAAGCGATTTGATAGTCGCCAATTGCTTTGACCTCTTTAATTTGCGCTTCACCAAGTCTGGTTAATGTTTCTAGCACTTCCGTCATTGTTCTGAGTCCTTCATTAAACTGTTTTAACTCAGCTTCGTAATTAATGCCAGCTATCAGCACTTGCTGTCTGGCAGCTAGAATACGCTGCCAATTCTGATCTACTTGATCAACCGCATCATAAATTTCTTTTTTAATCGTCAGTTTTTGCAAGGTTTTTGTTGTTAGTCGTTGGCCTCTTTGTTGCACTGCACGTGCTAATTGCGCTTTGCTGGCCTCATTACTGAATGGCATTTCAAATTGAAAACCAACGGCCCAATCATTTAAGTCGCCATCTGCAATACTCTGATAACTTTTGCCCAAACTATCAAATGTATTTGAGAGTGCGCCGTACTGATAATCAATAGAAAACAAAGGTAAGGTTTGGTTTTCTAAATAATCAATTTTAGCTAAATCAGCTGCCAAGCTCAGCTCTTGAGTTAATAGCTCGATGCGCCCTTCTAAGGCGTCCTGCATGAGCTTCTTCCGATCAATGTCATATTTCACTAAATTAGGTGCAGTAGTGGGCAAAAAGATAGCGTTTAATGAAGCATCATCCGCAATATCATTGAGCAAAAATTGCAATTGTCTGTTTGCCAATTTAAGATTGGTTTCAGCAACAATGAGCGCCTCAAAGCGGTCAGCAACGCCAATCTCTGCTCGACTAATTTCAACGCGTGCCGTCAATCCTTCTGCAACCCTCGTTTTGACCATTTGCAAATTCTGTTGTGCATATTCATATTGCTGCCTTCTAACATCTAGGGCGCCCCAGCTCTCATAAAGCTGCCAATACGCTTTATCTACCATGGCGATAATTCGAATACTTTGCAACCTCGTATTGAGTGTTGCTGCTTGCTGCTCAAAATTTGCAATTCGGATGCTGGCCTCATTGACATCAATGCCAGCGTTTCTCAGCAGCGGCTGACTAAACGAAAAGCGCAAGGCACTTTGATACTCTTTGCTATCAAACTGCGCGTTATCCCGCGATGTTCTTTTATTAGCAATCGGCGTGCTTAACGTAACCGTACCACCTGTTCTTAACGGAACACGAATGCCCGCCTCAATATCCAATATTCTTTTCTCTTGTTCTAAAAGGCTTAATTTAACTTCTGGTGTATTAATAATCGGATTGTCTGATTTAAATTCCACATAATCAGAAGATTGCTTGGGATAATCAGCCTCTTTATATTTGGCATAAATATAAAAAATCTGATCAAATTTTGCCTGCTCTTTTCTAACATCGCTCGCTGCAATGTCAGGATCAACCTTGGCCACTTGTATATTTAAATTGTTTTTTAGCGCCTTTATTCTCAAATCAGCCAAGGTAAATTGGCCTGATTTATTTTTATCAGCTAAAGTTAGCCCAAGCACACCTCCGTTTTCTGGCTGGTCATATTGCTTTAGGATTTTATTGAGGTTCAAATTAAGCGCGGGTTTATTTTCACGATTGAGCGCTTCACTCTCTTCGATTGCTTGTTTCAACGTTTTAGCTGGGCTAGACGAATAGATTTCTAATTTAAGTGACTCCTCTCTCTGCAAACGAACGTTTGCATCAGCAGCGTTGGCTATTGACACACTTAACCCACAACAATAGCAACAAGCGATAATGAACAGTCGCTTTTTAATAAAGAAACGCTTCATTTATTTACCTACTTGAGCAGGTTGCATACTATTGGATGTTGACGTCGGTAAGCGTGCAGGGAACCCGTTGACCAAGCGCCATAGCTCATAACCAATAGAAACTTCTTGCAACAATATCCATGCTCTAGCGCTCACACCTTGACGCAGATACCTTGGTGAAGGCCATTTCTTACTACCATGTGCTGGCAATACCATTACTCTAAAGTTGCCAAGACCATTGTCTGTTGGATCCACAAAAGCGACCTTGCCTTTAAATGTACCAACGCTTGCTTTTGGCCAACCAGCAACCTGAATCGCTGGCCAGCCTTCAAATGCTAATCGCACCTCACTATCTTTGACAACTAATGTGGCATCGCGACCATCTACCCATAGTTCGACAGCACGTAAATCGGTGTCGGGCACGATAATCAACAGTTGCTGACCTTGGGAAATAACTTGCGATTGAGAATTAATTGGTAGTCGATGAATGACGCCATCTCTTGGAGCCGTTACTTTTTGCATATTCTGCCGTGATAAGTCAATTTCAGAGCTAGTTAAACTATTTTCGCTGTCAGCGAGCTCACCTCTAATTTTATTGATTAAAGCGGTACTTGAGTCTAGCGATGCCTGCGTATCAGCCCGTATCTGCGCAAACTCTGCAGAAGCCGATTTCGCTTCTGCTTTTGCAGAATTGAGGTTTGCTTCTGCACTATTTAAGCTCCGTTTGGCTAAAATAAAGTCGCGTTCAGCAACTTCAAAGTCTCGCTTAGACACTAGTCCATCCGATAATAAACGCTGTAAACGTGCACTCTGAAATTCAGCAGTTTCTAATGTGGCCTGAGCAGCGCTGACTGCCTCGGCAGAAGATAATATTTTTTGTTGGGCCACATCTAATTTAAATTGTGCTGCTGAAATTTTTGCATCTCTAGAAGAAATGAGATTTTGTTGCTGAATCTCATAAGCCTTCAATTCATCTGCTTTGGCTTCTAATTTAGTGATTTGATTATCACGTTGTGAAATTAGCCTATCTTTAAATTGCGGATCAATATCACTAATTTCAAGCAACACATCTCCTTTTTTAACAGATGAACCTTCTTGCACATGCCAATTGCTAATCACCCCACTGAAAGGCGCATCAATACTTTGTATACGTTCAGAAGGTGAAAATGCTGTTAATTGACCAGTAGCATTGACATTTTGTCGCCAAGGCAAAAACATGGAAAGCAGCGGCAATAAGAAAAAGGCAATACCTAGAAAGCGTGCATAGCGCTTTATGAATGCTGGTGTTTGAGCAGCAACTAATACGTCATTTTGATGGTTGGCGGCTTTGCTCATTTGGTACGACCCATTAAATCAGAAAGCACTAGTTGTTGATCAAAATGAGAAGCGAGCTCTTTGGAGCGCGTTGTTAACAACAACATCCAATCATCTTTTCGTTTGTTTAAGTAGTGAATCACGGTACTCGTTTGCTCTGTACTTAGGTTGTCGATAATGCCATCAATAATTAACAGCTCAGGGTTTGTAACAATTGCTCGAACTAACATTAGTCTTTGTAGTTGGGTTATTGATAATGGTGCGCCAAAACCAGTTAAAACGGTATCTAGTCCATGTTCTAATTTAGCAAAATCTTCCACTAAATTGAATGCTGCTAATGCTGCATTAATTTCATGCATAGAAATATCGGTATTATTAAGTTGAATATTTTCTAAAATGCTGCCCTCAATAATTTCAACTTCAGTTGCGATTCCTATTTTGTTTCTTAATCCTTCGCGGTTAACTTGGCGTAAATCAACACCGTTATATTCGATTTGCCCTTTTGTCGGCATTCTTAAGCCAGTGATTAAATCGACAATAGTCGATTTTCCACTACCTGAGATACCCACAATAGCAAGGCTGCCCCCTTTGTTTAACTCAAAGCTCACATTTTGGATGGGATGAACACGGTCGGAATAAGCAAAGCTGATTGTATTCGCCGTTAGTGCATCCAGTCTTTCTAATGCGGTTTGATTTGTTTTGATTTCCTCTTGTGACAAATCATCTAACATGCCAATTTTATCTAAAGCCGCTAAGATGTCATAGTAATCCCCCAGCTTGCTTACCAACCTAACAAAGGCGCCCAAAACCCCAAAAAAGATTAACTCAGCGGCAACAAACTGGCCTAGATTAATGTGACCATTCACAACTAGTATGCCACCTGTTGCCAACATGACTGCCCCAATAAAAGCATAAAACATCACGGCACTAAATATTTGACGCAGCAAGTGTGAAAAATGGGCGCTCCGTTTTGCTAAGTATTGATTGGCAAGTGTGTTGGTAAAAGACTCAGCTCGGTGCAAGCCGTTATAAAATTTAAATAGATAGAAGTTGCCAGCTATGGATTCTAACCAAGCGGCAGTAGCATATTTTGCTTCCGATTCTTTGATTGCCGTTTGGGTGGCTTCTTTGCCTAATATGCGCAAAATGAACCAAAAGAACATCAGAACCATGACTACAATGACGGCAAAATAAAAGCTGTAAAACATTAAGATGATGCTACCAATCACGACTTGGATTGAAGCGATAAACCCAACAGTTAATAGCACGGCCGCTGATTTTTGGATGGTTGTGATATCAAAAAAACGATTAACTAACTCAACAGGGTTGGTTTTATCATAAATGCTGATAACTGCGCCTTGTGTTTTATGTGCTACATGCATCGCGGTACCAACAAATAATCGACGCTGAATGAGTTCAACTACATAAGTTTCTAAAACAAATAACAGCCCAGACAAAACCAATAAGCCAAATAAAATAACTGAAATAACAATTAATGGCTGAATAACACCGCCCATGGTGACATTATTGACAAGTGCTTGTACTGCGACAGGCGTAGCTATACTGAGTAGACTATAGCCAAGCGTAAGATAAGTGAGTATGAGTAAATCCTCTTTTTCACTTTTGATATGCGCTGACAGTCTTTCAAGTGGCGAATACTTGCTGTTTTTATTCATAATATTGTTAGTTTGCAGGGTTTTATTGTTAATAATGATATCCGCTGATTTTTAACTGAAGTAATAGCTATTTACTAAGTATTCAGGCTTGGCGTCATTGATTTGCACATTCTTAAGTTGCGACTAATTTGTCGCTTTCATTATTTCATATTATATTCATTCATAATAAATTGTTGTTCCTTCATTCAATGATAAAAGGTCTGTTAATTATCTCTGTTAGGCAATTACTTTGTAATCGTAAGTTATTGCAATATTGCCATTAATTTCAATTGTTTTTGGTATTACTTCTATTTCTCTTTCATAAATGGCAATTGATTTACGATTGGGGTTTATTTTTTATCACTGTTCTTAAGAGCTGAAAATTGCTCATTTTGTTCACTCAATTTGGCTATATTTTTGTTAACTACATTAAGTAAAAAAGTTTCAGACAAAAAAATGGCTCACATCGCGAGCCATTTTCTTTTGCTAAAGCATACGTATACTTTGTATTACGCTGTATAAGCACGCTCGCCATGTGATGCAGTATCCAGACCTTCGCGCTCAGCATCTTCGCTGACACGTAAGCCAATGACCATGTCCGTGATTTTGTAGCAGATGTAAGCAACAACACCTGACCATACAATCGTAATAAGGACACCTTCACCTTGGATTAATACTTGAGAAGCGATTGAGAAATCGTCGCCACCTGTACCGCCTAAGCTAGGTGCTGTAAATACGCCAGTTAATAACGCACCGACAATACCACCTACACCGTGAACACCAAACACATCCAATGAATCGTCTGCGCCAAGCATTTTCTTAAGACCAGTAACACCCCATAAGCAAAGGATACCGCCAGCTAAACCAACGATGATTGCGCCCATAGGACCAACTGAACCACAAGCTGGTGTAATAGCAACTAAACCTGCAACAGCACCAGAAGCAGCGCCGAGCATAGATGCTTTGCCTCTTGTTACCGCTTCACCTAGTGTCCATGCTAATACCGCAGCAGCAGTCGCTAGTAATGTATTGATAAATGCTAAGCCAGCACCACCAGTTGCTTCTAAGTTAGAGCCAGCATTGAAGCCGAACCAGCCTACCCATAGTAATGAAGCACCAATCATTGTCATGGTTAATGAGTGAGGAGTGAAAGCTTCTTTACCGTAACCGATACGTTTGCCAACCATGTAAGCACCAACTAAGCCTGCAACAGCAGCGTTGATGTGAACAACAGTACCACCAGCAAAGTCTAATGCACCAGCGTCTAGCAAGTAACCACCTGTACCCCATACCATATGGGCGATAGGGATGTAGCTAAATGTGAACCAAAGTAAAGAGAACAACAATACTGCACTGAACTTAGTACGCTCTGCAAATGAACCAACAATCAAGGCACAAGTAATACCAGCAAACGTACATTGGAAAGCAATGAAAATCATTTCTGGAATCATCACGCCATCAGTGAATGTTGCCGCTAGTGAATCCATGGTTACGCCTGATAAAAATACTTTACCAAGATCGCCAATGATTAAGCCTTCACCACTACCAAATGCCAAGCTGTAGCCATAGACTGCCCATGCCACTGAAATCAGTGAGAAGACAACCAATACTTGCATCAAGATAGAAAGCATATTTTTGCTACGCACTAAACCGCCGTAGAACAATGCTAAGCCAGGCACAGTCATTAAGATAACTAATAATGTAGCGACCATCATCCACGCTGTATCACCTTTGTCTACCGTTGGCGCTACTTCTTCTGCCGCAGGCGCTTCTTCAACAGCAGCAACTTCTTCTACCGCGATTTCTTCAGCAGGCATCGCCTCTTCCATCGTTGTTTCCACTGTTTCAACCATTTCGGTCATTGCTTCAGTCGCTTCAGCCATATCATCTTCTGCATAACTGATGCTACTTGTTGCAATTGCACCTGCACCCATAAAGGCAACAAGTGATAATATCGATAATAATTTTTTCATTGGATTACCCCTTATAGTGCTTCAGCGCCAGTTTCACCAGTACGGATACGGTAAACTTGCTCTAAGTTAAAGACGAAAATTTTGCCGTCACCAATCTTGCCAGTAGCAGCTGCTTTTTCAATCGCATCAACCACTTGATCTAAAATCTCATCTGCAATTGCGATTTCGATTTTAACTTTAGGCAAGAAGTCGACAACATATTCTGCACCACGATAAAGTTCTGTATGACCTTTTTGACGGCCAAACCCTTTTACTTCTGTGACAGTGATGCCTTGTACGCCAATGGCAGACAAAGACTCACGCACTTCATCAAGCTTAAATGGCTTAATTATTGCGGATATAAATTTCATTTTTACCCCCTGAAGGAAAATATTTGAAAATAAGCCGGTAATAGTGCGAACACCTTACCGACTTTCAACTGGTTTAAATCTTAGAACGCACGGCTTACTGTGAATGTGAAGCGATCATCAGTTAAGTCTGCTGTTTCTGAACGGCCATTGAAGCTAGAGCCCCCCCAACCTTCAGCATTCCAGTAGCCTGTGTCATCGGCGCCAACATAAGCTAACTCTGCTGCCCATCCTTCAGAGCCCGCTAATGAGAATGATTTTGAAACAGCAACTTTGTAATCGGTATAATCAGGGCTAGCTTCACCGTTATACGCTAAATACCCAGCATTTGTATCAGCAATTTTAGTTGACACGTTTAAGTGTCCAACGTGACCAATTAAAGCCCAGCCATTTCCGAATGGATATTCAGCATTTAATTCAATATAAGTCGTGAATTTTGAATCATCATCGTAACCAGTATCCTTGTCTAAACCAAAATAATCACCCAGTGTCGTAGAAACTTGGGCACTGAAATAACTGTATGAAAGACCAAAGTTTGCTTCATACGTATTCCAAGAAGCGTTTGATGAAGGTGTTACGCCATCAGCTTTAGTACAGCCATTGACTCTAGGGCAATCGCCCCAGCTACCGCCTGGATAAGTGTAACCAATAACACCAACAGAGTAACCAATACCTGTTTTACCAATTTCACCGCCGTAACCAGCATAAATATCAATTTCTAATGAAGCATCTGGAAATGTGTTTGGTGAAACGTTAGAAGCCCAGATGCCAGCAGAAAAGCCACTGCTGTGCTCTACGTCAAAACCACCTTGTAAGGCAGGTTTATGAAAGTTTTGTGAAATACCACGTACATAATAATCTGATGTAAAAGCAACGTTTGAACTGAATGCCCAATCAGAAGCTGGTGCTTCAGCGGTATCTGGCGCCTCTCCAGCAAATGATAATGTTGATACACTTAAAGCACTTAATACGGCTAATGATAATAGCGATTTACGCATCTTAATCCCCTTAATCTTAATTTATAAAATTACTGCAACAGTATTTAAAAATACACAAAACACTAAAGCAATTGCCGTGCCAGATAAAAAATATAACAATATCAATAACTTATAAAGTAATTGAAGTTTTCTGACATTGGTTATTAAGATAAAAAACTGGTAAACTACTTTAAATTTGATAGGAATTAAAAATGTTGAACTCGCAAGTATTAAATAACTTATCTATTAAAATCAAAGAGATAGTCAAGTCCTCGCCGTTGGAGGATATGGATAAGAACATTCATGCACTGATTCAGGGCGCGTTCACCAAAATGGGGCTGGTTTCGCGGCAGGAGTTCGATGTGCAGACCGAGGTGCTCCGAAGTACGCGAGAAAAGTTAAAGTTATGTGAAGAAAAGTTAGCTGAGTTAGAATCATTGTTAAAAAATAAGTAAGTAATAACAACAATTAAATAAGAATAACAATAAATGAATCTTGCCGTTATTTAGGCTACTTCAACAATAAGTGCCGTTGCACGCCAGATAATATTTCGCGCTATAAGAACAAAATTTCAGGGCCGATGTTAGACCGTATCGATATGACCATTCAAGTGCCTGCATTAACAGAAGAAGAGCTAACAGGTACGAGCTTTTCAGAAGTTAGCATGGATATTTGTGCGCGGGTAGAAAAAGTACGCTCCGCGCAACTGGCGCGTCAAGCTAACGCTCACTTTGCCCTTGGTGCCCAGGAGATTGAAACGTTTTTTCAGTCTGATGAAGCTGGGCTTACTTTGCTCAAAACGGCCATTGCAGGATTAAACTTATCAGCCAAAGCTTATCATCGCATCTTAAAATTAGTGCGAACTATTGCAGATTTGGCAAGTTAACCAGACATTCAATCTATCCATATTGCCGAAGCGATTCAGTATAGGCGTTGCATGATAAAATAATGCATTATTTATTAAGTCACTTTCAATATGAGCTTGAACGACATTTCCCCAATCGAAACGCAACTTCGTGCATTACTAAAAGAGCGCATCTTAATTTTAGATGGTGCGATGGGCACCATGATTCAGCAATATAAATTAACTGAAGTAGATTATCGCGGTGAGCGTTTTAAAGACTTTAGCGCCCCAACTGGTGAGCGTGAGTTGTTCGTCAAAGGTAATAATGAGTTGCTTTCATTAACGCAGCCACAGGTGATTCAACAAATACACGAGCAATATCTAGAAGCTGGTGCCGATATTATCGAAACTAATACTTTTGGCGCAACAAAGGTTGCACAAGATGATTATCATATGGCCGAGCTGGTCTATGAAATGAATGTGGCTTCAGCCAAGCTAGCAAAAGCGGCGTGTGAAAAATATAGCACACCAGAAAAACCGCGTTTTGTTGCAGGTACATTGGGCCCAACGCCAAAAACAGCCAGCATCTCGCCAGATGTGAATGACCCAGCTGCACGGAATGTGACATTTGATCAATTGGTCTCTGCTTATTTAGAGCAAACGCGTGCATTGGTCGAAGGCGGCGCAGATATCTTAATGGTAGAAACTATTTTCGATACGCTCAACTGTAAAGCCGCATTATTCGCCATTGATACCTTCTTTGAAGAAGTCGGTTACAAAATGCCATTAATGATTTCTGGCACGGTAACCGATGCATCTGGCCGTATTTTGTCAGGTCAAACCGTGACGGCTTTTTGGCATTCAGTACGCCATGCTAAGCCGCTAACGGTAGGATTGAATTGCGCATTAGGGGCAACCTTAATGCGTCCGTATGCGGAAGAGTTATCTAAAGCTGCGGATACGTTTATCTGTATTTATCCGAACGCTGGTTTGCCAAATCCAATGAGTGATACTGGTTTTGACGAAACACCAGATGTGACTTCTAGTTTGGTTAAAGAGTTTGCT
>JAHZMC010000084.1 GCA_022599515.1 Betaproteobacteria bacterium
CAATAAAAAACCAGCCTAGGCTGGTTTTTTATTGCTTATTCAATTGATTAAAAATATCGACATTTAATGTTAGTGGCTTACCTAACCATCTTGCATCTTCTGTATGCGCAGCAAAGTCATCACCATGTACAGTATGAATCAATACATCTAACCCCTCTCTGAGTAGCTCAATTTTTTCCATTGCATCCTCTAAAATAGGCGTAGGAATGTTAACCTCAAACATTGGTTTTGGATGTGGCCCAACCAACATGGGAATGAGCCTGCCTAAATAAGTGAGCTCTGGTATAGCGTTGGCAATCGCAAGGCGTACGCGCTCTGCTAGCGCTAATTGCTCAAGTTCAAAATAAATATGGGCGTAATAAGCATTAATCATTATTTTTCAACAATGGTTTTGCCAATCGGAAACACGGCTAATTCGGCCAGTTTTAAATGCTGTAAGCCAAATGGAATGCCAATAATCGTGATAAAACAAGCCAGCGCAGAAACCAAGTGCCCAATCGCTAGCCACCAACCAGCCAAAATAAACCAAATCACATTGCCTAACACGCCAAGTGCGCCCGTACCAATATCTTCTTTTTTTGATAGTTCATTTCGCGCAACCGCTTTTTTACCAAAAGGGAAAAATGAGAACTGACCAATGACAAAGCAAGCTTTTGCCCATGGAATGCCAACAATGGTTAGTAGCGCAACTAAGCCAGTCAACCACCATGCTAGCCCCATCAAAAAGCCACCTAAAATAAACCATAAAATATTACCAAGTGTGCGCATAAAAAATCCATGTCGTGATAAAGACTATAGTATAAAGTAAGATTAAAGCTTTATCTTGCAACACTAGGTTCTTAACGGCTTCATGGCAAAGCAACGCAAAATTATACACGTGGATATGGATGCTTTTTTTGCATCGGTAGAGCAGCGCGACCAACCTGAATATCAGGGGAAACCGCTTATAGTTGGTGGCCAACCGAATAGTCGTGGTGTAGTTGCCGCTTGCAGTTATGAGGCGCGCAAGTTTGGTATTCACTCAGCCATGCCTTGTTCACGCGCCTATCGGCTATGCCCGAAAGCGATTTTTGTGCCACCACGCTTTGAAGCTTATCGCGAAGTATCGCAGCAAATACGCGAAATATTTTGGCAATATGCCACGCAAGTAGAACCGCTATCGTTAGATGAGGCTTATTTAGATGTGACTTATACCGCAGATTTTGATGGTTCAGCTACGCGCATTGCACAAGCCATTAAAGCTGAAATATTAGCCAAAACGCAACTGAATGCTTCAGCTGGTGTTTCCTATAATAAATTTCTAGCCAAAATTGCTTCTGATATAGATAAGCCGAATGGTTTATATGTGATTAAGCCTGACCAAGGTTTAGCTTTTGTCGCTGATTTGCCGATTGGGAAATTTCATGGAATTGGCCCAGCAACAGAAGCAAAAATGCAAAAGCTAGGCATTCAAACTGGGGCAGATTTAAGGCAAAAAACCTTAGTAGAGTTAGTCGAGAGGTTTGGCAAGTCAGGCCAATATTATTACAACATTGCTCGTGCGATTGATGAGCGTCCAGTCCGCAGCACGAGAGTGAGAAAATCGCTAGGTAAAGAAACGACCTTTGCAGAAGATATTTTGTCGATTCAGTTGTTAACAGAAACGCTCAATGGATTAGCCGAGCAAGTATTAACCAAATTATCTGAGCAAGAATTACAAGCCAAAACAATCACGTTGAAAGTTAAATATGCTAACTTTCAACAAGTCACTCGAGCACAATCAGTCGATACTACTTTGGAGATTAATGCTGTAAAACGATGGATTCCGCAATTGCTGAAACGCACAAAAGCAGGTGAACAAGCGATTCGCTTAGTCGGATTGAGCTTGAGTGGGTTGGAGAAGGTTGGTGTTGAGAGTGAGACGGCACAGCTGGCGCTAGTGTGATGTGTGTGTGAACCTAGCTGATAAGTTAGATTAGAATGAGTGCGCTATGCATGAAAAAAGCCGCTATTGCGGCTTTTCTATTGGAAAGAAAAATCTATAACTTATTTAGCCATTGATTTTTTAATAAATCCAACAATCGCCATCAACACAATACCGCCAATTCCACTACTTACTAAACTGCCAACCATGCCGCCAGTTGCTGCGCCACCAAGTGCTGCTGATAAGATTTGGCCGCCCAGACCACAACCTACGATACCTACGATACTATTACCTAATGTACCTAAGTTTAAGTTTTTGAATAAAGCGCCACCGATGTTGCCACCTACTGCACCTAATAACAATTGAGTAATCAGATCCATCGTTACTCCCCTTTTTATATAAACTTTGTAATGAACGTATTTATTGCACGCTCGCATTAAAGTTAACACTCACCTTGCAAAGCTAAGTGATGTTTGCATTCAATACTTGGTTTGTGGAGTTGGCTACTATTAAGCCATTGCGATAATATAAATTAACATTTCTTATTGATTACTGTTGCTAATAATATTTAGCTTAGAACGGCAGAAAGACGGCGGAAGCGAGGCTTTGCGCAATGCGTGAAATGAGGCGCTGAGATTTTTCGGCTAAGGCAATCGCATAAAAGTCAGTTCTACCTATCATCTTGCCAAATTCTCTTTCAAAACTTAAATTTCGGTCTGTCTCGTTGATTTCATTCGTGAGTAGATATAAATTGCCGTTTACATCACGACTGTTTGAGAGTTTCCATGCAGCGATTTCGATATTGCGTGCAACATTGTAAATTTTTTGTGGGTCAAGATTATCTGTTAGGTAAAACGCTGTTTTATTGTTATGCGCTTTGGCTAGCATGGTCTGTAAGCCAGCGATAAAAGCTAACACGCGGTCACCTTGGTAATTGGCATCAAAGGCTAGAAAAATGGCTTCTATGTCTTGTTTGTTCTGCAGTTGTTTAAACTGCCATTGGTGTTTTGTTGATTCATCGAAGACATAAGCCACCATTTTTTCAGTAGAGTGATGATTGCTTTTGGCGAGTTCATGCGGATTGCGCTTATACAGCTTAATCATTAATGTACGCAAACTTTGCGTATTACTTTCTAACTCCATATCCGCCATACGGTCAAAATCTGCTTTGGCTAATTGATTAATGCTACTGCTATCGGTACGATGCGGAATAGGTTGTTTGCTCAGTGGGCTGTTAACACATGCACTTAATAATAAGATACAAAGAGTGGCAATCAGTCTCATGCGGCTTCCTTGTTGGGCTCACTAACTGTACGCGATTGTGGAAATACGATGCTAAATGTACTGCCTTTACCAAGCGTACTTTTAACTTTTAGTTTTGCTTTATGGCGACTGAGGATATGTTTGACAATGGCAAGTCCTAAACCTGTGCCGCCTGTATCGCGGCTGCGCCCAGTATCTACTCGATAAAAACGTTCAGTTAATCTAGCAATGTGCCGCTCCTCAATGCCAATGCCAGTATCTGAAACACTGAATACTGCTTGTTTATTTTTCAACTGCCAGTGCATGGTAATGGTGCCCCCTTCTGGGGTATACCTAATTGCATTAGTCACCAAATTAGTAAATGCGCTTAATAGCTCTTCGCGACTGCCTTTGATATTAAGTGAGTCCTCGGCATCAAGAAGAATCGTGTGCTTACCATTGCTAAGCGCATTTGCATCGCTCTGAATCATGGTCAGCAGCGTTGACATATTAATCAAAGACGCAGACGGTACTTCATTATTGCTTTCAATGCGTGAAAGGGTGAGCAAGTCTTCGATAATTAAACGCATGCGCTCAGTTTGATTAATCATTAGGTCGAAGTAGGTTCTGGTACTGTCGGTAACAGCATCTTTAGTATCAAGTAATGTTTCTAGGAATCCACCAACTACCGTTAACGGGGTGCGTAGCTCGTGTGACACATTTGCAATAAAGTCTCGGCGCATGGTGTCAATCTTTTCTTGTGCAGAAATATTGCGGCATATGAGTAACTTTTGGGAAGTGCCAAAGACAATCAGTTGAATTTGTAACGTTGTCTCGATGTTGCGGGCGGATTTGACAGTAATTTTATTGTTATATTTTTTACTTTGTAAATAGCTAATAAACTCTGCATATCGGACAAAGTTTTGAATTGGCTGGTTGCTATCTTTGCTAGCATCTAACCCTAGCAATAACTCTGCTGGTGGGTTGCACCATTCAATTTCATCTCGATGATTCAGCACAACCACGCCATCCGGCAGTGCGCTGGTTGCGCGTTGAAATCCTTCAAGTGCCGTAACAAGCTCAACTTCTGCTCTACTGTTTTTACGCTGGTGTTGAAATAAACCTGAAAAAATGATGGCCCAAACGCCTCTGCCATCTGGTACTTCATTCAGGCTGGGTGTTTTAAGCCAAATTTGTAATTGATGTAACCAATAGAGATGATTGACGATGTAAATGACAAGCGCTATGCACAAGAATATAAGTGCTGCGACCAAACTTTTTGCAGCCCAAATAATAAGAGAAGCGCCTAATAGACTTAGGCCAAGCCAAAATGTTTTCCACCTAATATCTGACACGTTTGCCTATTCATAAAGTGTGCGCATATTATAGTAGCATTTGCTGCTTGCCGCGCGTTTGGATTTAATTTTTTAACGCTGAAAGTCGGTAACCAGCACCACGTACAGTTTGAATTAAATCTTCATGGCCTGAGATTGATAGCGCGTTTCTTAGGCGACGAATGTGAACATCAACAGTACGATCTTCAACAAATACGCGATCGCCCCATACTTTATCGAGTAGTTGACTGCGAGAGTGCACACGTTCTGGATTGCTCATAAAGAAGTGTAAAAGCCTAAACTCAGTTGGGCCCAGTTCTAATATTGTGTCGTTACCTTTAACCCGATGCGTAATCGGATCAAGATGCAAGCCTTGAATCTCAATAGGATCGTCGGTCATTTGCGGTGCTCTGCGTCGTAATACAGCTTTAATACGTGCATTCAGCTCTTTAGGGCTAAACGGTTTGGTCACGTAGTCATCTGCGCCTACTTCTAATCCACGCACCTTATCAAACTCATCACCACGTGCTGTTAACATAATGATAGGAATTTGTTTAGTCGCGCTATCGGCTTTCAGTTTGCGTGCAAGCTCAATACCACTCATGCCTGGCAACATCCAATCCAGTAAAATCAAATCGGGAATTGCATTACGCAATAACTCTTGCGCATGCTCAGCACTAATAGCCCGCATTGGGGTGTGACCAGCTTGCGTAATATTCAGCGCTAATAGCTCTTGAATCGCAGGCTCATCCTCTACAACTAATATATTTGCAGGCATTTTGCCTCCACACTTTAAAATAAGATAGGCACATTATGTGACTATAATATTTCAATTTTATGACATTTGAAAAAGATTATCTATTTAGTGCAATATCGCAATTGCCATTTCTGCCATTTTGTAACAATATGTAACTTGAGGTTAAGTGGGCACAATTAGAAACTTAAAATAGGGGAGCAACATGGCGGGATTTTTAGAAAAAGAAAACACAATTGCAGGTACTGGCTTTAATCGTTGGCTAGTGCCGCCTGCAGCATTGGCTGTGCATCTGTCTATCGGGATGGCTTATGGTTTTAGTGTGTTTTGGAAGCCGCTTGGCAACGCATTAAAAGACACAGCTGGCAATCCACTTGAGACCTGTTCTGCAGGCGCAACTACTTTCGGTGAAAAGCTGGCGGGGACAGGTAAAGCACTATTTGCAACGGATTGTAATTGGACGCAATTTGATTTAGGTTGGATGTTTACCTTATTTTTTGTATTACTCGGTTGTTCTGCAGCATTGTTCGGTGGTTGGTTGGAGCGTGAAGGGCCAAGAAAGACAGGTTTTGTTGCAGCTATTCTTTGGGCAGGTGGGTTATTAATCTCTGCTTATGGTATTTATATGCATCAACTTTGGTTGCTGTGGTTGGGTAGTGGTGTAATTGGTGGTATCGGTTTAGGGTTAGGCTATATTTCTCCAGTGTCTACGCTCATTAAATGGTTCCCTGATCATCGCGGCATGGCGACAGGCATGGCGATTATGGGTTTTGGTGGCGGTGCCATGATTGGTTCGCCAATAGCGACAAAACTGATGGCTCATTTTTCTGAAGCTGGTGATGCAGGTGTGTGGCAAACCTTTGTGGTACTTGGCATTATTTATTTTATCTTTATGGTGGTAGGTTCATTTGGATATCGCATTCCTGCAACAGGCTGGAAGCCTACGAACTGGAACCCGCCTGCAACTAAAGCCAATGCGATGATTGCTTCTAGGCATGTCCATTTAAATAAAGCCCATAAAACACCACAGTTTTGGTTGTTGTGGTTGGTGCTTTGCATGAATGTTTCAGCTTGTATTGGCATTTTAGGAGCCGCTTCTCCAATGTTGCAAGAAACGTTCGGTGGCGCATTGATTGGTCAATCTGAGCTTGGTTTTGCAGAAGTGAAAGGAAATAATGAACTAACAGCTGCCGCTGCTCTAGTTGGTGCTGGTTTTGTTGGGCTAATTTCGGTATTTAATATTTTTGGTCGTATTGGTTGGGCGTCCTCTTCAGATAAACTGGGTCGCAAGCGGACTTATTATATTTTCTTTGTCTTGGGTGCGATTTTATATTGCTCTGCTGCTTATGTTGCAGGGTTCAAATCATTGGCGTTGTTTGTCGCTTGTTTCTGTATTATCTCTTCTATGTATGGCGGCGGTTTTGCGACCATTCCAGCCTATTTGGCAGATATGTTTGGGACTCAGTTTGTGGGTGCGATTCACGGACGTTTGCTCACTGCATGGTCAACCGCAGGCATTGTTGGCCCAGTGGTGGTTAACTATATGCACGATACCCGTTTGGAAGCAGGTGTACCTTTTGACCAAATCTATGCGCCAATTATGTTGGTCTTAGCTGGCATGATGGTCATTGGGTTTGTCGCGAATATGCTGATTAAACCAGTTGCGGATCAATATTTTATGACAGATGCTGAGTTGGAAGCTGTTCGCAGTGCAGGGCATGAAAAAACTGTCACAAAATCAACTGCCGGGGTAGGAGCTGAAAAGCATGGTGTTGTGTTGTGGTTAGCTTGGTCGGCAGTGTTAATTCCAATTGCTTATGGTATATGGAGCACCGCACAAAAAGCGTGGTCATTATTTAGTTAGGATGAGTAATCGCTTGCTATGGTTATCCCTTAAATAGCGTAAAATATTGTTTTAATGAAATTGAGAGAGTATTTTGGATAAGATAGCAATAAACTTAGATGGCTCTGGTAAGAAAATCGGCATTGTGATGTCGCGCTTTAATAGTAATATTGGTGAGGGTTTATTAAAAGCTTGCCATGCAGAGTTGTTAAAGCTTGGCGTTGCTGCTAACGATATTCGTATTGCAACCGTAGCTGGTGCATTAGAAACGCCATTGATTTTGCAACACATGGCGTTAAGCGAGCAATATGATGCTTTAATCGCGCTTGGTGCAGTGGTGCGCGGAGAAACCTATCACTTTGAAGTGGTTGCAAACGAATCAGCGCGTGGTGTTTCTGAGGTGCAGTTAAATACGGGCGTGCCGGTCGCTAATGCTATTCTAACGACGGAAAATGATGAACAAGCCATGGTCAGAATTGATGTTAAGGGTGCTGAAGCAGCACAAGTTGCAATTGAAATGGCGAATTTGGTGCATGTGTTATGAGTGATATCACATCGGAAGTCAGCGCAAAAAAACGCAAGCCTAGTCGCAACCGTCACAAATCGCGCGAGTTAGCTTTAAAAGCCATTTATCGATGCATGATGAATGAAAGCGATATCAAGCAAGTCTTTTTGGATATGAAAGACGATCCAGACTATAACAAGGCCGATGAGGATTATTTTAGAGTTTTGTTAAATGGTGTGTTTGAGCAGCAAGAAACGCTAGATGCACAAATCACTACCTTCATAGATCGTGCTTTAGATGAGTTAAGTCCAATTGAGCATGCCATTTTAAGAGTTTCATCCTACGAGCTACTGTTTGATATGAGCATTCCGTATCGTGTTGTGATTAATGAAGGGGTGGAATTGGCCAAAACCTTTGGCGGTGCGGAAGGGCATAAGTATATTAATGGTGTGCTTGATAAAGTTGCCGCGTCAGCTAGACCGCAAGAATTTAGAAAGTAATTCATCCTAATGGGTTTGTGTCAATTATGGATGTAACAGGCGCTATTCGTATTGCTAGCCTATCTGATGTTGGATTGGTTAGAGCCCACAATGAAGATGCGGTTGCAAGCGATTTGACTAGTGGACTAGTGATGCTGGCAGATGGCATGGGCGGCCACCAATGTGGTGAGGTTGCTAGTGCAATGGCGTCGCTAATTATCAAAACAGAGCTAAGTGATTTGTTTGCGAAACAGCAAGCTGATTCGTCGCAGGCACTCTCGGTTTCAGGCATGCTGGAAAAAGTAGTTATGCTAGCAAACGACAGCATTGCGCAAACAGCGCAAGAGCTTGCAGATGGTGATTTGATTAAGCTTGGCAAGTATAAGCTGAGATATTTGCATGATGCTAGAATCAATAAACCGCGTCATGAAGGGTTTCAAGATACGGTTTTGGTTGCTGATATGCCGGAAGTAGATGACCCACCTGCAGTAAAAGAAATAGCATCAGCGGTACCTAAACAAGATGCGCCAGTCACAACGGCGAAGCAGAATTCAGTAGAAACTCAACGCAGTATAAAACAACCGCCGCGATTGCAAATCTTGAATGGTAAGGATGCTGGTGCTACGTTAGCGCTCGATAAAGCCATTGTCAAAATTGGTCGACCGAATGAATAGTTGGCTTTGGTCACAAAGCGTGTGCAAGGCTACTTTTTATCACATGTTGTAGGTGATGATTATCCTTTGGTGAATGGTGTGCCTATTGATACGCATGCAAAAGCGCTTAATAACCATGATGAAATTGAGTTGTTGGGCGTAAAAATGGAGTTTCGTCTCGATTAACGCTGTGTAAGCAGGTTAAAGCTGATACGGATGAAATCCCTGCTTATCAACTCTTAAATAACTTCCCTGTTCATACCAATCACCCAATACCCAACGTGTGCATGCGTGCTGATCTACTTGATGTTGATGCTGCATAGGTCGGTGTGTATGTCCATGAATTAGCGTCGGGTAGCCGTGGTTGGCAAGCAGTTCTGCAACGGCAGTCGGGTTGACATCCATGATTTGCATTGATTTGATGGATTTTTCTTGATCACTTTTCTGACGCACTGATTCAATATAGGCAATACGCTCAGATAGCGGTTGATTTAGAAATTGTGTTTGCCAAGCAGCACTACGTACTTCTTGCCTGAAGTGCTGATAATCAACATCATCTGTACACAAAATATCGCCATGGCTCAGTAGCGTTAGTTCCCCGTACAGCGACACTAATGTTGGGTCGGGTAAAATGATGGCGTTAGTTGCCTGTGCAAAACCATTTCCAAGTAAGAAGTCTCTATTGCCGTGCATCACGTACAATGAAACGCCTTGTAAACTGAGTTGTTTAAGTGCACTAATAATTGACACATGTACGCCATGGTTAATCGCATCATCGCCTGCCCAATATTCAAACAAGTCGCCCAAAATATAAAGCGCATCTGCATGGATGGCAGTATGCGTTAGAAATTCAATAAAAGCGTCTATTACGCTAGGGCGAGATTCACACAGATGGCAGTCAGAGATAAATAAACTATGATCCATGTGAATTGAAATAACAGATTAACAAACGGTCGCTTTTTCGATAATAACTGGTTCAGCAGGTACGTCTTGGTGGCCTGCTACCGTTTTTGTTTTAACAGTTTTTATTTGATCAACAACATCCATGCCTTCAACTACTTGCCCAAAAACACAGTAACCCCAGCCACTAGGCGTTGGAGCGCTATGGTTTAAGAAGTCATTATCGTTAACGTTAATAAAAAATTGACTACTTGCAGAATGTGGAGCAGAAGTACGTGCCATTGCAATGGTGTACTTGTCATTGGTTAAGCCGTTATCGGCTTCATTTTTAATTTCAGCTTCTGCTTTCTTTTGCTTCATTTTGGTGTCCATGCCGCCACCTTGAATCATAAAATCATCAATCACACGATGAAAAATCAACCCATCATAAAAGCCGTTTTCTACATATTGTAAAAAGTTGGCAACCGTAATTGGTGCTTTTTCAGCGTTTAGTTCAAGCGTAATGTCGCCAAAATTTGTTGTGAGTTTAACCACGAGAATCCTTATAGATGAATAGGTGAAAATTATTGCGTCGTGACTTTTTCAAGCAGTTTAACGCTTTTAATCGTAATTGCTTTGGTTGGTACATCCTCGAACCGGCCAACGTTGGCAGTAGGTATTATAGCAATCTTTTTAACAACATTCATGCCGCTAACCACTTTGCCAAAAACACAATACCCCATTTCGGAAGGATGGCTGCCAGTGTGGTTTAAGAAATCATTGTCTTTCAGATTGATGAAAAACTGAGCCGTTGCTGAATTTGGTGATTGCGTACGCGCCATTGCAATGGTTCCTAAATCATTTTTTAATCCATTTGCGGCCTCATTGACAATGGGGTCACGGGTTGGCTTTTCATACAAGTCGCGCTCAAATCCGCCACCTTGAATCATAAAGTCATTAATGACTCGATGAAAAATTGTTTTTGCGTAGAAATTATCTTTAGCATATTGCAAAAAGTTAGCAACAGTGACTGGGGCTTTTTCTGGATATAGCTCAACAATAAAGTCACCCTCACTAGTCTTAAATTCTACTTGTGTAGCAGCAAAGCTATTGCTTGTTGCTGCAATAAAGAGTGAAATTGAAAGTAGCCAATGTTTTAAATCAATCATCATTATATTTATGCGGCACCTTCATAAATGATTTTCCATTGTTTATTTTCATGTTTCCAGTATTGACGCTTACGCATTTTATTTTTTAGGGTAGGGCTTTCATAATACTGCTCAAAATTGATAACGACTATCTGATCTGTATTGCCAGTTGTTTTTTCTGCGTTATGGATATGTGTCGGATAGCTGAACATGCTCACATTGCTAATTTTAATTGTTACTTTTGGCTTTCCTGCTTGTACGCGGCGTTTATGTTCAGACCATTCGCGCAATTTACCATCGCTGTAAAAGAAGTCCTTGGAATAGTTACTTAAATAAGCATTTGTATTTTGAGAAACCCAGTCGGTGCGCCAGTTTTCTAGTGCTTCGTTAAGTGGTTCTATTTCAGCTATTTTTTTTGATGCACTCGTGTTGTCAATCCATTGCACAGTATCAGAGATAATCACGGGTATGTTGCCTGCGGTTAAGATAGGCTGTAATTTTTTTAAGTCTGGGTTACTAAGCACAACACAGCCATCACTAGCACGCGGTGGGCGACTATATGTATCTTTTGGTGTGCCATGTAACCAAATGCCAGAACCTGTTTTGTTATTATAAATATCTAATTCATTGGGATAATTCAGTGGATATGCCCCTTCGCCATAAAAGTCAGGCAAAGGTGTAGTTAGTTTTTTACTAGAAAAATACAAACCAACTGGCGTGCGTTTGTCGCCTTCAAAACTTTTGTCTGCGCCATTCTTGCCGATGGTAATGTAATAATCCGACATGTACTGTAGGCCAGCATCTGATTTCTTGTATACGAACAACCTGGATTTAAGGGTGTCAATGAGGATGAGGTGTTGTTGTTGGGCGTCCATTTTAACTGACAGATCAGGGACTAAGCGCTCATTATCTGCAGAAAAGTAATGATTGATACGTGTACGCGCTTCTTCACGCAAGCCCTTGACTTCGTCAGTGCTTGATGAAATGAGAGCCGCATTATTAGCACCAAATGTGCGTGCTTGCGCACTTAATAAGTCGCCGCGAATAAGGTGTGCAAGTTTGAAGTTAGGCGTTGTGCGAATCAGTTCATTCACAGTGTCCATGGATTGCGCAGTATTGCCTTCAGCTATTTGCATGAGACTTTTTACTAGCAGGCTTTCGACAATGTCGCGACTCGTTTTGCTAGAAAATAATTCTGTCGGTAGTTTGCTTTGATTGACCGCAGTTGCAGACCAAGGCAAAAATGTACAGCAAATCACTAGCAGAGACTGTAAAAGTCTCACTGGCCTAGGTTTGAATAGTTTCATTAATTTCATTTTTGACATGCTTACTTCTGCGCTATTTTATTTGCATAAAACCGCTTTAGTTTGATGCAATTTCCTCAGTTATTAACCAACTGCCATTACTTTTCTTGAAAACAAGCGTTTTAAAGGTATGAATCGGACCGCCATCAGCTTTGTAATATTGTTTAAAACTTGCCTTGGCATTGTTTTCATCAATCACGTTTACCTTGCGGTTACTCAGCTCTAGGTTGATTTTAGATGGACCAGATACACGCGAACGGCGAAGATTTTTCCATGCGCTCAAGCTTTGTCCTCTAGCAGGAGAAAAGTCATCAGCATAGCTAGCAAGGTAGCCATCGACACTTTGGCTAGACCATGCTGCTGCCCAAGCATCTACAGCAGCATTAACACTGCTTTCCACGTTCGCTGTGTTATCAACAACCGCTTCAGCTGGTTTTTTAAGTGGCGGAATTGCTTTTGGTGTTGGAGCCGCTGTTGGTGTTGCTGCTTCAGCTTTGCGAATTGGACGCGTTGGCGTTGCATTATTAGCCGCCACTCTTGTTTTTCCATCGTTGCTAAACAAGTCTTTAATTAATGATAACTTGCTTTGCGCACGTGAATTTTTATTATCTAGTTTCAATGCTTTGTCGTAAGCCTCAGACGCCATGCGCGCATAAATATCACCTAGATTTTCGTGTGCGGTTGCATAGCTTGGATGCGTTTTAATCGCCGTTTCAAGTGATTTTTTTGCCAAATCATATTTACCAGCATCGGCATACAAAACGGCTAAGTTGTTATATGGCTCTGGTAAATTTGGATATGTTTTGGTTAAGTCATTAAACGTGGCGATGGCTTCATCGCGTTTGCCACTTTCCGCTAAAATAATGCCTTTTGTGAACAAACCTTGTGCATCTTTTGGATTTGCATCCAAATACGCGTCAATCCTTTTTAAAGCTTGTTCTTGTTGACCCTGATCAGCCATTGTTGCAATATCTTTTAACTCATCAGCAATGGCTGGAGAAGTTGCAAATAAGAGCGCTAATAATAATGGGGCTACAAACTTTTTTGTTAAAATATTGTGGATTGTCATTATGATATACTGATTTGTTGGTAATAGCGGTATTCTACCAACAGGGAAACTAACATCCAATAGCATAATAGATAATTCCTTGTAAATAATGGAAAATAACTTGTTTTTGTTGTTTATGTAGGTTGTTTTATTAATCGATTTTTCCTTGAAGTTGAACCCATCAAATTTGAACGTATGTTAAAAATTTATAACACGCTGACGCGTCAGAAAGAAGTATTTTCCCCTATCCAAGCCAGCAAAGTACGTATGTATGTTTGCGGCATGACCGTTTATGATTATTGCCATTTAGGCCATGCGCGAGTGATGGTGGTATTTGATTTAGTTTCACGTTGGTTTCGTGCCTCAGAGTATGAGGTGACTTATGTGCGGAATATTACCGATGTAGACGATAAGATTATTCAGCGTGCTAATGAGAATAAAGAGAGCATCGGAGCACTTACGCAGCGGTTTATTGATGCGATGGATGAGGATGCTAATAAACTTGGCGTGATTCGACCCGATATCGAGCCGCGTGCAACAACGCATATTGATGCCATGATAGAAATGATTGGTAAGCTGATTGAAAAAGACCACGCTTATGTGGCTAAAAATGGCGATGTTTTTTATTCGGTCAGAAGCTTTAATGGCTACGGCAAACTCTCAGGCAAAAGCCTAGATGACTTGCGTGCAGGTGAGCGTGTAGAAGTCGACACTTTTAAAAAAGACCCGATGGATTTTGTCTTGTGGAAATCAGTTAAGCCAAACGAGCCAAATTGGGATTCGCCTTGGGGGCCTGGTCGTCCTGGCTGGCATATTGAATGTTCTGCAATGAGCGGCCAACATTTGGGCGCGCATTTTGACATTCATGGAGGCGGGCAAGATTTGCAATTTCCACATCATGAAAATGAAATTGCACAAAGCGAAGCGACACATAGTTGCCAAATGGCTAATTACTGGATGCACAATGGTTTTGTGCGGGTAGATGATGAAAAGATGTCGAAATCGCTCGGTAATTTTTTCACCATCAGAACAGTTTTAGAACAATATGATGCGGAAGTCGTCCGTTTTTTTATATTGCGCGCACATTATCGTAGCCCATTAAATTACAGCAATCAACATTTGGATGATGCTAAAGCTGCATTAACGCGATTGTACACTGCACTGCGCGGTATAGAAATTACTGAGCAAAAAGTGGATTGGTCACATCCACAAGCTTTGCGCTTTAAAGAGGCGCTTGATGATGATTTTAATACGCCAGAAGCGATGGCTGTGCTGTTTGATTTGGCCAACGAGTTCAATAAAGATAAGTCAATTATTGCTGCTAGCTTGTTAAAAAACCTAGGCGCTGTTCTTGGCTTATTAGAACGTGATGCCGACGCTTTTGTGCAAGGTGAAATCGGTGATGATGGTTTGGATATTGAGGCGCTAATAAAAGCTAGAATTCAGGCTAAACAAGCAAAAAACTTTGCAGAAGCTGATCGCATTCGCGCCGAATTAACGGGCGCAGGCATTATTCTAGAAGACACACCACAAGGTACAACTTGGCGCAAAGCCTAACTGAATACGCGGCTAATTTTCATCAAACCGTAAGATGGAACTGGCTTTTAATGCGCTAGAATAACAGTTGATGTTTGATGGAAAGTTTTGATAGAAATTTTTACAGAAAGTATAGCCATGCCAGTGAATCTCCCCACATTATCTGCTTCTTCGTTGTTGCCCATTAATGGCGTTACTTTGGGCTTTGCTGAAGCGCATATTCGTAAGCCAAACCGTAAAGACGTTTTAGTGATTCAGCTGGCTGAAGGCAGTCATGTTGCAGGTGTTTTTACCCAAAATCGATTTTGTGCGGCACCTGTCATTGTCTGTAAAAAACATTTGGCTAGTAACAGCGAGATTCGCGCTTTAGTCGTTAATACAGGCAATGCCAATGCGGGAACGGGTGAGTCAGGTTTGCAGCATGCCAATCAAAGTTGTGATGCGCTTGCGAGATTGTTAAACCTAAAGAGCGAACAAGTTCTGCCATTTTCTACTGGCGTTATTTTAGAACCTTTGCCAGTAGATAAAATCATTGCTCATTTACCAACTGCTATTAAAAATGCGCAAGCCGATAATTGGTTAAATGCAGCGCAAGCGATTATGACTACTGATATTGTGCCTAAAGCAACTTCGCGCCAATTAAGTATTGGCGGCAAAACTGTCACGATTACCGGCATGAGCAAAGGCTCTGGCATGATTCATCCTAACATGGCCACCATGTTAGGTTATCTAGCGACAGATGCAGTGATTAGTAAACAAGCGTTAGACGCCATCATTCATTATGCTGTGAATAAATCATTTAATTGCATCACAGTCGATGGCGATACCAGTACTAATGATAGCTTTATCATGATGGCGACTAATTTGGCTGGACATGCAGAAGTGACGACTAGTAGCGAAGATTTTATCGCTTTGCGCGATGCTATGACGGATGTGGCTATTGAGTTGGCGCAAGCGATTGTGCGCGATGGCGAAGGTGCTACTAAGTTTATGACGATACAAGTTGAAGCGGGTAAAAATGAAGCTGAATGCCGCAAAGTTGCTTACGCCATTGCCCATTCACCATTGATTAAAACCGCGTTTTTTGCCTCTGATCCTAATTTAGGCCGTATTTTGGCGGCTATTGGCTATGCAGGTATTGATGATTTGGATGTGAGCAAATTGTCACTGTATTTAGGCGATGTGTTGGTATCTGAAAATGGTGGTATTGCTGCAAGCTACAAAGAAGCGCAAGGCGCTGCTATTATGAAAGAAGCAGAGATTTTAGTGCGCGTAGTCTTGAATAGAGGCGAAGAAGCTGCAACGGTTTGGACTTGCGACTTTAGTTATGATTACGTCAAAATTAATGCTGATTACCGTAGCTAACTAGGAAGCGATGTGAGCCAACAATTCGAAAGTTTGATTGCGCGCGCTGAGGATTTATTGCTAAAGCTAGAAGCGTTTTTGCAACCAAAGCCGCAAACGGTTGATTGGAATGCAGCCGCTTGGCGTTGGGTCGAAAATAATGGATCAGGCGCGTTGCAAGCCATTCCATACCCGCATCAGATTCGCTTGGATAATATCCAATTTGTCGACAGACAAAAAGCTGAAATTGTGAGGAATACACGTCAGTTTTTACAAGGCTTAACGGCTAATAATGTATTGTTGACAGGTGCGCGCGGCACGGGAAAGTCTTCATTAATCAAAGCGTTGTTGACGGAGTTTTCCGCACAGGGATTGCGATTGGTAGAAGTCGAAAAACACGATTTGGTTCACTTGCCTGCAATCGTGAACCTCATTAGAAATAGACCCGAAAAATTCATTATTTATTGCGATGATTTAACCTTTGAGAGCAATGATATTGCTTATAAAGCATTGAAAGTTGTACTAGACGGTTCGCTCGCAAATGCTTCTGATAATGTGCTGGTTTATGCGACTTCTAATCGTAAGAATTTAATGCCGGAGCTGATGGTCGATAATTTGGCCACGACGAATGAAGGCGGAGAAATTCGACCAAGCGACACCATAGAGGAAAAAACGGCCTTGGCGGAACGCTTTGGCTTATGGCTTTCTTTTTATTCGTTTGACCAAGCCGAATATTTGGCAATTGCAGCCCATTGGTTAACAACATTTGATGTTGCTTTTGATGATGAAGCAAGAAAATCCGCGCTAGCATTTACTTACACTCGAGGCGCTAGAACCGGTCGAGTTGCTTATCAATTTGCTCGCGATTATGCAGGGAAACTAAAGTTGCATGACTAAAGTCACGCATGTTTCGGTGGCTATCTTAAAAAATGAAAGCGGCGAGTTTCTCTTAGCCAGTAGGCCAGCAGGTAAGCCATGGGCTGGTTGGTGGGAATTTCCAGGCGGGAAAATAGAAGCGGGCGAGTTGCCAGAGCAAGCGCTTGCGCGAGAGTTGTATGAAGAAATTGGTATTGTGCCAACCCACATACAGCCCTGGATGCAAAAGGGTTTTGATTATCCTGCAACGCATGATGCTTTAGCAAAAACCGTGCATTTACACTTCTTTTTTGTTACGCAGTGGCAAGGTGATTTAAGCCCAAAAGAGGGGCAGTCTCTAAGCTGGCAAATGGCAGATCATGTCACTGTCGAACCAGTTTTACCAGCGAATGTGCCTATTATGAAGGCATTGGCATTGCCTTCTGTTTATGCGATTACGCATTTGGCTGAGCTGGGCGAGCATATTTTCTTTGATGCTTTACAACGACAGCTAACCGCAGGCTTGCGATTAATCCAAGTGCGAGAAAAACAGCTTGATTACAAGGCATTGTCTCAGTTTGCAACAAAAGTAAAGGCGTTAGCGCAGCCATTTGGTGCAAAAATATTGCTCAATCAAGAAATTGAGTTAGCCGTTGCGCTTGGCTTGGATGGTGTGCATTTACCTAGTCGAGCATTATTGCAACTGCAACATAAACCTGAGAATTTTTTGGTCGCTGCTTCTTGTCATAATGATGTTGAACTGGCGCATGCTGAAAAGTTAGCGTTAGATTTTGTAACCCTGTCGCCCGTCGCGCTGACGGGCAGCCATCCAGATACTAAGCCATTAAGATGGCAGGCTTTTTCTAACCTGATGAGTAAAGTTACGCTGCCCGTTTATGCATTAGGCGGCATGAAGGTGGATGATTTGCCGCAAGCGCTATCGAATGCAGCGCAAGGCGTTGCGATGCAACGCGCTATTTGGGATATTACAAATCTTTAACTGGCGCTGTTACCATTTTTTCTATGATGTTGCCTTGTTCATCTTTAAAACACAGTCTAAAAACGACATTTTGATCTGTTTCTAAAGGCGCTTTTAAATCAAATAGCATCAAATGAAAACTGCCTGGTTTTAGTGCAACGGGTATATTTGGCTCTAATGTCAACTCATCTAACATGCGCATTTTCATTACGCCATTGTCCATCGACATGCTATGGATTTCGACTGAGCCTGCAACATCAATCGCTTCAGCATAAACCAATGCGTTTTTTGTTGGGCTGTTGAGTGTCATATATGCGGCGCCTATTTCTTGGCCTGGTGCATTTTTGCGCACCCAAGCGTCGGAGATAGAAATCTCGTTATTTGTTTTGCTATCGCATGCACTAAGCGTCAATAAAATGGTTGAAATAAGTATAGCTGGAATCAGTTTAAGTTGTTTCATTGCGTTTCGTACACCAGTTTGGGTAGCCTTAATTAGTTTAAATATTAGTTTAAGTCGTCTGAATCGGTAGGAACTGTTTTTTCTGGAATTCTATAAGTTTCATTGGCCCAGTCGCCTAAATCGACCATTTTACAACGTGCTGAGCAAAAAGGACGGTACTGATTTTCAGGGCTAAAATCGGATAGTGATTTACAGCTAGGACAAGGAACGTGTTTGGTTTTTTTCGTGGAATGTTGCATGGTCTTTACATCAGTTTCAATAGAAATTACATCACATTAAATTACACAAGGTCATCTTGAAATCAATGTCATTATCGCAGCGGGTCGATTTGTCATTAAAATCTATGGTATAAAAGTGTACATTAATTGCATATTTATTGGCGCTTATTTCAGGAAAACAGTCACAATTGCCAAGCACTTCAATCTGTAATAATTGCATAGGCTTTGTGCCACCCAGCATTTTTTCGTAAATACCTTTTTTAGCTACGTAGTTGCTTTCCATGCCACTCTCGCGGAGTATATGCAGAATGATTTTAATGCTTTCGTACATGGGTAACAGCTGATTTAGCCAAAGATTAAAATATTTATTACGTTTTTCAGTCGATTGATTTAGCCAGTAATGATAAGAAAGTAAATCGAACTGGCATGGGCCACCAGGAATGGTAGTGCGTTTTTTAATGCTCATCAACCATTCGTTGTCGCGTAAAGATTGGCCGATTTTGCTACTTTCAGCGCGTAATTTTGCTACACTGGCTTTTGTTTCTTCTAATGTTTTTGCCAGAACTTCGGTTGCAATATTGGGATTGCCTAGCAAGTTTTGCATGGAGGCTATTTGTCTATCTAGCTCATGCATAATATCCAGCTTGATATCGGTGCGTTCAATTAAATCCAACATCTGTAGCAATAAAATGAGTGCGCAATGGTGGTTGTGCTGATCTTTAGCGTCAACGTGAAACAGCACTTTTTTGAAAAGGTCTTCTAGCCTTAAAAGTGCGCGAATACGTTCATTGAATGGAAATTCGTAGCTAGCCACTTTGCTTAATGATTGCAATCCAGAGTGAAGAATTGACGTAGATTATGGAATTGTTTTGCTAGGGATGCAAGTTTTAATGTATTTTTGATGTAGTTTATTGATTTTTTGATGTAACTCTCTGATATTTCGTGTATTTTCAATAACATCATCTGCCATTGCTAATCGTGTGCTTCTAGGTGTTTGTGCCGCAATAATATTGATGATTTGTTGCGCATCTAATTGACTGCGTTGTTTAACGCGCTCAATTTGAGTGGCTTCATCACAATCAATTACAACAATTTTGTCGACAATCGTTGAATAGGCACCATCTTTATCTAACAGTGGAATAGCTAAAACAGTATAAGGTGAAGAAGTATGCGCTCGCAATTGCTTTACCGCCTCGTCATAAATAGCCGGGTGTAAAAGCGCATTGAGTTGAATACGCGCTTCTGAACGTTCAAACACCAATTGGCGCATTTTATTGCGGTCTAATGCGCCATCTTCTGTCACATATGCCTGCCCAAATTTGGTAGCAATTTCGGCAACAATAGGTTGATTGGGCGCTGTGAGCTGATGGGCAATCACATCTAAATCAACAATAGGGACGCCAAGATTTGCAAATGCATTAGCGGCTTCTGATTTTCCACTGCCAATACCGCCTGTTAAAGCAACGATAAACATATGTCTGGATGAATCTTACACTAAGTAAAAGCTAGCGAGTTGTTGACCAAAAAACAAAGCGGCAATGCCACCCAGTGCCAAGAAAGGCCCAAATGGAATGGCGGTTTGACCTGACTTCCCTTTAAACGCAATCGGCGCTATACCGATTGCTGCGCCTAATGCGGAGCTTAATAAAATAACCGCAGGAATCAATTGCCAACCAAACCAAGCACCTATCGCCGCCAATAATTTAAAGTCGCCATAGCCCATGCCTTCTTTTTTGGTGACTATTTTGAATAGCCAATAAATTGACCATAAAATCAAATAGCCAATGATTGCGCCAATGACGGCTGATTTCAAATCAGTGAAGCCGCCATTTAAGTTGAATAGCAAGCCGATCCATAATAAAGGTAGCGTAATGTCATCGGGTAATAGTTGTGTATCGAAGTCAATAAACGTTAATGTAATCAATGCGAGTGTAAAAATCCAAGCGAATAACGTGGTGTAAGTATAACCAAACTGGTAGGCAATCAGTCCTAATAAGGCGCCAGTGAGCGCTTCAACTAAAGGGTAGTGCATGCTAATCTTGGTTTTACAACCTTTGCATTTTCCGCCTAAAAATAGATAGCTGATAATCGGGATATTTTCTAATGCGGTAATTGAATGATTGCATTTTGGGCAGCTTGAACGCGGTAATGATAAAGATAATGGTGTTTGCTCTGGAACCTCTTTGCCTTGAAGTGTCAAACAATTGTTATGCCATTCGCGCTCCATTATTTTAGGCATTCTGTAAATAACGACATTTAAGAAGCTACCAAACAACAACCCCAGTATGACTGAGAAGCTGATAAAAATAACGGGAGTGTTGCTAAAAATAGCAGATAAAGAATGTACAAAATCGAACATAGAATTCTCAGGTTGATGTAAACTTTTGTATCATCTCACCGTTAATTAAACTATGCAATGTTGAAAAAATGGCATGTAAAGTGCTTGAAATATAGCGTGGTAGACCTCATTTATAAATTGTTGCTCATCAATTAGTAAAGGAATCGATAATGAACGACCAACATGATTTGCAAGCAGAGTTAGCTAACTTGATAGAGCTTGATGATGCCATTTTTTCTGAATGGAATGAGCCGATTGTTTGTCGCGTAGAGGTTGATTTGCCAGGTTGGCTGACACAGCTTGCTGGCGGCAAAGAATGGGAAGTGTATAGCGAAGACGAGGATGAAACTTGCATCAGCTTTGCCATGCGCGAAAAAGCGGCTAAAACGGCAAAAACAGCAGAGGTGACCTTATATCACAATGGCTATGCTGTGGTTGACGTAGATGGGACAGCACTATTTGATGGCACCCTGACATCAGGGACAAGTGAGTGCGCGCACTTAACTTATTACCATGCCAATAGCGGTGAGCCTGTTACATTAAATTAATCAGGCTTGATTGCTTTAATATTGCCGCGCAACAGCAAACGCTGCTAGCTCTAACATCGCCGTTTTGTATTCAGACTCTGCAAAACGGGCGATAGCAGCGCAAGCCAAATCTGCTTCTTTTTTCGCTACGCCTAGCACATAATCACTAGCATTGGTTGCGGCAACAGCAGCAAGGACAGCAGGCACATCGGCTGCACCACCATGTTCAATCGCTTTACGAATCACCGCTGCTTGCGCTTCGTCACTTTGGTGCATCGCATATAAAAGCGGTAGTGTTGGTTTGCCTTCTGCTAAGTCATCGCCTAAATTTTTACCAATTTTGTCAGCGTCCCCATTGATATCTAATACATCGTCCACTAGTTGAAAGGCAGTTCCTAAATGCATGCCATACAGTGCAAGCGCCTCTTCATCATCTGTATGATAGTGTTCGCTCATGACCACACCTAATCTGGCGGCCGCCTCGAATAGTTTAGCTGTTTTATAGTGAATAACGCGCAAATAGGCTTCTTCAGTCACGTTTGTATCGTGTAGATTCAGTAGTTGTAATACTTCACCTTCAGCAATCGTGTTGGTCGCATCAGATAAAATTTCCATGACCCGCATATTTTTCAATGACACCATCATTTGAAACGCGCGCGAATATAAAAAATCGCCGACTAAAACACTCGCGGCATTACCAAACACATGGTTCGCTGTACTTTTGCCACGACGCATTTGCGACTCGTCCACTACATCATCATGTAATAAAGTAGCGGTGTGTATAAATTCAATCACTGCGGCTAGCTCATGTTGCTCCTTGCTAATGCGGCCGAATAAACCGCTTGAAAGTAATACCAGTGCGGGCCGCAAACGCTTGCCAGCATTGCGGATAATATGTTCACCGATGGTATTAATGAGCGCCACTTCAGAATGTAGCGAATTGCGAATAACAGCGTCAACGGCTTGCATGTCATCGAATATTGGGGATTGAATTTGCTTTAAAGTCACAGGGGAATGGTAAAGATTTAAGTTTGTTTGAATTAAGTCATTTAGTAGCGCGCATTTTATCATATCGCGTGAGATAATTTGTGGATAAGAATTTGTGGTAGAGAAGATTCATTTATCATTTGCTTTATCTCATTAATTTAGTATAATGCGCGATTCAATTTGAACGTGTGAATCAAGGCAAACAACATGTACGCAGTTATTAAAACAGGTGGTAAGCAATATAAAGTTGCTGCTGGTGACTACTTAAAAGTAGAAAAATTAGATGGTGATGTAGGCAGCAAAGTAGTGATTGATAAAATCCTTATGGTAGCTGACGGTGAAAATGTAACGATTGGTTCGCCATTAGTTGCTGGTGCTAAAGTGAATGCAACTGTGCTTTCACACGGCAAAGGCGACAAAGTGATGATTTTTAAATTCCATCGTCGTAAACATTACCGTAAAACGCAAGGGCATCGTCAAAGCTATACAGAAATTCAAATTGACGATATCAATGGTAAAAGCGCTGCTAAAGCAGAAGCTAAGCCAGCAGCAGCTAAAGAAGCGGTTGCTAAGAAACCAGCAGCTAAAAAAGCAGCTGCTACTAAAGCAAAATCAGCAGAATAAGGATTAGATAATGGCACACAAAAAAGCAGGCGGTAGTTCACGAAATGGCCGCGACTCCCATTCCAAACGATTAGGCGTTAAAGCGTTTGGTGAGCAAATCGTTTCAGCAGGTAGCATTATTGTTCGTCAACGTGGCACAAAAATGCACGCAGGCGACAATGTTGGTATGGGTAAAGACCACACATTATTTGCTAAAATTGATGGCAAAGTGACTTTTTGCACTAAAGGTCTATTGAAGCGTCAAATGGTGAATGTAGTCGCAGTTTAAAAACTGTGCTTAAATAGAAAGCCCTGCCTTAGGTAGGGCTTTTTTATTTTGAATATGATGTATAAAGTAAGATACAAGCAGAGCAAGTTGTTAAATAGAATCGTAGGGTAAAATGAAATTCATAGATGAAGCGACAATTAAAGTGTATGCAGGCGATGGCGGTAACGGCATTGCTACGTTTCGTCGTGAAAAGTACGAGCCTATGGGCGGACCTAGTGGTGGCGATGGTGGTAAAGGCGGCTCTGTTTATGCCATGGCAGATCGCAACATTAATACATTAGTCGATTATCGTTATACCCGTACTTTTAAAGCGCAGCGCGGTGAAAACGGACGTAAAGCCGAGCAGTATGGTGCTGGTGGTGAAGACTTAGTTTTACGTATGCCTGTCGGGACCGTTATTTCAGATAAAGCCACAGGACAAGTAATCGTTGATTTAGCGGACGATGACAAAAAAGTGCTTATCGCCAAAGGCGGCGCAAATGGCTTGGGCAATGTGCATTTTAAATCGAGTGTGAACCGCGCACCGCGTCAATGCACGGCAGGGCAAGAAGGCGAATCATTTGAGCTGTTTTTAGAGCTTAAAGTATTGGCGGATGTTGGCTTGCTTGGTATGCCAAATGCGGGTAAGTCGACCTTTATTCGCTCAGTATCTGCGGCAAGACCTAAGGTAGCGGATTATCCATTTACTACCTTACAACCTAATTTAGGTGTTGTGCGCGTCGATACTAATCGCAGTTTTGTCATTGCAGATGTGCCAGGATTAATTGAAGGTGCAGCTGATGGCGCTGGTTTGGGCGTGCGCTTTTTAAAGCATTTGACTAGAACTTCATTGTTATTACATTTAGTCGATATTGCGCCATTGGATGGCATGACTGATCCAGTTGCAGAAGCAAAAGCCATTGTGAATGAATTAAAAAAGCACGATGAAGAGCTCTATGTTAAGCCGCGATGGTTGGTGTTAAATAAAATTGATATGGTTCAGGATCCTGAACAAGTAGCTGCTGATTTCGTTAAAGCTTTTGACTGGGATGGCCCCGTCTTTGCTATATCGGCCATTAACGGTAATGGTTGTAAGCAGTTGACCTATGCCATCATGGAGCATATGGAAGCGATGCAGTTGCAACAAGAAGAAGCTAAAAATTCCGATGAACAAATCACTCTTACACAACAGTAAAATCTTTGTTGTCAAAGTTGGTTCTAGTCTCGTCACTAAAAATGGTGAGGGGCTTGATCGATTAGCGATAGAGCAGTGGGCCGCGCAAATTAGTGAATTAGTTAAACGGGGTCAACAGATTATTTTGGTTTCTAGCGGAGCGGTGGCAGAAGGCATGCAACGCTTGGGCTGGAAAAAAAGACCTGTTGAAGTGCATGAGTTGCAAGCGGCGGCGGCGGTTGGTCAAATGGGGTTAATACAAACTTATGAGAGCTGTTTTGCTAAGCATGGATTGCACACAGCGCAAGTATTGTTGACACATGAAGATTTGGTTAATCGTAAACGTTATTTAAATGCGCGAACCACACTGAAAACATTGTTAGATTTTAATGTGATTCCGATTATTAATGAAAATGATACCGTCGTTACTGATGAAATTCGATTTGGTGATAACGACACGTTGGCTGCTTTGGTGGCAAATCTGATGGAAGTTGATGCATTGGTACTGTTAACTGATCAGCAAGGCCTGTTTTCAGAAGATCCGCGTAAAAATAAAGATGCAGTCTTTATTCATGAAGAAACGGCTGGTAATGTTGCGCTGGAAAAAATGGCTTCAGGCGCGGGTTCTAGTGTAGGGACTGGCGGTATGTTAACCAAAATATTAGCGGCAAAACGTGCGGCAAATGCGGGTGTGCATACTATTATTGCATCAGGCAATGAAAACGATGTGTTGTTGCGTTTGCATGATGGTGAATTGATAGGTACTCACCTGAAATCAACAAAAGCAAAAAACGTTGCTAAAAAGCAATGGCTAGCAGACCATTTGCGCACCGGTGGCAAGTTGGTGTTGGATGCTGGCGCGATTAATGCAGTGAAGACTGAAGGTAAAAGCCTGCTGTCAATTGGCGTGCTTGATGTAGTTGGTAGCTTTGAACGTGGCGATGTTGTCGCCTGTATGGATAATAGTGGAAATGAAGTTTCACGCGGGATTGTCAATTATAATTCACAAGAAGTGATGCGTATAAAAGGACATGCCAGCCATGAAATTGAGCAAATATTGGGCTATGTGGAAGAGTCGGCGCTCATTCACCGAGATAATTTAGTGGTGCTTTAAATAGGAATGTTAGCGTTTGAGCTTGATAAAAGCATCTTAAAAAGATTTTGTTAGGAAATAATATGGATAAAAAACAACCACTGGTTGCTATCATCATGGGGTCTAATAGTGATTGGCCTACCATGAAACATGCTGCACAAGTATTGGCAGATTTTGGTGTGGCCTATGATGCAGAAGTCATTTCAGCACATCGCACGCCAGATAAAATGATGGCATTTGCTGAGGGCGCGGCTAAAGCTGGCTATAAAGCGATTATCGCTGGTGCTGGCGGCGCGGCGCACTTGCCAGGCATGGTGGCGGCAAAAACAATTTTGCCAGTGTTGGGTGTGCCAGTGACCAGTAAGCATTTGCAAGGTCAAGATTCTTTATTATCGATTGTGCAAATGCCAAAAGGTATTCCAGTAGCGACGTTTGCGATTGGTGAGGCTGGTGCTGCCAATGCTGGTTTATTTGCAGTTGCGTTATTAGCGAATCAAGATTCTTTGTTGGCTGAGAAATTGCATAGTTTCCGCCAACAACAAATTGAAAAAGTACAAGCGATGGAGTTAAACGAAAAGCCATGAGTTCGAATGTAATTGCTGCACCAGCGATGCTGGGGATGTTAGGCGGCGGCCAGTTAGGTCGTTTTTTTGTCATAGCCGCGCACGAGATGGGCTATCAAGTGACCGTGTTAGATCCTAGTAAAGATAGCCCTGCAGGCAAAATTGCGGATGTGCATTTGTGTGCGGATTATGACGATGCTAAGGCGCTTGCGCAGATGGCTGATAATTGTGTAGCCATTACGACAGAATTTGAAAATGTGCCGGCCAGCACTTTAGAAAAATTAGCGGAATCGACTATTGTAAGACCTTCGGCTGCTTGTGTTTCGATTGCACAACATCGCGTACTTGAAAAAAACTTTATTAAAGAAGCTGGCTTGCCTGTAGCACCATTTGTCGTGGTTAACAGCGCTACTGATTTGCCAGAGGATGATAGTGATTTATATCCAGCCATCTTAAAAGTGGCGCGCTTTGGTTACGACGGCAAAGGTCAAGCGCGTGTCAAAAATAAAGCAGAGGCAATTGCTGCTTTTGGAGGGTTTAAGCAAGAGGCTTGTGTGCTTGAGAAGATGATGCCACTCGATTTAGAAGTGTCTGTCGTTTTAGTACGAGATGCGCAAGGCGAGATTATGAGTTTCCCCACGGTAGAGAATCAACATTTAAATGGCATTTTAGACATCAGTATTGCTCCCGCTAGATGTTCAGACGTTGTTAAAGCGCGTGCACAAGCGTTAGCCAAAAAATTAGCAGAAGCATTAGACTATGTTGGTGTGCTTGCTGTGGAGTTCTTTTTAGTGGGTAATGATCTATTGGTGAATGAAATTGCACCACGGCCGCATAACTCAGGTCATTACACCATTGATGCCTGTGTAACGAACCAATTTGAGCAACAAGTGCGTGCATTGGTTGGTTTGCCGATTGGTAGCACAGCTTTGCATAGTAGAGCTGTGATGGTCAATATACTCGGTGATAGTTGGGTGAATAATAAAGAGCCAGCTTGGCAACGTGCATTTGCACACGCTAATTTAAAGTTGCATTTATATGGTAAGCCAGATGCGCGACAAGGTCGTAAAATGGGTCATTTCACGGTGATTGATAAAGAACAAGAGGCTGCGCTTAATACCGCATTGATTGCACGTGGTGAACTTAATATTGGTTTGTAAATAAAATAAAAGCAGTACATATAAAAAATCCTCGCATAGCGAGGCTTTTTTATTAATTCAATAACGTTCGTTCAATTACTCGGCTGCTTTTTTTGCCGCTGGTTTTTTCGCTGCAGCTGGTTTTTTCTCAGCCGTTGCTTTTGGAGCTGCTGCTTTTTTAGCTTTAGCTTCAACAACTGGTTTATCGCCACTCATTGCTTTAATTGCTGCGCTTAGGCGGCTTTTATGACGAGCTGCTTTGTTTTTGTGAATGATTTTTTTATCAGCAATGCGATCAATCACGCTTACATTAGCAGAATATGCGCTTGTTGCTGTTGCTTTATCACCTGACTCAATTGCTTTGATGATTTTTTTAATTGCAGTACGCATTGTTGAACGTAATGCTGCATTGTGTGCGTTAACCTTAACTGATTGGCGCGCGCGTTTGCGAGCTTGTGCTGTATTTGCCATGAGTGTACTTGTCCTAATGCTTTATAGATGTATATGTAAGATACGAAACCGTGCATATTAGTGTTTTTTGGCCAATTTTGCAAGTGATAAAGTGAATTTATATGTAACTAAGTATTGAGCGGCAAGCATGCTAGAATCTCAGCAGTTTGTAAATTACAAAATACGCTTCTAAATCTGCGTTAAATTAACCTCATGAAATGATTGTATGAACTTGCTTAAAACGCTGTTTACCGTTGGAAGTATGACGTTTGCCTCACGCTTACTTGGTTTCGTGCGCGATACCTTGATTGCGCGCGTGTTTGGGGCAGGCGTGTTGACCGATGCGTTTATTGTGGCCTTTAGAATTCCTAATTTTCTACGTCGCATTTCTGCCGAAGGCGCATTTAGCCAAGCATTTGTGCCAGTTTTGGCTGAATATAAACAGCAACGCTCACAAGGTGAAACCAAAGCGCTGATTAACCATGTTGCGACTTTATCGGGATTATTTTTAGTTGTATTGACTATTCTAGGCATGTTAGCGGCGCCTTGGGTTGTCCAAATAACAGCGCCAGGCTTTGCCGCTGATGCGAATAAATTTGATTTGACGGTCGATTTATTGCGCGTGACATTCCCTTATATTTTGTTTATATCACTCGTCTCGCTAGCAGGTGGCGTGTTAAATACCTATGGCAATTTTTCAACGCCAGCGTTTACGCCTGTTTGGTTAAATGTGTCTTTTATTGTGGCCATGCTTTTTGTTGCGCCTTATTTTGATAACTCTGTTCGTGTATTAGCGTGGGCCGTTTTTGTCGGTGGTATTTTGCAGTTGCTTTATCAGTTGCCTTACTTACGCAAGTTAGGATTAATGCCACGCATTGATTTAAATCTGCATGATGAAGGCGTTTGGCGCATTCTCAGGTTAATGGGACCTGCTATCTTTGGTGTTTCGGTTGCACAAATCTCCATTCTGATTAATACAGTAATCGCCTCCTATCTGGTTAGCGGCAGTGTTTCTTGGCTTTATTTTGCCGATCGACTAATGGAATTTCCAACAGGATTATTAGGTGTTGCCTTAGGCACAATCTTACTACCTAGTCTTTCCAAAAGTGTTGCAGATAAGGACGATAGTGAATACTCACATTTATTGGATTGGGGTTTGCGTTTAACTTTTATGCTAGCATTGCCAGCCGCAGTTGCATTAGCTGTGTTAGCGGTGCCTTTAGTGACCAGCTTATTTATGTATGGCGCATTTACCGCACACGATGTCGTGATGACTAAAGTTGCTTTAATGGCTTATAGCTTTGGTCTGCTTGGACTGATTTTAGTGAAAGTGTTAGCTCCCGCTTTTTACTCGCGTCAAAACATCAAAACACCAGTTAAAATAGCGCTCTTTACCTTAGTCATCACACAATTAATGAATGTGTTATTTGTGTTTGTATTAGATTTTAAAGAGTTTAAACATGCAGGTTTGGCATTAGCGATTGGTCTAGGCGCCTGTGTTAATGCTAGTTTATTGTTTTATCAATTGCGTAAACGGGCGCTTTATCAGCCACAAGCTGGCTGGATTTTATTTATGTTCAAGTTGGTGTTCGCTGTTATTGCCATGGCGACGGCATTGTATTTTGCTGCAGGTGCTGATACGTTGTGGTTTGATTATGGTTTGTTTGAAAAAATGTGGCGATTGCTTAGCTTGTTATTCATCGGTGTGGCAGTTTATTTTGCGATGCTTTGGGCAATGGGGATTCGGATAAAAGACTTCATCCGTCGCACAGCGGTGTGACGAGTGCAGTGTAATGATGATGAACATTTATAGACATATTCCTTCTAGTCAATCGGCAAGTTTACTAAACGCAATGCCGCGCGCATTAGCCATTGGTAATTTTGATGGTTTACATATAGGCCACCAAGCGTTGCTAGCTAAAACGGTGGTTATCGCTAAAGAGCAACAGTTAACGCCAGCTGTGATGACCTTTGAACCACATCCACGCGAGTTTTTTATGCCGCAAAATGCGCCTGCACGGCTTTCCTCGATGCGCGAAAAGCTAGAGTATTTTGAAGAAGCTGACATTGAAGATGTTTTTGTCTTACGCTTTAATCAAACTTTTGCAGCAATTACCGCGCAAGACTTTATGCATCAAGTGCTAAAGACATCACTCAGTGCGACGACAATTTTAGTCGGTGGCGACTTTTGTTTTGGCGCAAAACGTCAGGGTACCGTAAAAGATTTAATGCAGTCTGGCTTTCAGCTGATTGATTTTCCAGTGGTCAAAGTCGAGCATGAGCGCGTTTCAAGCACCTTGGTACGTGATGCGCTTGCTGAAGGCGATTTTACCCAAGCTGAGCGCTTGCTCGGGCGACCTTATAGTATTAGTGGCAAGGTTGTTCACGGCGCTAAACGCGGACGACAATTGGGTTATCCAACCGCCAATGTGCATATGCGACACGAGCGACCTGCCTTTACAGGTGTTTATGCGGTAAAATTAGACGGGCGCGAAGGCGTGGCGAATTTAGGTGTGCGTCCAACCATTGCAGGCATTCCAAAATTAATGCTAGAAGTGTATGTGTTTGATTTTGATGGTGATTTATATGATGAACATGTGCATGTGCAATTTTTCCATAAAATACGCGATGAAATGAAGTTTGATGGACTCGATGCACTAAAAGCCAGAATTGCCCAAGATGTTGTGATAGCAAAAGCATTTTTTTAATACCGTCATTCCGACGAAAGTCGGAATCTAGTGACTTGTATCCACTTTCAAAAAGACACTGGATTCCGTGTCATGCACGGAATGACGAAGAGATTTACTTGAGATTTAAAATGACTGAAGAAAATAAAGATTCAAAATATCCTTTAAACCTGCCAGAAACCAGCTTTCCGATGCGCGGTAATTTGGCACAGCGTGAGCCTGCGTGGTTAGCCGATTGGCAAGATAAAAAGCTCTATCAAAAAATTAGAGCGGCGCGTAAAGGGGCGAAGAAGTTTATTCTGCATGACGGACCACCGTATGCGAATGGTGATATTCATATTGGTCATGCGGTTAATAAAATCTTAAAAGATGTGATTGTTAAATCTAAAACCATGAGTGGTTTTGATGCGCCTTATGTACCAGGTTGGGATTGTCACGGCTTGCCAATTGAGCTGGTCGTAGAAAAAAATCACGGTAAAAATATTGATCCAGCTAAATTCCGTGAGCTTTGTCGTGAATATGCCACTGAGCAAGTAGAAAAACAAAAGACAGATTTTATCCGTTTAGGCGTGTTGGGCGATTGGGATAATCCTTACTTAACCATGGATTTTAAAACCGAAGCCGACATCATGCGCGCGCTCGGTGATATTAATAAAAATGGTTATTTATATCAAGGCTCTAAACCTGTGCATTGGTGTACGGATTGTGGCTCTGCTTTGGCTGAGGCTGAAGTTGAATATGAAGATGTCAACTCCCCTGCGATTGATGTAGGTTTTAAAGTTGTTGATAACGCTGTGTTAAGTAAAGCATTTGGTGTTGAGGTGATAGGTGATACTTTAGCCGTTATTTGGACGACAACGCCATGGACTTTGCCAGCTAATCAGGCAGTCAGTGTGCACGCAGAGCTAGATTATGATTTGATTCAAACCAATAAAGGTTTATTGATATTAGCGCATGATTTGGTTGTGGCTACGTTAGCGCGTTATGAAGCAGAAGAGTCACGTTTATTAGCCACTTGCAAAGGCGCTGATTTAAACGGCTTATTATTACAACATCCGTTTGATGATAGACAGGTGCCTGTTATTTGTGGCGACCATGTGACGACTGAAGCGGGTACTGGTTTGGTGCATACCGCTGCTGCGCATGGTAATGATGACTGGTTAGTGATGCGTGCTAACTTTCCAAATGAAAAGCCGCGTGTATTGATGGGCGGTGATGGCCGCTTTTTTGAAAGTGATTTAGTGCCATTTGCCGCGATTCGTGGTTTGGATCGTAAAGAAGCCAACAAAGTGATATTGGCCGAGATGACAGAAAGCGGCGCTTTAATTGCAAGTGCGCGTTTAAACCATAGCTTCCCACATTGCTGGCGTCATAAAACGCCGTTGATGCAATTGGCGACTCACCAATGGTTTGTTGGGATGAATGCGACGGATTCAGCAGGAGTAAGCTTAAGAGCGCATGCGAATAAAGCAGTTGATGAAACGCAGTTCTTTCCTGATTGGGGCAGGGCGCGGTTAGAAGGCATGATTAAAACCCGTCCTGATTGGTGTGTATCACGTCAGCGTAACTGGGGCGTGCCGATGCCTTTATTTGTGCATAAAGAAACAGGTGAGTTGCATCCTAAAACAGCTGAATTATTGGAAGAAGCGTGTCTATTAGTTGAACAAACCGGCGTTGAAGCTTGGTTTAGTTTAGATGTCGATGCTTTTTTAGCAAAGCATGCTCCTGATAATGCCGAACAATATAAAAAAGTAACCGATACCTTAGATGTTTGGTTTGATTCAGGCACAACGCATGCGTCAGTATTAAAGCGTCGTGAGGATTTAAACTTCCCAGCTGATTTGTATTTAGAAGGTTCAGACCAACATCGTGGTTGGTTCCAATCTAGTTTATTAACAGGTTGTGCCATTGATGGTCGCGCACCGTATAACGCGTTGTTGACGCATGGCTTTGTAGTGGATGGCAAAGGCTACAAAATGAGTAAATCCAAAGGCAATGTGGTTGCGCCACAAAAAGTGATGGATAGTTATGGCGCTGATATTTTGCGGTTATGGGTGGCGAGTACCGATTACTCGGGTGAGCTTACCATTTCCGATGAGATTCTAAAGCGTGTTTCAGACAGCTATCGCAAGATTCGTAATACTTTGCGCTTTTTATTAGCAAACGTTGAAGATTTTGATGCGGCGACGCAATCCGTGCCTTATGAAAATCTACTCGAAATTGACCGTTATGCATTAGGCATGTTGAGCGATTTATCGCAGACGTGTAAAGCGGCTTATGACAGCTATGAATTACATCGTGTGGGACAAGCTTTGCAACATTTTTGTGCGGAAGATTTAGGTGCGTTTTATTTAGATATTCTAAAAGACCGCATGTACACCAATGCGGAAGATTCGCATGATCGTCGTGCGGCACAAACGGTATTGCTGAAAATTACGCAAGTGTTGGCAGGATTGATGGCGCCAGTGCTGAGTTACACCGCAGAAGAAATTTGGCAAACGCTGTATCCCGAAACAACAGATTTTGTCATGTTGCATGATTGGTCAAATGCCGATGATGTGATTAGTCCAATCGCTCATGCCGAGTATATAAAATCGCTAAAAGCAAAGTGGGAAACGATACGCGCTATTCGTGCAGAGGCCGCAAAAGAGATTGAGCTTGTGCGCGGTACAGGGCAAGTTGGTTCTTCGCTACAGTCAGAGTTAGCTTTTCACGTGGCCGATGATATGTTTGATGCGCTCAATAGCTTAGGTGATGACTTACGGTTTGTAATGATTACTTCCGACGCAAAAGTGTATAAAGTGGTGAGTGAAACAGAACAAAAAATCAGTGTATTACCTAGTCAACATACAAAATGTGCCCGTTGTTGGCATTATCGTGCTGATGTTGGTGCGAGTGCTGAACATCCAACGATTTGTAGTCGTTGTGAGACCAATTTGTTTGGCAAAGGTGAAGTGCGGAAATATGCTTAATTATTGTAGTCATACCGACGCAGGTCGGTATCCAGCGTCGTTCAGCATTAAAAGCCACTGGATGCCGTTTTTTAACGGCGTGACGGGGACTATATGAAAGCAAGCTTTAAGTGGTTTTTACTCAGCGCCATCATCATTGCGCTCGACCTCTACACCAAACATCTTGTGCAGCAAGCCTTTGAATATGCAGATAGGTTAACCATTACCAGCTATTTTGATTTGGTGCGCTATCATAATGAAGGTGCTGCTTTTAGCTTTTTGGCAGGTGCAGGCGGTTGGCAAAAATGGTTTTTTACTGTGATAGCGGCAATCGCCAGTATTTTTATTGTGTATTTGCTTAAGAAACATCACACAGAAAAATTATTCAGCTTAGGGCTGGCCTTGGTATTAGGCGGTGCGTTAGGCAATTTGTATGACCGTGTTACGCTAGGTTATGTGGTAGATTTTCTTTCTTTTCATATCAATGACCTTTATTGGCCTGCTTTTAATGTCGCTGATAGTGCAATTAGCGTTGGCGTCGGAATCTTATTGCTGGACAGTTTTAAACCTAAAAAAGGATAGTGCAGCGCCAATGCCAGATTGGAAAAAACTAATAGCGGGAAAAATTGCGATTGCCAAAAAAGGTAATATTAAAAGCAAAGCGACCAGCAATGAACGGATTCCTGCCGGTCAAACCCAAGTGACTAATTTCCCCGTGTTAGATTTAGGGGTTAAGCCAGATGTTTCTACTGATGATTGGCAACTGAGAATATTTGGCTTGGTAGAAAAAGAGTTGACGCTAGATTGGACAGCTTTTCAGGCGCTTAATCATGTCACAGATGTCTCTGATTTTCATTGTGTCACTCGATGGAGTCAACTCGATATGGATTGGCAAGGCGTGAGCGTACAAGACATATTAGCGTTAGCAGCGCCATTAGAAACGGCAAAATTTGTGACCATGCACGGTTATGATGGCTACACCACGAATTTGCCTTTAGAAGCGCTCTTAGATGACGATGTATTAATTGCGCATAGCGTGTTAGGTAAGCCGCTAAGCAAAGAGCACGGTGGCCCCGTCAGAATGGTCGTGCCAAGACGTTATGCTTGGAAAGGCGCTAAGTGGCTCAAAGCCATTGAGTTGCATCGTTATGATAGACGTGGCTTCTGGGAAGTGCGCGGCTATCATAACGATGCCTTTCCATTTGAGGAGCAACGCTTTTCAGAAGATGATGATATCTAATTTTATGCAATTCTTGCTGCATTAAACGCTAATGCTTGTTCTCCATTAATTTTGTCGTCACTGTATAAATGCCAACAGTAAGTCCGCCAGCAACAATGCCTACAATTGCATCAAATAGGATTGGAGCTATGAAGGTTAAGAATCCACCAATCGCGCTTACATTTTGCATAAGCTGCGCAAGATGTTCAGCAAAGTAATGTAACACTGGAATGCCATGGCCAATAATACTGCCGCCAACTAAGAACATAGCCGCTGTGCCAACAATGGTGAGCGTGCGCATTAAATAAGGGGCAGAATCTAGCAGTAAGCGGCCAAATCTGCGCTGTAGTTGCCGAAAAATACCTTGTCCTTTTTTAAGCATTAAATGCAGACCTGCATCATCCAGTTTTACAATTCCCGCCACTAGTCCATAAACAATAAAAGTGACGCCAAGCGCGATAAGCGAAACCACAAAAACTTGCATCATAAAAGTTGAGGCGGTGACTGTGCCTAAAGCAATCACGATGATTTCAGCAGATAAGATAAAATCAGTACGAATAGCACCTTTAATCTTATCTTTTTCTAATGCGACCAAGTCGACATTTTTATCTTTAAATGCTTGTTTTAGTTCAGCTTTGTGTGTATCTTCGGCTTGTTCGTTATGCAAAAACTTGTGCGCAACCTTTTCAAACCCTTCAAAACACAAAAAGAGACCGCCTATCATGAGTAGTGGGGTAATGAGCCAAGGAATAAAATAACTGATAGCAAGTGCTGCTGGCACTAAAGTCAGTTTATTAATGAATGAGCCTTTTGCCACCGCCCATACAACAGGCAACTCGCGTTTAGCATCTACGCCAGAAACCTGCTCAGCATTGAGCGCTAAATCATCACCTAAAACACCTGCGGTTTTTTTGGCTGCTACTTTCGCTAAGACAGAAACATCATCCAAGATAGTAACAATATCGTCTAGCAATGCTAATAAACTACCTGCAGCCATAAAAAAACCTTTTATTAAAATATTGAGTAATTTTAACGAAAAATGATAAAATCTGCGGATGTTGTCGAGAAAATTATTTGGCTGGGTGCATAAAGTCGCATTATTTGCGATTGTTTTTGCATCGTTCGCGCCCAGCGTTTCTCATGCAGTAACAAGTCAACAGCAAGGCTTTATGCAAGCAATTTGTGGTGTGGGTGGGCAAAAGCTATATATTCAAGTGGTCACCACGCAAGGTCAGCAACTACAAGTTAGCCTAGGCACTAAGCCTGGTTCGCAGCCAGCTTCTATTAACTTGCATATGCAGTATTGCCCATTCTGCCATGCGGGCGTGACCGATGTTGTTATTCCTAATCGTAACCCTGCGTTTGCGCTATTTTTAGCGCAACAAGAAACTGAGCAGGCGTTTAACTATCAAGCGCCTGTTGTTCCAAACGTTGTTCACTTAGCGCATCTCACGCGCGGTCCTCCCGTTACTTCCATTTAGTTTTTTACCATTTGCAAGCCGCTGATGCTTGTTATGACTTGTTGAGTTGTTAAGTCGTTTGACTTGGAACGTCACAATCATAACGTTGCGACTTGCTAATTACTAAATATTGTTTTGTGGAGTAATGTTGTGAGATTAAAAAAAATACAGGCCGTATTATGGATTGAAGTTGCACTGATTTGTGGTGCTTGGGCGCCAACTGCGGCTTTAGCTGAACATTTAGATTTGGACGAGATTGATGTTGTTTCAGAAGCAATACCAGCACTTGATAAAAATAATCCTAGTATAGCTGGTGATACTGCTAGATTATTGAGTGAAAAAGCGGGTGTGAGTTTTTATCGAGCAGGTGGCGTATCTAGTTTGCCAGTTCTGCGTGGCTTGGCGGATGATAGAGTGAATGTGCAAGTTGATGGCATGCAGCTGATTTCAAGTTGTGCGAATCATATGAATCCACCACTTTCTTATATTTCACCTGCTAATGTAGGCAGTCTTGATATTTATCAGGGGATTTCACCTGTTAGCTTAGGCGGAGATAGTATTGCAGGTGTGATACAAGTTAACTCTGAAGTCCCAGAGTTTGCAGCATCTAAGGATAAGTTATTAACACGTGCTTCATTGAATACTTTTTACAAAAGTAATAACAATGCAAGAGGTGTCAATGCGTCTGCAAGCGTGGCGAATGAAGAAGTTTATGTGCGTTATACGGGCTCAACCGTTGAAGCGAATAACTACCATGCAGGCGGTAACTTTAAACCAGCTGGTCAAGCTGCAGTCGGCAAAGGGTGGTTGGATGGTGACGAAGTTGGCTCAAGTTATTACCGTGCAATTAATCATGCGTTAGCATTTGGCGTGCTCCGAAATAATCATTTGTTTGAATTTAAGTTGGGCTTGCAAAATATTCCTGAACAAGGTTTTGCCAACCAGCGCATGGATATGACAGGCAACCGTGCAGAGCAATATAATTTAAAATATAAAGGTGACTATGATTGGGGTAAGTTAGAAGCGCAAGCCTATCATGAGCGGGTTCGTCATGCGATGCAGTTTGGCGAAGATAAGCAGTTTTTTTATGGAAATGCACCTGGTATGCCAATGGATACAGAAGGTAAAACCACTGGTTTGAAACTAAAAGCCAGTATGGATATTTCTGAACGTGATTTATTACGAGTGGGTGCAGAATATCAGCGTTACCGTTTGGATGACTATTGGAATCCATCAGGAACAGGCATGATGATGTCGCCTAATACATTTCAAAATATTAATAACGGACAGCGCGATCGTTATGATGTGTTTGCAGAGTTAGAATCACAGTGGAATCAGCAATGGCTAACGCAAGTTGGCTTGCGTAGTAGCACGGTCAAAATGGATGCAGGCAATGTGCAGGGTTATAACAATGGCTTAGTTGGTATGGCTGGTTATGGTGCAGCCGCTAATGCATTTAATGCGGCTGATAAAAGCGAAACTGACCACAATATTGATACAACATTGCTCGCTCGGTATACGCCGAGCAGTCACCAAAGTTATGAATTAGGCTATGCCATGAAAACACGTTCCTCCAATGTTTATGAGCGATTTGCTTGGTCTAACACCAATACCATGGTGATGAATATGAATAACTGGGTTGGTGATGGCAATGGGTATGTCGGCAATTTAAACTTGGATCCAGAAAAAGCGCATACCGTGAGCATGACTGCAAAGTGGAATGATACAGCGAATCAGGATTGGCAAATCAAAGCGGCGCCTTATTTTACCTATGTAAACGATTATATTGATGCAGTAGCTTGTGCCGAAGTAGGTAAGACTTGTATGGCAAGAATGGATGGTTTTTCAAACCTAAGTTTAGATAACCAGTCTGCACGATTATATGGGCTTGATTTAACGGCTAAAAAGGTATTGTCAGAAGGGCACGCGCTAGGTCATTTTACTGCTACAGGTTTGTTAAGTTATGTTCGCGGTGAAAATACAAAAACCAATGATGATTTGTATAACATCATGCCACTGAACGCCAAACTTGGTTTGCAACATAAACTAGGCGCTTGGAACAATCATTTAGAAGTGCAAATGGTAGCGGCAAAAAATCGCGTACAAGCCGTTCGGAATGAGCTGGAAACAGGCGGTTATAGCTTGGTGAATTTCTACACGAGCTATGATTGGAAGCAAGCCCGTTTCGATTTGGGATTGGAGAATATTTTTGATAGAAAATATGCCGATCCATTGGGAGGTGCATATCTAGGCCAAGGGGCAACCATGGGCACTGGCGTTACACACGGTACGCAAGTGCCTGGTATGGGTCGCTCTGTTAATGTTGGCTTGACACTGTTTTACTAAGCAATGCTTAAAGACTGTGCTTTAAGTGGTTTGTTGTATATAATTCAACAACTTAGGGTGCAGTTCTAGCGATATTTTGGCTGTAACAACGGAAATAATGACAACATGATGCTAACGCAGAAACTATTTAGACAGATAAGCAGAATCGCACTATTTGCTATTGTCTTTGCGTCGTTCGCGCCTAGCATCTCTCATGCACTTGCGGCCAAACAAGGGTTAAATAGCTTTGCGCAAGAAATCTGTACCACAGATGGTCAAAATATCACGATTCAAGTGGTGACTGCCCAAGGTCAACAGTTAGTTGCCGAGCTTGAGAAAACAATATCCCCAAGCACAGTAATTAGCCACTTTAACCATTGTCTTTTTTGTAGTAATCCAAGTGTCAATGCAACATTACTGCCGCCGCATGCTTTTATTGTTGCTGTATTAAAAGACCAAGTAGAGCAGTTTGAAGTCTCTGTTGTAACCACAGTTCCAAGCTTTACCGGACTTCCCCCGCCCGCACAGGCACCCCCACAACTTTAAATAAACTGAATATATTTTGAGTTAGCTGCTTTTAAGCAAGCTAAAAATTTATCTGTATGCATTTTTTTCGCGTACAAAACAGGTTTATTAAAGGTTAATACAATGTTTATATCCAAATTTAAGACGTAATAAAAGCCAAAGCACGCGATATTGATGGTGCAGAGGGTTTTGTGTTTGCTTATTTACATAAATGGAGTTTTAACTTTATCAATAAAGATTTACGTGATATTTTAGTGTCATTATTTGCATTAGGTAA
>JAHZMC010000085.1 GCA_022599515.1 Betaproteobacteria bacterium
AAGTTGCAATATTTAAACCATCTAGAATCAGTTTTTATTATGCAAGGTGAAGGCACAATTGAAAACTTAGCTAACGGGCGAGTGCATGATTTGCTCCCGGGCGTGATGTATGCACTTGATGCGCATGACCATCATATTCTCAGAATTAAGCAGGAAATTGTCTGTGCTTGTGTGTTTAATCCACCAGTATCTGGTCGAGAAGTACATGATGAGCATGGGTCATATCCTGCTGATATTGACTAACGACTAATAAGGCTTACGACATTAAAAATACACACGATATTTATCCTAGTAGACAGTCCCCACAAGCATCATTGATAGCAAGGCAAGATCCAGTATTTTATGGACAGTGGCAACCATCAGCACCGCTAACAAAAGCGCAAACAGCCAAATTTAATCAAGACGGATATTTGCTTTTAGAAGATGTTTTTACTGCTGATGAAGTCCTCTATATGCAAGCGGAAGCGAAGCATACTTTACAGAATGCTGCGACGTTACGTCAAGAAACAGTCATTAGTGAGTTTGCTAGCTACGATGTAAGATCAATATTTGCAATTCATCAACAATCGCAATTAATGGGGCGCTTAGCCTCAGATCAGCGTTTGGTTGAGGTTGCTTCTTTTTTGCTGGATGATGATGTTTATTTGCATCAGTCACGACTGAACTATAAGCCTAGCTTTGTTGGCAAAGAGTTCTATTGGCACTCTGATTTTGAAACATAGCATACGGAAGATGGTATGCCACGTTTGCGCGCTTTATCGATGTCGGTGTTGCTTACAGAAAATACATCCCACAACGGATCGCTCATGTTGATGCCTAGATCACACCGCTATTTCTTAGGATGTATTGGGGAAACACCAGAAAACCACTATAAAACATCATTAAAAAAACAAGAGTTTGGCGTGCCAGATCAGCATAATTTAGAGCGAATGGTCAGTGAATTTGGCATCGTAAGCCCAGTCGCGAAACCAGGTTCTATTTTAATTTTTGATTGTAATATGATGCATGGGTCTAACAGCAATATCACTCCGATGCCGCGATCAAATGCTTTTTTTGTTTACAATGCATTGTCCAATCAGTTGGTTGCACCCTATGGCAACAAAGCGCCAAGACCAGATTTTATTGCCAACCGCACACCAGAGCCGATTCATCCTAAAGGTGGATATCTCGCGCATCGTTCAGAATTAACTTTTGCCTAAAACTGATGATAAAAAGGCCTAAAAAATGATCATTGTGATTAGCTTTATTGTATTTCTTGGTCTATTTTTTATGATAGGCCTCGCTTCAGTAATCAAAAGTAAAGGCACAGGCAAAGATTATTATTTAGCAGATCAATCAGTAAGCCCGCTATTTAGTGGGCTTTCTGCTGTGGCAACCAATAATAGTGGCTATATGTTTATTGGCGTCATAGGCTATACGTATGCCGTAGGCTTGGCATCTATTTGGTTGATGATAGGCTGGATTCTAGGTGACTTTTTAGCCTCCCTTTTTATCCATAAGAAGTTACATATCGCAACTGCTAAAACGGGCGAGGCTTCTTACTCAGGCGTATTAGCAACTTGGTCTGGCGGTAATATGTTAGCTTGGCGACGAATTGCTGCTGTTTTAACATTGGTATTTTTAGGCGCTTATGCAGCAGCTCAGATTTCAGCGGGTAGTAAGGCGTTAGCAGGTGTGTTGAATTGGGATAGAACCGTTGGTGCATGGCTAGTGGCGCTAATGGTGCTTTCTTATAGCGTAGCAGGCGGTATTCGCGCCTCTATCTGGACAGATGTTGCACAGAGCGTCGTCATGCTAGCAGCAATGAGTATATTGGTTTTTTCTGGGGTAATGGCAGTTGGTGGCGTCGCAGATGTGATGCAGGCTTGGCAAGCAATTCCAGGCTATTTTGATTTAGCACCCCCAGGGCTAGCGCTTCCTGGTTTGATGGGCATACTACTGTTTTTCATAGGCTGGTTAGTGGCTGGGCTCAGTGTAATTGGTCAACCTCATATCATGATACGGTTTATGGCGCTTAAGGATGCCGATAGTATTAAATCTGCCCGTATTTATTATTATGCTTTTTTTATCCTCTTTTATGCGTTAGCAACTGTCGCGGGCATGTTGGCGCGCTTACATTTGCCTGAGTTAAATAACCTAGATCCTGAGATGGCGCTGCCTACGATGGCAGTGCAATTATTGCCACCAGTATTAGTTGGCGTAGTGTTGGCAGGTGTTTTTGCTGCAACCATGTCGACAGCTGACTCATTGGTGCTTAGTTGTTCCTCAGTTATTACAAACGATTTATTACCCAATAAAGCAAAGAGCCAAATAGTGATTAAGCTAGTCACGGCTACAGTAACTGGGTTGGCATTATTGATTGCATTGTATGCCAGCAGTAGTGTGTTTGATTTAGTTATCATGTCATGGTCTGTGATGGCTGTCGCTTTTGGACCAATATTAATTTTATTGGCGATGGGGCGCGTGATGACCGAAAGAATCGCTATTTTTGTAATGGCGATAGGTATCTTAGTTGCACTGCTATGGCGGTACCTCAACTTACATCATATGGTCTATGAAGGCTTGCCAGGCATGTTGCTAGCGTTGTTACTAGGCTATCTGCTTTCAGTAAATGCAAAACAAGCGACTAATAAATAACAATAAAAAAGCCAAATCAGATGCGATTTGGCTTTTTTATTCGTGACTAAAAGACTAGTTGTTTTTTAAAACTTCTTGCTCAATCAGCACACTTTCTTGATTATTCATCAACCATACTTGCCCATCTTGAATATTGCATTGCAACTGCATCGTACGTTCTGCTAGTTTGGCGATAGCTTGCGTGCAAGCTTGCGATAGATTAATAATGGTAAGGTTTTTTGAGCGTGAAAATTGTTTAGCATTTTGCTCAAACCATAGATTGGCAGCATTGCCGCCATAGCAGTAAACGATCACATGATTCGCTCGGCCGCAGGCTTTACGAATTAACTTTTCATCAGGCAAGCCGACATCAATCCATAACTCAATGGCGCCTGTTAAGTCTTTTTGCCATAAGTCTGCCGATTCATCATCAGTCATGCCTTCACCAAAGGCTAAATACTCACTAGCATTCAGCGCAAAACTCAACAAGCGCACCATCATGCGCTCATCTGTTTCAGAAGGCTGCCTTGAAATGGTTAAGTTGTGTTCAGCATAATAATGCCTATCCATGTCTGCAATTTGCAGACTGGCTTTAAACACGGTGGCCTTAATCGCCAAGCTTATTCTACGCCTTGGCTAGCAAGGTAATCTTCGTAGTTACCACTGAAATCAACAATGCCATCCGCTTTAATTTCAATAATGCGCGTAGCGATAGAGCTTACAAATTCACGGTCATGGCTGACAAAGAACAGCGTACCGTTATATTTATCTAATGCAGTATTTAGTGCCTCAATCGACTCCATATCCATATGGTTTGTTGGTTCATCCATTAACAACACGTTGGTACGCTCTAGCATGAGTTTGCCGTATAACAAGCGACCTTTTTCACCGCCAGAAAGCACTTTTACAGACTTTTTAGTGGCTTCGCTACCAAACAACAAACGGCCTAACATACTGCGCACAACATTGTCGTCATCGCCGGGTTTGCGCCATTGTGACATCCATTCAAATAGGTCTTCACCTTTTTTGAACTCATATTCATGATCTTGCGCAAAATAACCAATATTGGCTTTTTCTGCCCATTTCACTGAGCCGTGTTTAGGTTCTAAATCATTCGCTAAGCAACGTAAAAACGTTGTTTTACCGATACCGTTCTCACCAATAATAGCGACTTTTTCACCTGCTTCAAAAATAACCTCAAAGCCTTTAAATAAGTCTTTATCATCAAAGCCATGACCAAGTTTTTTAAGTTCTACGGCGTTACGGTGTAACTTTTCCTTATCATCATATTCAAAGCGAATAAATGGATATTGGCGGCTTGAAGGTTTAAATTCCTCCACTTTAATTTTATCAATTTGCTTAGCACGGCTAGTTGCTTGTTTTGCTTTCGACGCGTTAGCAGAGAAGCGACGTACAAAGTCTTGTAAGTCCGCAATTTGCTGTTTCGCTTTAGCATTGTCTTTAGCTTGTTGATTACGCGCCGCAATACTGGCTTCCATATAATCATCATAATTGCCAGGATAACTGGTTATTTTGCCGTAATCCATATCACAAGTATGTGTACACACTTGGTTTAAAAAGTGACGATCATGCGAAATAATGACCATGGTACAGTCACGATTATTCACCACGTCTTCTAACCAACGAATGGTATTAATATCCAAGTTATTAGTTGGCTCATCCAGTAATAGTACATCTGGATTGGCGAATAAAGCTTGTACCAACAATACCCGTAATTTCCAGCCTGGCGCGACTTCGCTCATTGTGCCATTATGCTGCTCAATTGGAATGCCAACGCCTAATAATAACTCGCCAGCACGCGCTTCCGCTGTATAACCGTCATATTCAGCAAATACACCCTCAAGCTCGGCAGCTTTCATATAATCGTCTTCAGTGGCTTCTAAATTGGCGTAAATGGCATCACGCTCAGTCATCGCCGCCCACATTTGTTCGTGACCCATCATCACCACATCTAAAACACGCTTATCTTCATATGCGAATTGATCTTGGCGTAAAAATGCCATACGTTCATTTGTATCTAACGAAATATTGCCACTAGTTTGCTCTAGCTCACCTGCTAGAATTTTCATAAAAGTGGATTTTCCACAGCCGTTGGCGCCAATAAGACCATAGCGATTGCCATCGCCAAATTTAACTGAAACGTCTTCAAACAGTGGCTTAGAGCCAAATTGCATGGTGATATTATTTGCGGTTAACATAAACTCTCTAAATAAATTAATTCTTAAAAATGGTTAAATTACAATAGCTTACTTAAATTTATTGTAGATAACAACTTCATCCATGTGCAGCTGACCAGCGCGCGGACGAGCAGGCTCCAACGCTTTGCCAACGACGACGAACATCGTTGGTGTATGGTCTTCTGGCAAATTAAGTAGTTTACCAACAGCATCAAAATCAAAGCCATCCATCGGGCAAGTGTCATAGCCCATCTCTTTTGCTGCTAACATAATGGTCGTTGCTGCCATCCCACAAGAGCGCATCGCTTCATCGCGTTGTGCGCGATCGTCGCCCTCATAATAATTCGTAATGGCGGGCACCATAAAGTCTTGCACTGGTTGCGGCGCATTCGCCCAATAACGCTGTGGTTGTTTTGCCCACGCCTTTAAGTCTGCGGTGAGTACAATCAACAATGAAGCTTCTTCCACTTGCGCCTGATTCCAGCTCACAGCACGAATTTGTTGACGCAACACAGGGTTAGTCACCACTACAAAACGCCAATGTTGAATGTTGAACGCTGTTGGTGACAACATAGCAAGTGACATTAGTTTTGCAATTTCTTGCTCGGTCATTTTATGATGGGGATCATAAGCTTTAATAGAGCGGCGCTCTATAATGGCTTCAGTAACATTCATCTATTTGATTCCTAATAATTAATCTCAATAATTTCTAATTCTAATATGCCAGCAGGGCGCTTCCAGCGCACAGTGTCACCAACTTTTCGTCCAATCAGCGTTTTGGCAATCGGAGAAACATAACTCACTTTGTGTTGCGCAATATCAGCTTCATCTTCACCCACAACATGAAATTCCAGCAGTTCACCTGCTTCATCTTCTACTTTTACGATTGCGCCGAACAATACGGTACTTCTATCTTGATTAGTCGGCTCTACTAAAATAGCATCCTTGAGTCGCACAGACAAATAACGTAAATCACGATCAATCACCGATAGTCGTTGTTTAGCGGTTTCATTCTCTTTATCACCAACTAAACTGACGCGCTCTTTATCGAGTGCATTTGCTGCATCTTCTAATTGCTTTAATCCAATCGGCGTTACATAATTCGGATGCGGACTAACAGGGCGCTCTGGTAAATCCGTACCTGCGTGTTCTAAATCATCTTCTTTAACGAAGCCGCGGCTCATTATTCCCACTCAGTAAATTTTTTGTTTATTTTCATTTAAAAT
>JAHZMC010000086.1 GCA_022599515.1 Betaproteobacteria bacterium
GGCAAATGTGGTGAAGGTAAATGTGGTGAAGGTAAATGCGGTGCAGAGAAAAAAGCAGCTGATGGCAAATGTGGTGAAGGTAAATGTGGTGAAGGTAAATGCGGTGCAGAGAAAAAAGCAGCTGATGGCAAATGTGGTGAAGGTAAATGCGGTGAAGGTAAATGCGGTCACTAATTAAGTACTAGCTTAATACGTCAATGTCTTCATTAAGTGACATTAGTGGCGTTGGTTTGGGGTTAAAGCGCGAGCTGATTCCGCAAATTCAATGCCATTTTCAACATCAAGAACCTGATTCGCTCATCAGTCATATTGATTTTGTTGAAATCGCGCCAGAGAATTGGATAGGCGCAGGTGGTAAATATGCAGAACAATTAGCGTGGTTTGCCGATCGTTACCCGATTGCATGCCATGGACTTTGTTTATCATTAGGCGGTCCAGACCCCTTAAATACCTTTTTTTTAAAACAGGTAAAACAGTTTTTGTCGGACAACAAGATTCCGTTATATACCGAGCATTTAAGCTACTGTAGCGACTTCTATCAAAACAAACCTGGCTATTTATATGACTTATTACCGATTCCGTTTACTGAGGAAGCGGTGCATTATGTAGCCGATAGAATCAAACAAACCCAAGATATTTTAGGTCAGCGCATCGCAATTGAAAACGCATCGTTTTACCTAAAAGCACCTATCACAACCATGGATGAACTGACGTTTTTAAACGCTGTACTAACCGAAGCTGATTGCTGGTTACATTTGGATATTAATAATATTTACGTCAATAGCATTAATTTTGGCTTTGATGCCAGCGATTTTTTAAAAGGCGTTCCAGCAGAACGCATCGTTTATAGCCATGTGGCTGGACATTATCAGCAAAAAGCAGATTTACTGGTCGATACACACGGCGCGGATGTTATTGATCCTGTTTGGGCATTATTAGAAAAGGCTTATGCTTTATTCGGCACATTCCCAACCCTATTAGAACGTGATAGCAATATTCCGCCGATTGAAACGCTGATACTAGAAGTCGATAAAATTTCGGCGTTACAAACAGCTGCAGCTAACGTCAAACGGCTGACTAAGTCAGCAGCGTAGGATAGCGTTATAAAATCATGTTAGATTTCCAACAATATCAATACGCTTTTACTGCCCATATTCGCGATCCAGAAAACAATCCAAAACCAAACAATGTGGATGAAGAGCGTATGGCGGTCTATCGCGAAGGCGTCTATAACAATATTTTCGAATCGGCTTCTGTCTGCTTTCCCGTCTGCCAAGCAACGGTCGGAGAGGAAAATTGGCATGCCACAGTAAGAAGATTTCTCGCAAGCCATCATGCTAGCTCACCGATATTCAGAGAAATACCTAAAGAACTCGTCACGTTTTTAGAAACAGATAACGTAACGCTAGACTATATCAAACAACTCGCGCATTATGAGTGGGTAGAACTTGCCGTTAACAGCATGCAAACTGAAACACCTGTGTTGAGTGAAACGCCTGACTTACTCAATGAAGTGCCAGTATTAGCGCCCGCGCATATGTTGTTGCAATATGATTACCCCGTGCAAAAAATCTCTGCACAATTCAAACCTAAAGAAATAGAAACGACACACTTATTGGTCTTTAGGAATGCAGGCAATCAGATTAACTTTGTCGAATTAAATCCAATGGTATATGTATTGCTGGAATTGATTAAACAAAATATGACGGGCACTGAGGCACTCACCCTTTTAGCTGAGCAGATGCAACACCCGCAACCTGAGGTGATTATCGAATTTGGTATTGGCGTGCTAAATGATTTAATGAAGCAAGGATCGTTGCTGGGCAGTCATTAAACCCCAATAGTTAGTATCAACCAACATGCTTTAATTGGTCATATTCTGTCACCATATCAACGCTCCACAACACCTGTTGTCAACATTCAGCATCAAGTTTAACTCGATTTTGATTGACCAATAATTACTTAAGTCAATCAAGCAATTTATCCCATAGATAAAATTAATTAAATTGATGATATTTTCTGCTGATACGCTTAAGAACATCATTACAGAAACACCATAATCTGTCGATAAAAGTATATGGTTGATGATAGCCTTAACAGGCAATTTACTTTTGTTAACAATTTCACAGAGTTGTTCGGCATGCTTGTTGCTAAAATATAAACAAGTCATTTCAATAAATACAATATGGCAGTCTCCTTATTCAGAGAAAATTGGTATCGTATAGCGCAACTTAAACCAAGATTGCGTGATAGCGTTATGGTTATAGCGTCAATAACTTCGCTATTAATACCGCATCAACTAATGGAACGGCTGCTATTGATGCTAGTGGCAGTTGGACTTATACGCCTGCTAATTACAACGGTATTGACTATGCCGATAGCGCTTTAAATATATCAAAAGAGTCAGGCAGAAACCAAGTAACACACTGGACAAGTGCAATCCAAAAAAATTAATCTGCTTTAAAAATAAACTGCGGTAATAATGAGCCGATTATCATGCTGATCATACTTACGACTAATCCTAATAATTGAGCAGGAATTAACAACGTTTCACCCATAATCAATTCAATCAATAACCAACTACCAATACCAAAAATAATGGCGAATAAAGCGCCTTGGCTAGTAGATCGCTTCCAAAAAACACCAAAAACCAAAGGCACAAAAGCACCAGCCAAGGTTACTTTGTATGCTGATTCCACCATACCAAAAATAGAAAGTTCAGAGTTAAGTGCATAAATCAAAACGCAAATAGCAAATCCGACCAAACTAAAACGCATGACTCTTAGCATTTCTTTATCAGTCAAATGTGGCATAAAATCTTTTACTATATTCTCAGCAAAAGTCACTGAGGGCGCTAGCAATGTTGCCGAAGACGTACTCATGATGGCCGATATCACCGCGCCAAAGAAAACAACCTGGGCAAATAAAGGCGTGTGTTGCAAAATAATGGTCGGCAATACACGCTGTGAGTCATCCGCGGCTAGCTGACCAAATACCGTTGGATCGATGATGGTTGCAGCATACGCAATAAACATAGGTACAAAAGCAGCACAAAAATAAATCGTTGCGCCAATAATAGAACCCCACAATGCAACCTTTACACTCTTTGCTGAAGTAATGCGCTGGAAAATATCTTGCTGTGGAATCGAACCTAACATCAGCGTCAACCAACCACCAATAAACGTAAAGTAGACGCTAGCATCCGCATTTTCAGGAAAAAGCGCTAGCTTACCTGCCGCTTGCGCATGGGCAACAACTGGCGCAACACCACCTGTCATCCCCGCCACGATATTCGCGATGTAAAGTAAGCCAGCAACAATCACAATCATCTGCACAAAATCTAATACTGCAATTGATCGCATACCGCCCAAGGTGGTATAAGTTAATACAATCAAGGTACTAATCACCATTCCCGCTTCTTGGCTCATTGCGCTTTGCGTCAGCAAGTTAAACACTAAACCAAGTGCTGTAATTTGCGCAGCAACCCAACCTAAATATGAAATAACAATGGCGATGGTCGTCAGAATTTCCACCGTACGGTTATAACGCATACGATAAAAATCACCCAAGGTAATAATATTCAACTTATAAAGCTTAAGTGAAAAAAATACACCAGCAAGAATTAAACACATACTAGCGCCAAATGGGTCGGCAGCCAGCCCATTCAGACCATCTTGTACAAAGGTAGCCGAAACCCCAAATACAATCTCTGCACCAAACCACGTGGCAAACACCGTTGCAATCACAATCGGCAAAGGCAAGTGCCTACCAGCTATCGCATAATCTTTCACATTATGCACGCGCCTTGCAGCAAGCAAACCGATTGCCACTGAAACCACGATATAAGCGACTACAAACCAAATAAGCACGCGTTCACTCCAAAAAAAAGTAATAAATTAAGCAATCGTGAATTATTTCATAAATATATTTATCAATCTATGCTGAATAAACACTTAACATCAATCTTTTTTATTGTATAATGCACGGCTTCAACGCGCCCGTAGCTCAGCTGGATAGAGTACTTGGCTACGAACCAAGGGGTCAGGAGTTCGAATCTCTTCGGGCGTACCAAAAGAATCAAAGGCTTACAGTTTAACAACTGTGAGCCTTTGTGTTATTGCGTGACTGATGTCCGAACCGTGTCCGAAATGTCTCAAACTCACGGACAGATTCCGCAATTAAAGTTTATTGATTCAATAGAAAACCGAATCTGAATATTAAATATATCGTTTCATCTTTGCATGACAGTTCATATTAAGTATTGTAGTGAATTACAGATGGATTTAGGCATCAGAAAAGCTTGGTCGTCTTCCCATCTAATGCTTAATTTCTATATATCCTAGGCGAATCTAGTTGGCAGATTCTTCACACACTGTTTTGCTCAGATTTCTAGGCACCTACATTAATAAGAAATACCCCTCTTTACTAATCATCATATACCTCGTTGAAATGAATTTATGCTGCCACCCATGTAGAGTCAAGAATAAGTTTACCAGACTAATTTCTGTTTGTTATGGTGCCGTTTCCTCATCGAACTAGCCTTTTCTCTGGAATGAATAAGATATTTTCCTGTGAATAAAAAAAGTGTATATTTCTCTAATGAAAAAGATAGTTTTACTTTTATTCTTAATTCAATTGAACAGCTGGGTGCATACAACATTCATATATCCACCTATTCATTACTAACAACAAAACAAAAGGCACCCTAAGGCGCCTTTGTTGTTCATATAAGCCTAAGTATTAGCTTGTTAAGGCTTATATCTGCAAGCTTATTGTGCATAATGGATTAAAGCGCTGTTCAATCATGCTTCTTCGGCTTAGCATGATAAGTGGAAATTATTCATTAAATTATATAGAACGATATGCTCCAATACGTGCATCCTAGTTTAGCAATAGTTGATATCGCAATTAACCAAGGCGGCCGTTTAGAAGCCGGCCATGCCGCACCTAGAAATTTGCCTTAACAAAGGCAGCATTACCGTTTATATTGCCAATAAAAGTTATGCAAATTCCATAGTAGAAAATGTATATTTAAAAAATGGACTTAATGTCCACCGAGGCAATATTACCCATGCGGCAGTTGCCACGACATTGGGCTACAATCATCTATCAACTATTTAATGAGTTAAGAGAATCAGCATGAGTCAAGTAAGACGCCCTATTATCGGCATTCCAGCCGATGTTAAACAATTAGGAGAACATCCCTTCAATGTGGTTGGCACCAAGTATATTGATGCTATCGTCAATGTTGCTGAATGCACTCCTATTTTGCTTCCCGCCATTGGCAGTCAACAAGATATTGCCAATATTTTGTCAGTGATTGACGGCTTGTTTTTGACAGGGGCGGTTTCTAATGTAGAGCCGCAACGATACGGAAAAACGCTACTCAATTCTGATACCTTATTAGATAAATCACGTGATGCAACCACCTTTCCACTGATTGATGCCGTACTTAGCGCAGGCAAACCTTTATTTGGCGTTTGCAGAGGCTTTCAAGAACTAAACGTAGCGATGGGTGGAACCTTGCATCAAGCTGTGCATGAGCAACCTAATATGATGGACCACAGAGAAAAACCTGGTAGCTTAGATATTCAATACGGCCCCGCGCATCAAGTCAAACTAACGGAAAATGGGTTATTACAGCAATTGTTTGCGTATGCTGACGAAATCACGGTAAACTCACTTCATGGACAAGGCATAGCACAACTCGGCAAACATTTAACCATTGAGGCTACTGCGCCCGATGGTTTGGTTGAAGCAATTGCCGTCTCGAATGCAAAAAACTTTGCGTTAGCCGTGCAATGGCACCCCGAGTGGAAAGCGACTGAAAACAACCAATCTGTTGCATTATTTAATGCGTTTGGACAAGCCTGTAAACAATGAAGCTAGTAAACGCAATCAAGAAAAACCAATTAGTAAAAACTAATAGTGAAAGCCAAAATGGATAGCAAAAAAATCGTAGAGATGGAAAAAGCCGGATTTGAAAAGATGGGGGCGTGGCTCAACGCAAGAGGTATTACGGAAGTTGAGTGCTTAGTACCTGATATGACTGGCATACCTCGTGGAAAAATTCTTCCCCGCACCAAGTTTCACTCAGATAAAGGCATGCGTTTACCTGAATCAGTATTGGGCATGACGGTGACTGGTGAGTATCCAGACGATGATGCTTTTCATACCGTTATTCGTGAAACGGACAATGATATGGTGCTGCGCCCGGATCCAGACACTGTCTGCATGGTGCCTTGGACGATAGATCCGACAGCACAAGTGATTCATGATTGCTTTACTTTTGAAGACAAGTTGGTCGAATATGCACCACGTTCTGTGTTAAGAAAAGTATTGGATTTATATGCTAAACAAGGTTGGAAACCCGTCATTGCACCAGAATTAGAGTTTTATATCTTAGCGCGTAATACCGATCCTGATATGCCACTACAAGCACCAATCGGGCGCAGCGGTCGTGCAGAAGCTGGTCGCCAAGCCTATAGCATAGATGCAGTGAATGAGTTTGATCCATTATTTGAAGATATTTATGAATATTGTGATCAACAAAATCTAGAGATAGATACGCTGATTCATGAAGTTGGTACAGGTCAAATGGAAATCAACTTTATGCATGGCGATCCATTGCATTTAGCTGACTCCGTATTTTTATTTAAACGAACCGTACGTGAAGCCGCTTTTAGGCATGAGATGTACGCCACGTTTATGGCAAAGCCAATGGCAGACCAACCTGGTTCCGCCATGCACATTCATCAAAGTGTGCTTGATATTAAAACTGGTGAGAATTTGTTTGCGAATGCAGACGGTTCTGACAGCGATTTATTTTTCCATGCGATTGGTGGCTTCCAACAATATCTGCCACCAGCCATGGTATTAATGGCGCCATTCGTCAACTCTTATCGTCGCTTAGTGCGCGATAATGCAGCGCCAATTAATGTGCAATGGGGACGTGATAATAGAACCGTAGGCATTCGCATCCCTGAAGCCAACAAAGTAGCGCGACGTATTGAAAACCGATTACCAGGCGTCGATGCAAATCCGTATATTGCGATTGCCACCTCGCTTGCCTGCAGTTATCTCGGCATGATGAACAAAATCAAACCGCAAGCTGAATTAACAGGCAATGCCTATTCTCATGCGCAGGAATTGCCAAGAAGCTTGCTTGAGTCAATGGATTTATTACTGTCTGTGCCAGATTTGCATGAAGTGCTAGGCGAAAGCTTTATTAAACTCTATCTATCTGTTAAACGACAAGAATATACAGAATATATGAAAGTGATTAGCCCTTGGGAACGCCGTCACTTATTACTGCATGTTTAATTATTTTTAGAGATTGTCATCATGTCGAACAACTCAATTAACTGGCACAATCTGCGTGACAATCTAACATTAGACGGACGCGCCTTTATTAATGGCAAACGCGTTGCTGCTAAGAGTAGTCAAGTATTTGATTGCATCTCACCGATTGATGGTCAGAAAATTGCAGATATTGCACGTTGTGGAACGCATGATGTTGAGCTTGCTGTACAAGCTGCTCGCACCGCTTTTGAAGATGGACGATGGGCGAAAAAATCACCAAAAGACCGTAAAAATATTCTGATTAATTTCAGTCGCCTTATTCGTGAGAATGCCGAAACCCTAGCACTCATGGAGACATTGGACATGGGGAAACCCGCGAATTACAGCCTGAATGTGGATGTCACTTCAGCGGCAAATTCACTGCAATGGTATGGCGAATGCATTGATAAAGTCTATGATGAAATTGCACCAACCGCAGATAATGCTTTAGGATTAATCACGCGCGAAGCGATGGGCGTCGTAGCGGCCATTGTGCCGTGGAATTACCCCATGATTATGGCGGCATGGAAAATCGCTCCAGCCTTGGCCGCAGGTAATAGTGTGATTTTAAAACCATCAGAAAAGTCACCATTAACAGCGTTAAAACTGGCTGAGATTGCTTTAGAAGCAGGCATCCCAGCAGGCGTTTTTAATGTGCTACCTGGCTATGGCGAAGAAGTTGGCAGTCCGCTTGCATTACATATGGATATTGATTGTGTTGCTTTTACTGGCTCGACTAACGTTGGTAAAAAAATCATGCAATATGCAGGTCAATCTAACTTAAAACGTGCTTGGGCTGAACTCGGGGGCAAGTCGCCGTTTGTGGTTTTTGCTGATGCCGATGTTGATGCTGCGGCTGAAAGCTGTATTAACGCGATTTTCTTTAACCAAGGTGAAAGTTGCAATGCACCTTCGCGCGTGATTATCGACCAATCTGTTCAAGACCGATTTATTGAAAAGGCACTCAGCTTAATGCCCAATTTTCAGCCTGCGAATCCATTAATTAACGACACAACAATGGGCGCGATTGTGGATGAAATTCAACTGAATAATGTGATGCATTATATTCAAGCAGGTAAAGCAGAAGGTGCAAACTGTGTGACAGGCGGCGAGCAAGTGTTGCAAGAAACTGGTGGCTATTACGTCACGCCAACCATTTTTAATCATGTTAAAAACAGCATGAAAATTGCACGTGAAGAAATCTTTGGTCCAGTGTTATCAGTGATTGCGTTTGAGAATCCGCAAGAAGCGATTAACATTGCCAATGATACACCTTATGGATTAGCTGCTTCAGTTTGGTCGCGCGACATTAGCCAAGCGCATTTGGCGGCTAAAGCCTTGCGTGCGGGTACCATCCATGTGAATTGCTATGATGAAGATGACATTACTGTACCTTTTGGTGGCTATAAACAGTCGGGTAATGGACGTGATAAATCATTACATGCTTTAGAAAAATATACAGAGTTAAAAACGACTTGGATTAAACTGGCTTAAACTAAATTGACGTTCAATTAGTCATAACAATGATCACGATAGCGGAATTTACTAATGACACTAACGCTTAAAGACCCGAGCTTACTTCGTCAACAATGCTTAATCAATGGTGAGTGGCGCAACGCGACTTCTAATGCTGTCATTGATGTGAATAACCCAGCGACAGGCGAAACGATTGCCACTGTTCCTAATATGGGCGCGGGCGAAACAAGACAAGCGATTGAGAAAGCAGAAATCGCGCAAAAGTTATGGCAGGCTAAAACCGCTGGCGAACGCGCAAAAATCATGCGCCAGTGGTTTAACCTAATCTTAGAGAATCAAGAAGATTTAGCCTTAATCATGACCAGCGAGCAAGGAAAAATCATTGCCGAATCGCGTGGTGAAATTGGCTATGCAGCCTCTTTTATTGAATGGTTTGCGGAAGAAGGCAAACGTGTTTATGGCGATATTATTCCTTCGCCGCGTGCTGATGCGCGCGTGGTTGTGACCAAACAAGCCATTGGTGTTTGCGTTGCGATTACGCCTTGGAATTTTCCCGCCGCCATGATTACACGCAAAGCGGGCGCCGCGTTAGCAGCAGGCTGCAGCATTGTCATTAAACCTGCAGGCTTAACGCCATTAACCGCACTGGCTTTAGCTGAATTGGCGATGCGCGCAGGCGTTCCAGCAGGTGTGTTATCTGTTGTAACGGGTTCTGCTAGGGCAATTGGTGGAGAAATGACCAGCAACCCGATTGTACGTAAACTGAGCTTTACTGGCTCAACAGAAGTAGGCGTTCAACTATTAAAAGAATGTGCGCCTACCGTTAAAAAAACATCAATGGAGTTGGGCGGAAATGCGCCATTTATTGTGTTTGATGATGCCGATATTGATGCCGCTGTCGCAGGCGCAATGGTCAGCAAATTCAGAAATGCAGGTCAAACCTGTATTTGTGCCAATCGTATTTTGGTGCAAGATAGTGTTTATGATACGTTTGCCAAAAAACTGGTTGATGCCGTTGCACAATTAAAAATTGGCAATGGCTTAGATGCCGCCAGTACACAAGGCCCTTTAATTGATGCTAATGCAGTCGGTAAGGTAGAGAGCTTTATTGCTGATGCAAAAAATAATGGCGCAAAAGTCGCCATTGGTGGCGAGCGTCACGCGTTAGGCGGCACTTTCTTTGAGCCGACTGTATTAACGGATGTAACACGTGACATGATCATTTCGCGTGAAGAGATTTTTGGGCCAGTTGCACCACTGATTCGTTTTAAAACAGAAGAAGAAGCGATTGAGATTGCCAATAGCGTTGAATATGGACTGGCTTCTTACTTTTATGCGCGTGATATTAAACGCGTATGGCGCGTTGGTGAAGCATTGGAATATGGCATGATTGGCATTAATACTGGTGCCATTTCCAGCGAAGTAGCGCCGTTTGGTGGCATTAAATCATCAGGCCTTGGTCGCGAAGGTTCTAAATACGGGATTGATGATTATCTTGAAATTAAATATATGTGCATGGATATTGGCTAAATGAAAGATACCGCATCAAATAAAACAAATGCCGCGATGATGCAAAGACGTGCCGAAGCACTGCCTCGTGGCATTAGCTACGCGCATGGCATTATTGCGGAACGTGCGCTCAACGCTGAGATTTGGGATATAGAAGGTAAACGTTATATTGATTTTTGTGCAGGCATTGCAGTGGTGAATACAGGTCATTGCCATCCAAAAGTAGTCGCCGCTGTTGAAGCACAATTAAGGCAATTTAATCACACTTGCTTTCAGGTGGTTGGTTATGAAAGTTATATCAGTTTAGCCGAGCGCCTGAATAAACTTGCACCTGGCAATACGCCTAAAAAAACATTTTTTATGAACTCAGGCGCTGAAGCGATTGAAAATGCAGTCAAAGTTGCGCGTGCAGCTACAGGTCGCTCTGGCATTATTGCCTTTAATGGCGCATTTCATGGTCGCACAATGTTTTCAGTGGCGATGACGGGCAAGATTGATCCTTATAAAAAAGACTTTGGCCCTTTTCCTGCCGAAGTTTATCACGCGCCATTCCCTTATCCCCTGCATGGCGTCAGCGAAGATGATGCGATTGCTGGCTTACACCATTTATTTAAATATGACATTGAAGCCAAACGCGTAGCCGCCATTTTTATCGAGCCTGTGCAAGGTGAAGGCGGTTACATTCCAGCTACACCTTCCTTTCTAAAACGTATTAGAGAAATTTGCGATGAGCATGGGATTTTAATGGTCGTCGATGAAGTGCAAACTGGTATTGGTCGTTGCGGCAAGTTGTTTGCAATTGAACATACCGATATTGAACCTGACATTACCACGTTAGCCAAAGGCTTAGGCGGCGGATTCACCTTATCCGCCGTTGTTGGCAAAGCGCACGTGATGGATGCTGCTCAACCTGGCGGACTTGGTAGCACCTATGCAGGCAACCCTATTACTGTGGCCGCTGCCCATGCGGTATTAGATGTGATGACAGAAGAAAATCTGCTTGAACGCTCTATGCAAATAGGTGAGCAGCTCAATATACGATTTAAACAAATGCAAAGTCAATTTAGTTTTATCAGTGAAATTAGACAGTTAGGTGCAATGACAGGTATTGAGTTTTGTCATAACAATGACCCACACAAACCAGCGGCTGACATCGCCAATGTATTAAAAACAGAAGCGGCAAACAGAGGTTTACTGCTATTGAACTGCGGCATTTATGGCAATGTTTTGCGTATTATGGTGCCATTAACCGTCAGCGATGCTGTGCTAAATGAAGGTATTGATATCATAGAAGCCTCATTAAGCGCGATAGCAAATCGACAGTAACCCAATTGCGTTAAACCCGCATTTACTTTAGCATCCTCTAATGTTAAGTTATCACACTGCCAATAATTGAGATATCCAATGAAAGCTTTAGTTAAAAAGTATGCAAAAGAAGGATTGTGGTTAGAAGACATGCCTATGCCAATCGTGGGCAATAATGATGTCTTAATCAAAATCAAAAAAACAGCCATTTGTGGCACTGACATTCATATTTACAATTGGGATGAGTGGGCGCAAAAAACCATTCCTGTACCAATGATTACTGGCCATGAATACGTGGGCGAAATTGCCGAACTTGGCTCAAATGTAGAAGGACTTCAAATTGGTGATATCGTGTCTGGCGAAGGGCATCTGACTTGCGGACATTGTCGTAATTGTCTAGGTGGCCGAACACACTTATGTCCCAACACGATTGGCGTAGGCGTTAATCGACATGGTGCATTTGCAGAATACTTAGTGATTCCTGCCAAAAATGTATTCAAACCTAGTCGTCCGATTGACACCGATTCACTCTCGTTTTTTGATGCTTACGGCAACGCGGTGCATACTGCATTATCGTTCAATATGGTCGGCGAAGATGTGCTGATTACAGGTGCAGGCCCAATTGGCAGCATGGCGGCTTTAGTAGCGAATCACGCTGGTGCGCGCAATATTGTCATTACTGACATGAATCAATATCGCCTCGATTTAATTAAAAGCATTTTGCCTCGCGTCATTACAGTGAATGTTGCTAAGGAAAGCATTACTAAAGAAATGATGGCTGGTTTAGGTATTTTTGAAGGCTTTGACGTAGGTTTAGAAATGTCTGGCTCACCAAAAGCGTTTGGCGATATGTTAAGCAAAATGATTAATGGCGGCCACATTGCCATGTTAGCGATTATGCCTGCAGGTTCTGGCATTGATTGGGATATGGTGGTGTTTAAAGGCCTAACCATTAAAGGCATCTACGGTCGTGAGATTTTTGAGACTTGGTATAAAGGTTCGATGATGGTGCAAACAGGATTGCCATTAGAGAAAATTGTGACGCATCGCTTTCATTACACTGATTTTCAACAAGGTTTTGATGTCATGCGCTCAGGCAATTCTGGCAAAGTCATCTTGAATTGGGAAGATTAATCATCAAAGGTAGAACATGAGTTTTAACAGTGCAAAAGCAAGTATCGCAGCAGATTTAGCCGAGATTAAAGCGGCTGGCTTATGGAAAACAGAGCGATTTATTAGCTCGGATCAAAAGAATCTGATTACTTTAGCCGATGGTAGTGAAGTGTTGAATATGTGCGCTAACAACTATCTCGGCTTAGCTAATGACCCTGATGTGATTCAAGCAGCTAAAGATAGCTTGGATAAATGGGGTTTTGGTTTGGCTTCTGTGCGCTTTATTTGCGGCACGCAAACCTTGCATAAAACGTTAGAGCAAAAAGTCAGCGACTTTTTAGGCATGGAAGATACCATTCTTTACGCCGCTTGTTTTGATGCCAATGGCGGTTTATTTGAATCTATTCTAAGTGCAGAAGATGCGGTGATTTCAGACTCACTCAACCATGCTTCTATTATTGATGGTGTGCGCTTATGCAAAGCAGCACGTTACCGTTATAACAATAACGACATGGCAGATTTACGTGCCAAATTAGAAGAAGCGAAAGCTAACAATGCGCGGCGCATTTTGATTACCACTGATGGTGTATTCTCGATGGATGGCACGGTGGCGCAACTGGATAAGATTTGTGATTTAGCCGATGAGTTTGATGCCATGGTGCATCATGATGATTGTCATGCCACAGGCTTTATGGGCAAAACTGGCCGAGGCGTACATGAATACTGCGGCGTGATGGATAGAGTGGATATCATCACCAGCACATTTGGCAAAGCATTAGGTGGCGCATCTGGCGGTTTTACTTCAGGCCGCAAAGAAATCATTGACATGCTGCGCCAACGCTCACGCCCTTACTTATTCTCCAATACAGTTGCGCCTTCTATTTGTGCGGCTTCACTATCAGTATTAGAACGACTTGAGCAATCGACAGAGCTACGCGATAAACTAGAAAAAAATACCCATTACTTTAGAAAAGGCATGCAAGCGGCTGGCTTTGCAGTGGATGATGGCGATCATCCGATTGTGCCAGTGATGCTAGGTGATGCGAATCTAGCGCAAGATATGAGCAAACGCTTATTAGAAAAAGGCATTTATGCCATTGGCTTCTTTTTTCCAGTCGTGCCAAAAGGCAAAGCGCGCATTAGAACCCAAATTTCAGCTAAACATACGATTGCAGATTTAGATAAAGCGATTAAAGCGTTTAGTGAAACACGGGATGAAATGGCAGCATAAGCAAATATATTCAACCAGTTATTCGGTGATCAGTAACTGTTCCAAGTCTTTTGCGTGCTGACAAATCAACCAATGTGGTTGCAACTCTGTGACCGTCTTATCCGCATAACCCCAAGTCACCATTGCAAATGGTATTTGATTGTGATCGGCCGCCAATCCATCCTCATAACGGTCGCCAATGTAAATCGCTTGCGCTAGATCAATTTGATAGTCAGATAGAATCTGCGCCACCATCAATGGTTTGGAAGCCTTTGGCGGCGTGTAACTATCTAACGCAAAGATACCTTTAAAATAATGTGCCCAATCCAAATATTGCATTATTTTTTGCGTTGGAAAATCACGTTTATTAGTTGCAATATAGAGCGTCAAATCTGTTTGTTTTAATTGGTCAATCAACGCCTGTATACCTTCATAAACAGTGGCTTTTTTATAGCCTTCGCTATCATAATGTGCTTTAAACTTAGCAGCTAAATTTTGTAGTAAGTCCGCATTATCGGTTCCTGCAAGACTCGCTAATGTTGGCATCAATGGCGGCCCAACCACATCGGGGGTGATGGCTTTGCATGGCGTAATGCCAAATGCGGAGAACGCATAAACAAAGCTTTCTAAAATACTGGGAGCGGAGTCAATTAAGGTGCCATCTAAATCAAAGATGATATGTTTTTTGATGCTATGCGACTTGATACTATTTTCCATGACATGCTTCTATATTGTTCGTAGACTCAAGAATAGCATCATCTCGCTTTCGACTGAGCACTAGCCGATATTTTTTCTTCGCGCTGAAAGCACCGTTTAAGCAGTTAAACAATCATCCATTTGCTTGTTTACTTAAAACCAAAACAGCCATCAATCTAACGGTATCTAGCTTTAAAACCAATTTTGTCGCTAAAAAACAATTTATTGTCGCTAAAAATATTATAATCTTTCATCATTCAATCAACTCTAACAATATATTTTCATGATTAAAACACTTTGGAAAAAGCTCACACCATTCGGCTTTTCTGCCCCACTTATTGCTATGTATATCATGGCATTGCCGATACTGTCATTGTCGCGTATCGGACTGATGCTCTGGCAAGCTGAACGAGTCGCCGCAACTGGCGCATGGCCTGAAATGCTATTACAAGGCTTAAGAGTCGACATCATTCAACTCGGTTTACTGGCAATTATTCCATTGCTAATTGCGCCTTTGTTTGCCCATCAAAAAGCTTGGCAGGCATGGAAAAAGTTTACTTATGTATGGGTTGCTTTATCGGTGATATTACTCATCTTCTTAGAAGCCGCATCGCCTGGCTTTATCGCTGAATACGATACGCGTCCAAATCGCTTATTCATCGAATACTTAAAATATCCAAAAGAAGTGATGCCGATGCTGTGGAATGGCTTTCGACTGCAAGTATTTGCCTCAATTGGCTTATTAGTCTCGTCAGTATTGCTAGTTAGAAAATTCATGCGTCCATGGTTATCCTGTCAGCGCCCTGAAAAAAATTTACGTTATTGGCTAGCACTCCCTTTTGTTATTTTGCTCGTTGTTTTTTCTGTACGCTCAACCACAGACCATCGACCAGCTAACCCAGCTATGTTTGCAATCACCACGGATACGATGGTGAACTCACTAACGATTAATTCAACATGGTCTGTTTTTCACGCTATTTATAACTTAAAACACGAGAGCAAATCGAGTGAGATATACGGCAAGATGGACATGGCCGAGATTATGCAGCAAGTGCAATTGACCCGCGACATGCTACAAGATAAACGTCCATTACTAGGCAATGCTGACATTCCAACACAAACGGAACAAATCGCTAGCGTTAAACGCGACAAGCCTCTGAATCTTGTCATCGTCTTACAAGAAAGTTTGGGCGCAACCTTTGTCGAGTCACTCGGCGGCACGCCCGTAACGCCAGAGCTAGAAAAACTGAAATCAGAAGGCTGGTGGTTTGAAAACTTATATGCGACTGGTACGCGTTCGGTACGCGGCATTGAAGCCGTTGTCACAGGCTTTGCGCCAACACCAGCGCAAAGCACTGTTAAATTATCCTTATCTCAAAATAACTTTTTTACCTTAGCTAGCTTACTCGGCAAAAAAGGCTATACCAGTGAGTTTATTTATGGAGGCGAAGGCCATTTTGACAATATGCGTAATTTCTTCCTCGGTAATGACTTTAATACAGTTGTCGATAAAAATGACTACGTGAATCCTGTCTTTACAGGCAGCTGGGGTGTATCCGATGAAGATTTATTTAATAAAACGCATGAACAACTACTCAAGCATAATGCCGATGGCAAACCATTCTTCACCTTGGTATTCAGCTCTAGCAACCATACGCCTTTTGAGTTTCCAGATGGTCGAATTGATTTATATGAGCAACCTCAAGCATCAGAAAATAATGCAGTGAAATATGCAGATTATGCTTACGGAGAGTTCTTCAAAAAGGCAAAAGCCAGCCCTTATTGGAAAGACACTATCTTCTTAATTGTGGCTGACCACGACATTCGCGTCAGAGGCAATGATTTGGTTCCAATTAAAAACTTCCATATCCCAGGCTTGATTTTGGGTGCCGATATTCAACCGCGCACGATTAAAACAGTTGCCAGCCAAATTGATTTACCCACCACCCTAATTTCGCTAATGGGTATTGATGCACAACATCCAATGATAGGACGCGATATCAGCACAGAACCAGATGACCTCGCTGGCCGCGCTATGATGCAATATCAAGAAAATTATGCTTGGATGGAAGGCAATCAAACGGTCATTTTAAGAGCGGATAAAACGCCAACTTTTGGCATTTATGACAAAGCAAAAAAAGCGCTCACTCCTAGTGAGGCGCCAAGGGATATAGCAGAAATAAATGCACGTGCATTAAGCCATGTATTATTACCATCACTATTATATAGAGACCAAAAGTACCATCTACCCAAACCTTAATCAAGTAAAAAAGATTTTACTCAATAATTAAAAATGCTTACTCATTCCTGACTAAATGATTTCATTTGGAAAGGAGTGACTAAGTAATCATACTTGTTCAAAACCTTCCTAACCAATGCTTATTTTTATTATCTTCAATACACTATTGTATTTAACCAACTTTGAACACACATCTTAGATATTAGTGTAAATGATAGATATTCGCACGATTACACAGTTGTAATGCAATTAGTTTCTAAAGAAATAGTGGCGATTCAAACAATGATAAGGGTCTGTATCCAATCTTGGCTTATGGAAAGATAAGAACCCAGTACCACCTTGGGATTTTAGAAAGATTCCACATTAATCATTAATATAAATTCAATTGTAATAAAAAAAGGGAGCCTAAGCTCCCTTATGTATTCTTAATGCTAGATTACTTGTTCATTACGTACATTGTAACTTCAAAGCCAAAACGCATTTCTGTAGCTGCTGGTGTTGTCCACATGATAATTTCCTTTAAGTTAATGTCTAATTAGAAAGATGTCTAACTGATATGTAGAATATTACGCCAATACAAAAATTAGTCTCTATTGTTCATCATGAACCATGGCTAAGTAAAATCATTATCAATAATAGCCATATTTGAATATTGAATTTCCCGTTTTTTTATATGTGGGCTGGAACAGTAATATTTAAATGGAATAGTTTTTGATACCCGCCCCATTCATTATTTTAAGGATTTTTTTGAATAGGCAGAAGTAAAAATATAAGACTTTGTAGTCTACATGTAGTCTAGAAGTGATATTTAGCAGGCAAAAAAAGCTCACATTTCTGTGAGCTTTATATATTTGGTAGGGAGTACGCGGATCGAACGCGTGACAAACGGATTAAAAGTCCGCTGCTCTACCAGCTGAGCTAACTCCCCATTTCTTACTAATGCTTTTGAGTTTTCACCCAAAAATGCAAGACCGCGATTATGATGGAAACATGACACTAGGTCAATATAGTTTCGCGATTAATATGCTATTTTCTGAAAATAAATGAGGTTGAAACTGGGCTAGCAACAAGATTCAGCGCATCCCTGGCAATTTTCCACCCATCATACCGCCCATACCACGCATGAGTTTCCCCATACCGCCTTTGCTAAACATTTTCATCATCTTCTGCGTTTCCTCGAACTGTTTGAGCAAACGATTCACCTCTTGCACTTGCACGCCACTGCCTGCGGCAATGCGTTTTTTACGGGTTGCTTTAATGAGTTCAGGCTTGCGTCGTTCCAATGGTGTCATGCTATTGATAATGCCTTCTATGCGGCGTAACGATTTTTCCGCATCATCACTGCTCACTTTTGATGCCATCTCAGCCACTTGTGCAGGCATTTTATCCATCAATGCACTCATGCCGCCCATTTTACGCATTTGCACCATTTGCGATTTAAAGTCTTCTAAGTCAAATTTACTACCTGATTTAATTTTATCCGCGACTTTTTTCGCTTCATTGATATCAACGTTTTTATGCGCTTGCTCAATCAGGCCCAGCACATCGCCCATACCTAATATTCGACCTGCCATCCGATCCGGATGAAACGGCTCTAATCCATCGACTTTTTCACTGACGCCAATAAATTTAATTGGTTGACCTGTGACATGTCGTACAGAAAGTGCCGCACCACCACGTGCATCACCATCTAGCTTCGTCAACACAACACCAGTCAGCGGTAAGGTTTCACCAAAAGCTTTTGCTGTATTGACCGCATCTTGACCTTGCATCGCATCAACAACAAATAATGTTTCTGCCGGTTTGAGTTGCGTATGTAAGGCTTTAATTTCTGCCATCATCGCTTCATCAATGCCTAAGCGCCCTGCCGTATCAAAAATCACGACATCGTAGTAATTAGCTTTGGCATGTGCCATTGTTAACGTAGCGATTTCACTCGGCTTTTGCTCAATATTACTGTCAAAACAATCAACTTCTAACTGTTTTGCCAAGGTTTGCAATTGGGTAATCGCAGCAGGACGATACACATCGGCACTGGCGAGTAATACTTTTTTCTTATCGGCTTTCAGTAATTTGGCTAATTTAGCAGAGGTCGTTGTTTTACCAGAGCCTTGCAAACCTGCCATTAAAATGACGACTGGCGGCACCGCGGCAAGATTGAGCGCAACATTGGCTTTACCCATTAGTGCTGTCAGCTCTTCGTTAACCACTTCAATCACCGCTTGTCCTGGCGTTAGGCTTTGCAGCACTTCGCGCCCATTAGCGCGCTCTTTTACTTTAGCAATAAAGTCTTTAACAACAGGCAATGCCACATCAGCTTCTAATAATGCCATACGCACTTCACGCATGGCGTCGGTGATATTGTCTTCAGTTAAACGTGCTTGACCACGTAGATTTTTAATAACGCCTTGCAAGCGTCCCGTTAAATTGTCTAACATCTTTTCAGTGTCCTAGTCGGCTCAGTTGAATGTGAACCATTGAATTAATTTGCCCTAATTTTACATCATGCTATGCGATTGGCGCGAGTTTTGACATAATTGCGTGATGCTACATTTAATTCCTTATTTAGTGGTTGCGTTCATCTATCTAGCAGTCGCTTTTGATTTTTGGCGTATTGCCAAGCTAAACAACGCCTCCAACGAGCAAGCTCAGTCGCTAAAATTGCATTCAGCCATGATTGCGTTAGGTTTAGTGTTGCATGGAGGATTGCTGTATACCGATATATTTGCGGTGGGTAATTTTAATTTTGGCTTGTTTTACGCCATATCCGCGATTCTTTGGCTAACCGTACTGATTTATTGGCTGGCGAATTTGAAGCATAAAATTGACGTTTTACAGTGCTTTGTTTTGCCGCCCGCCGTCTTGTTTGTTCTACTATCAGCGCTATCCATTCATGATTATATTGCGCCTTATACACAGGCTTCTTGGTTTATGGCGCATGTTGGTATTGCCATACTCGCCTATAGTTTATTTACCTTTGCCGCCATGCATGCGCTAATTATGGCGATTGCGGAACGTAGCTTACATAACAAACCAACCTTCATTCAACTGCCAAGCTTTCCGCCGCTGATGGTGATGGAAAGTCTGTTATTTAAAGTGATTACATTAGGTTTTATCTTACTCACTTTAACAGTAGGCAGCGGCATGCTGTTCTCCGAACAGATTTTTGGTAAACCGTTAGAATTTAGCCACAAAGTCGTTTTTTCTATTGCTTCATGGTTTATTTACGCAGGGCTTTTATATGGGCGTTACCGTTATGGCTGGCGTGGATTGAAAGCCATTCGCTGGACACTGGCTGGCTTTGGTTTACTTGTATTATCTTATATCGGTTCAAGAGTGGTTTTAGAGCTACTCTTAAACCGTCAATATTAAAATCAGCAATATTAAAATCGGCAACTAACGCAAGCTGATTAAAGGCCAACCATTATTTTTAGCGTGTTCGCTTAGTTGCGGATCCGCATCAACTGCCACTGGATTGGTCACTAGTTTCATCAACGGCAAATCATTGTGTGAGTCACTATAAAAATAGCTAACGGCAAAGTCTTCCAATTTCTGTCCACGCTCTGCAAGCCATGCATTTAATCGCGTCACTTTACCTTGCTGAAAACTAGGCTCGCCACTGACATTACCCGTAAATTGGCCGTCTATCATTTCAGGATCCGTACCAATCAAATGTTCAATGCCATAAGCGGTTGCAATTGGTTTGGTGACAAAACTATTAGTTGCGGTAATCACCATACATAAATCACCATTGGCTTTATGTTGATTCACCAAAGCCTGCGCTTTATCCGTCATCATTGGACGAATTACTTTTTCCATATACTTGATATGCAAATCATCCAAGAATGCTTTTGGGTGTTGCGATAATGGCTGTAATTGAAATTTCAAAAAAGCAAAAATATCTAAGCAGCCATTTTTATAATCTTGATAAAACTGCTCATTTCTATCGTGATGGGTTTTCTCATCCAATAAACCTTCGCTAATGAGAAATAAACTCCAGTTGTAATCACTATCACCTGCCAGCAAAGTATTATCTAAATCAAACAAAGCTAAATGTTGTGTCATATGCGTTCTTTATACTTTCTAAAACTATTTAATTTCGTCTACATTTTTAGACGTTAAAATCAGCGCTACGCCAATTAAAATAACGGCCAAAGCAATATATTCATTCTGCGTAATTTGTTCATTGGCAAACCAAATACCGACCGCAAATGCCACAATCGGATTCACAAAAGTGTTACTACTCGCAACCAATGGACGCACCATTTTCAATAAATATTGGAATGCACTGTAAGCAATAATGGAAGAGAGTACAACCAAATACAACATCGCCCCCCAAGATTTGACCGATATTTCACTCGGCCAAGACTCATTAAAGTAAGTACTTGCTATCATCAAAAATAAACCGCCTGCTATCATTTGACAAGCAGCACCCATTAACCCTGTTGGCATCGCCATATGTTTACTCCAGATTGACCCTAGCGACCAACTGGCTGCCGCAAAAATCAATAATAAAGCATTCACATAATCGCCATGCAAACTGCCACCAATATTCAGCAGACCTATACCCAATACGCCGAGGAAAATACCAAACCATTCCTGCCGCGTAATATGATGACCCCACACACTAGCAAAAATCGCCATCCAAATCGGTGCAGTTGCAATAGCTAATGCCGCCACACTGGAACTCACCGTTTGCTGCACATAACACACGGTACCATTACCCAATGCAGGTAATAATAAACCGATAATCGAAGCACCTTTCCACTCAGCCCACGTTGGATTTTCACTGCCCAAAAAACGCAACGCAATATAAAGGATAACGCCAGCCACTAAAACGCGTACGCCTGCCAATAAAAAAGGCGGAAAGCTTTCTAGACCAAAACGAATAGCTAAATAAGTGGAGCCCCAAATGAAATAGGTGCAGAACAGTGCGGCGACAATCAGAAACGTTTGGTTTTTTGTTGGCATTTAGTTTAGACGCTCACAGATGCAATTGGAAATTATCACCACTATTCTTTGTTAAATCGAGTAAAGACAAGGCGCACGAACGCAGACATTACGGATTAGTACGGCAAGTGAGTGCAACGCCGATTTTGCTCGATTTTACGAAGAATTAAACTTGAGGGTTTAGTTTTTCGGACTTGGTATACAACTTATTCAAGCCATTCAAATAAGCTTTTGCTGACGCAATCACAATATCCGTATCCGCACCTTGTCCGTTCACAATCCGCCCACCTTTTGATAAGCGTACAGTCACTTCACCTTGAGCATCGGTTCCACTCGTAATATTGTTCACAGAATAAAGCTGCAACTCTGCGCCACTATTCACCATTTTTTCAATTGCTTTAAAAGTAGCATCCACTGGGCCGCCGCCATCAGCTTCTTCACTTTTTTCAACGCCGTCTGCCGCCAAAGTGATTTCAGCATGTGGTGTTTCGCCTGTTTGCGAAGCGACATGCAAATAAACTAATTTGAAATGCTCACTTGCTTCACTGACAAACTCATCACTAACCAAAGCATGCAAATCTTCATCAAAGATTTCAGACTTTTTATCAGCCAATGCTTTGAAACGAGCAAAAGCCGCATTTAATGCATCTTCGCTACTCAACTCAACACCCAATTCTTTCAAGCGTGTTCTAAACGCATTACGTCCAGACAATTTACCCAAGGTTAATTTATTGGTGTTCCAGCCCACATCTTCCGCACGCATAATTTCATACGTCTCACGGTGTTTTAACACGCCGTCTTGATGAATACCGCTTTCATGCGCAAACGCATTAGCGCCGACAATCGCTTTATTTGGCTGCACGGGATAACCAGTAATCGTAGAAACCAATTTTGAAGCTGGCACAATTTGCGTGGTATCGATACGCGTATCTAAATTAAAGTAGTCACGACGGGTTTTAATCGCCATCACCACTTCTTCTAAACTGGCATTACCTGCGCGCTCACCCAAGCCATTAATGGTACATTCCACTTGGCGCGCACCATTGGCAACCGCTGATAATGAATTGGCAACTGCCATGCCTAAGTCGTTATGGCAATGCGTACTCCAAACCACTTTATCTGAATTTTTAACCCGTTTGATTAAGCTGGCCATGCGCTCACCCCATGGTTCTGGAATGCTATAACCTACGGTATCAGGTACGTTAATCGTTGTTGCTCCCGCCTCAATCACTGCATCAAATACACGGACTAAAAAGTCTTCCTCTGAACGCACAGCATCTTCCGCTGAGAATTCAACATCATGCGTATATTCCAACGCCCACTTCACCGCTTGCACCGCGCGTTCAACCACTTGGTCTTCCGTCATGCGCAATTTGTTTTCCATGTGAATTTTACTGGTGGCAATAAAAGTATGAATACGGCCATTTTTTTCAGTATGTTGCATCGCTGGGGTGATTGCTTCACCTGCACGACGTACATCATTCTCACTGGCACGCGCAAGTGAGCAAACGGTAGATTTGGTGATTAAACCTGCAATGGTATGGATAGAATCGAAGTCGCCAGGACTTGCCGCCGCAAAACCGGCTTCAATCACATTCACGCCTAATTTTTCTAATTGGCGCGCAATACGAATTTTTTCTTCTTTGGTCATGGCTGCGCCTGGGCTTTGTTCGCCATCACGCAAGGTGGTATCAAAGATAATTACTTGGTCTTGTTTCATGTTGTATTCCTAAATCAATGCACTAGATTATAAATGGTTTTACCCGCTGCATGTAAGATGCGCGAGCAAGTTGAGACTATAAGGGAGGTGAATTTAGTGTGCGCTGACGCGCAGCAGTAGTGCTTGGCTTGTATGTAACAAACCTGATAAGGAACTGATTACTCGAATTGTAAAATCATTCAACATAAAATTATTATAGGTACTTTTTTATTTCTTTTCAACTAGATAAAAGCGCTACTCTTTTACTGCTTTAGTTTTAAGTGATTTAAGCCACAGATAATAACCAGATAGCGCATAAACAAATACAACGGTAAACAACACTTCAGGCGGGCTGTATGACACCAATACAAAAGCCAACATAATGGCTAAAACGGCGACAAACGGCACACTTCTTTTCAAGTTAATGTCTTTACCACTATAAAAAGCTAAATCACTCACCATAGAACCAGCGGCAAACACAGTCAACCCCCAAGCCAACCACTTAATTTTAATGGCGCCAAAAAATATTTCTTTGCCAGAAATACCATATTCATAAGACACCCACACGAATCCCGCTAGCAATGCAGCGGCGGCTGGACTAGGTAAGCCTTGAAAGAAACGTTTATCTTGAAACGGATCCTCTAATTTTGTGTTGAATCTTGCTAATCTTAACGCCGCACATGCACAATAAATAAAGGCAGCAATCCAACCTATTTTGCCTAAAGGCTTGAGTGCCCACACATACATAATCAATGCAGGCGCTACACCAAATGACACCATGTCTGACAAGCTGTCATACTCGGCACCAAATGCACTTTGTGTATTAGTCAGACGCGCCACACGTCCATCTAAACCATCCAATACCATGGCAACAAAAATAGCAATCGCCGCTTGCTCATAGTTAAAGTTCATTGCGCTGACAATGGCATAAAAGCCTGAGAACAAGGCTGCAGAAGTAAACAAGTTGGGTAGCAAATAAATACCTCGCGCGCGCAAGCTAGGATTATCTGTGCTGTCCGTCTCTCGTCTAGTTAAGTTTGTCGGTTGTTTTGCCATACTGAAATATTGTTTTATCAAATGATGTCAGTTTAGTATATCAAACCTATTTCATTATTCATTTGTATTTTAAAAATTTGTTTAAATGCAAACTTCAACGCTTGATTCAATTTCACAAATAAACAGCGTTATTACACGTTAATCAGTTAATAAAAATAGTTACTATTCTGTATCCTACCAATATTAAATCATTCACTTTAATTGTTAACGCCATTCTATGGAACAAAAACAAAGCGCCACTGAAATTGCTAGACGCACGCTATCTCAGCTAGCGAAGGAAGGCTTGCCGCCAACGCCAGAGAACTATGAAGCGATTTACAACAAAATAACGGGCAAAAAAGTTGATCCTTTGTCTGGCCCTAGCCAAGCACTATTAAAAGCACTTGCTAACGCAGATAAAAAAACAGCAACTTACATTGCGCTAGAAAAGAAAATATCAGCTGCGATAGAGAAACAAAATTGGGGTGCAGTCGAAAATGAGTTACAAATGTTATTGTCGTCCAGCGCTGCTAACACCTCCATGGAAATCAATTGGGCTTTATTGATTCGAGCACTGTTAAGACAATTAGAAATCAGTCATAAAGGTACGACGCTCTCTCGTAAAAAAGAGGGTCTCAGCCGTGTTCTGACCAACTTTGCCAAAGATCCTGCCGTATTAGCAGAAAAAATGCAGGCCTTAATGCGCTCGTGGGGAAATGAAACAACAGAGATAGAGGTTCAAATATCAAATCCTAACGCTGCCCAACATGAACAAAGTAATTCAGCTGCCACAACCGATTTAACAGCTAAAGATAATGATAATACAGCAGCTCAATTACAAGACATGCTCGCTAGAACGCTAGATTTAGCATTACTGCCTTTACTAAAAGATGCTCCCAATACGTATAAAAATGCGCAAGATCTGCTTGAGCAATTACGCACACAAACCGCCCAGCAATTAACTACTGAAAGTGCTAGCCAAATAAAAGATATTTTATTTACGATAGAAACTGAACGAGAGAATCAACAGGATATTCACCAAACATTAATTGATTTATTGAGATTACTCACAAAAAGCATGGCGAGTTTGGCGGTTGAAGATAGTTGGCTGCAAGGTCAATTGAGTATTGTCAATGATGTATTAAGTAAACCAATTGATATGACTTCTTTAAGCAATGCAGTAGGTAGTTTAAAAGAGTTGGTGCATAAACAATCCAACTTAAAACCTGCCTTACATGACGCACAATGCTTAATTAAAAAAATGGCTGAAACCTTTATTTCCCGCTTAGTGGATATGACGGAAACCACTGATGAATATCATCAAAAAATTGAAAATCATCAACATAAGCTAAGCGGTGTCAATAGTATTGATGAGTTAAATGGCGTGTTACAAAACGTGCTGGAAGATACGCGCATGATAGGTTTAACCGTGCAACGCACGCGAGAAGAATTTAATGATAGCAAAGCCAAAGTGAGTCAAGCAGAGCTAAAAATTCAAGAGCTAACATCAGTGCTTGAATATATTAATGAAGTAGCAAGTGAAGACTATTTAACAGGCACACTGAACCGCCGCGGAATGGAAGAGGCATTAGAACGCGAATTCAGTCGTGCAGATCGTCATCATACCGCGCTTTGTATCGCCATGATGGATATTGATCACTTCAAAAAGATTAATGATGCATTAGGTCATAGTACAGGCGACGAAGCACTCGCGCATTTTGCTAAAGTAATTAAGAATGTAAAACGTGCAACGGATGTGCTTGCAAGATACGGCGGCGAAGAATTTATCATTATTTTGCCGAATACTGAGCAAGAAGATGCTATTAAAGTGATAGAGCGTGTTCAACGTAAATTAACCAAAGAGTTCTTTATGCACAGTGATGAGCGCGTTGTGATTACCTTTAGTGCTGGCGTTGCCCAGCGTATAGGTGAAGAAACGCCTGATGAAATTATTCCGCGTGGAGACGCTGCGCTCTATGCCGCTAAAAATGTAGGGCGTAATCGCGTTATGGCGGCAAGCACTCAACAATCTGCACTGATTAGAGCGTTGCAAAAATAGTTAAACAAAAAATCGTCTGATGATTTAACGTTTGGCTAGATTTAGCATTTGACACGATAACCCTGTGTTAATATCTCGCTAAATTAATCTGCTTTTAGACTTTTATCTTTATGAAATTCACCTTACACCACACGGATGGAGCTGCGCGTCGCGGCACGGTGCATCTTAAACACGGCGACGTGCAAACGCCCGCCTTTATGCCAGTTGGCACTTATGGCACAGTTAAAGCGATGTCTCCAGTAGAACTGAACGACATCAAAGCGCATATCGTGCTTGGTAATACTTTTCATCTATGGCTACGTCCTGGTTTAGAAGTGATTGAAGCGCATGGTGGTTTGCATAAGTTTATGGGATGGGATAAGCCAATCTTGACTGATTCTGGTGGATTTCAAGTGTTTAGTTTGGGGGCCATGCGCAAAATTAGTGAAGAAGGCGTGAAGTTTCAAAGTCCAATCAACGGCGACACTTGCTTTTTGACACCGGAAGAATCCATGCGCATTCAAAAAGTGTTGAATTCTGACATTGTGATGATTTTTGATGAATGTACGCCGTACCCTGCAACACACAAAGAGGCGGAAGACTCCATGCAACTATCTTTGCGTTGGGCACAGCGCAGTAAAGAGGCACATCAAGGCAATGACAACGCTTTATTTGGCATTATTCAAGGCGGCATGTATGAAGATTTGCGCGATGTTTCACTTAATGAATTAACTAAGATTGATTTCGATGGCTTTGCGATTGGTGGCTTATCAGTAGGCGAACCCAAAGAAGATATGAAACGCATTTTGGCGCATACCGCGCCTAAAATGCCAGTCGATAAACCACGTTATTTAATGGGTGTTGGCACACCAGAGGATTTAGTCAATGCAGTGAGTCAAGGTATTGATATGTTTGATTGCGTTATGCCAACACGCAATGCGCGTAACGGCTGGTTATTTACGCAATACGGTGATGTCAAAATCAAAAATTCCTCGTATAAAACTGACATGCAGCCATTAGATGCCGATTGCGATTGCTACACTTGCCAACACTTTACGCGAGCTTATTTGCATCATTTGCACAAAGTAGGAGAGATATTAGGCGCAAGGTTAAATACCATTCACAATTTGCATTATTATCAAGTGTTGATGCAAGGTATGCGCGATGCAATTGAGGCTAATCGCTTTGATGAGTTTAAAGTTAATTTCACAGAAAACCGAGCCAAACTCACAAGCTAATTAAGAATGATTTTTATTGGTGTTATCATTAAAATCCCATTTAAAATCAATCACTAATGCTTAGATTTTGGTTGCCTTGTTATGTTAAATTACGTAACATAGTCACAACTTGAACAAGGAGAGTTGTAATGAAGGGCGACAAAAAAGTAATCGACATTTTGAATCATTTGCTAACGGGCGAGCTGTCAGCAAGCGACCAATATTTAATTCATGGAGAAATGGTCTCCGACCTTGGTTTACCTCAACTAGCGGCGCATATGTTGCATGAATCTGAGCATGAACATCTACATGCCAAATTGATTATTCAACGTATTTTATTCTTAGAAGGCACGCCAAATGTTGCCAAGCGCGATGCGCTCAATATTGGTCAAACCGTTAAAGAAATGCTTGAAAATGATTTGGCACTGGAATACAGCGTTGTTAAAAACCTTAAAAAAGCAATTGAAGCCTGTGAAAAAGCAGAAGATTTTGTCACCCGCGAGATGCTAGTCGCGCAATTAGATGATACCGAAATGGATCATGCTTATTGGTTAGAAAAACAGCTGAAACTGATTAAACTTGTTGGTTTGGAAAACTATCAACAAAGCCAAATGCAAGCAGCACAAGGAGCCTAAATGAAAACAGATAAAAAAATACTGACGGCATTAAACGGTGTGTTAAAAAATGAACTCACTGCGATTAATCAGTACTTTCTACACGCCCGCATGTTCCGTAATTGGGGCTTAGAAAAACTGAACGACTATCAATACAAACAATCCATCCGCACCATGAAGGAAGCGGACAAAGTAATTGAGCGCATTCTGTTTTTAGAAGGCCTGCCTAATTTGCAAGTATTGGGAAAATTACTGATTGGTGAAAACGTTGTTGAATGTTTAGCGGGTGACTTAACCTTAGAGCGCGACATTCATCGACCTGCTTTGATTGAAGCGGTTGCGCTGTGTGAAGAAATGCAAGATTTTGTTAGTCGCGAGCTATTTGAAGATTTACTGGAGGCTTGCGAAGAGGCCATTGACTGGTTGGAAACACAAGAAACTCTCATCAGCGATCTCACATTGCCTAACTACTTACAGTCACAAATTGAATCTGGTGACTGATTTTTTAATTATGCGCCTAAAAAAGCCTTTTAATTAATTAGAAAAGTAGTCATCAATAAAGCCGCAATTGCGGCTTTATTTTTTGGAAAAAACAGGGCTCATCAAGGCTAATCACTTGACAAAATACTTAGTAACGATAATAATTCTCAATATCGTTCCTATTTATGGAGTTTTGAATTGTACGTTTGTATTTGTAATGCCGTCACTGAGCGTGAAGTGAATGATGCCATCGACACTGGCGCAACCACTGTAAAAGCACTCAATCGTCAACTAGGCGTTGGTGCGCAATGTGGCGCCTGCGTCGGCTGTGCGAAAGAATGTTTATCTAAAAGACAAATGCAAAGCACAGCTCTCCCATCTAATGTATTTTCCATCTCCAAGCAAGAAGCGGCATAAGCCTTTGTTACCAATTAGCTGCAATCAATCTTTTTGATTTAAGCGCTTAAAAACTAAACCAATCAACACAGCATGCGCAGCCTGAAGTCTGTGTTAAAATGCTGCCTTAATTTTAGTTACCCTCATTTATCTAACAGGAATCTAACATGTTCATTTCTAACGCCTATGCAGCCGCTGCAGCACCAACTAGCGATTTATTAAGCCTTGCACCAATGCTGATTATTTTCGTATTGTTTTATTTTATGTTAATTCGTCCACAAATGAAGCAAGCAAAAGAACACAAAAACATGGTTGCTGCATTAAAAGTAGGCGATGAAGTCGCAACAACAGGCGGCGTTATTGGTAAAGTGACTAAAGTAAGTGATCACTTTATCGGCGTTGAAATTGCTGCAAACACAGTGATTAATGTGCAAAGACATGCAGTACAAACATTATTACCGCCGGGCACATTGAAATCAGTCTAAAACACGCCCACATAACATCATTATTCATTTAAGCATTAAGCGAGCCTCAATATGAACCGCTACCCTTCGTGGAAATATATTTTAATTGCCGCATCCGTGATTATCGGATTGTTATACACCATCCCCAATTTATTTGGGGAATCACCAGCGGTACAAATTAGCCCAGCAAGGGCTTCACTGAAAGCGGATCAAGCACTGCTTGGAAAAGTTGAGGCAGCTTTACAGTTAGCTGGCATTCCTTTTGACGGCATTTACCTTGATGATTCTGGCGTTAAAGTACGCTTTAGCAACCCAGAGCAACAATTAAAAGCCAAAGATAGACTGATTGAGAACTTGGGTCAAGACTATACCATTGCCCTGAATTTACTATCTCAAACCCCTGACTGGTTATTAGCCATTGGCGCGAAGCCAATGTATTTGGGTTTGGATTTACGTGGCGGTGTGCACTTTTTGCTGCAAGTTGATATGCAAGCAGCACTAACCAAATCAGTTGAAAGCACTGTTGGTGATTTCCGTACTGCCTTGCGTACTGACAAAATCAATTACACAGGCGTATCGCGTGAAAATCTTGAAGTAGAAGTCAGCTTTGAAAATGAAGCGGAAAGAGAAAAAGCACGCAGACTATTAGCGACGACCTATCCTGACCTTACCTATACAACCACTGGTAGCGGAACAGACCTTAAACTAAAAGCTGTCCCTAGCGAACAAGCAAAAAAACAAATTGAAGAGTTTGCGCTTAAACAAAACTTGCTCACCTTACACAATCGAATTAACGAACTAGGCGTGGCAGAGCCTATCGTGCAACAACAAGGCTTTGACCGCATTGTGGTGCAATTACCTGGTGTACAAGATACTGCAAAAGCGAAAGAAATTTTAGGTCGCACTGCAGCACTTGAAGTGCGCATGGTCACTGCGCATGGCACTCGTAGCGATGCGAGAGATTTTGACCCTAAGAAAACGGAAGATGCATTAAAAGGCATCATTCCAGCAGGGAGTGAATTGCTTTACTCTAGAATTGGCGAGCCTTTATTGGTTTCCAAAAGCGTCGTGTTCTCTGGTGAAAACTTAGTCTCTGCAAGCCCAAAACCAAGCCAACAAGGCTCAGGTGCTGAAATCGCTGTGAGCTTAGACTCTAAAGGCGCTGGCTCGATGAAGCTAACAACGCGTGAAGGCATCAACCGCAGAATGGCGGTTATCTTGGTGGAAAAAGGTAAAAAAGAAGTCTTAACCGCACCAACGATTCAAGCTGAACTTTCATCACAATTTGTTATTACGGGCATGGCCAACTTGCAAGAAGCCAATGATTTGGCCTTGCTAATGCGCGCAGGTGCTTTAGCTGCGCCAATGGAAATCATTGAAGAGCGGACTGTTGGTCCAAGCATGGGAGAAGAAAACATTAAAAGTGGCGTTAACTCAACGCTATGGGGCTTTGCCGCTATTGCGGTCATGATGATGCTTTACTACATGTTGTTTGGTGTGGTCTCTGTAACAGCGCTAGCCATTAACCTGCTGCTATTAGTTGCCTTACTTTCTATGTTACAAGCGACGTTAACATTGCCAGGTTTAGCGGCGATTGCATTGGCATTGGGTATGGCGATTGATGCTAACGTATTGATTAATGAACGTATTAGAGAAGAATTACGTGATGGTAATACGCCACAAGCGAGCATTCGCATTGGTTACGAAAAAGCTTTTGGTACCATTATGGACTCCAACATTACCACGCTGATTGCAGGCGCAGCATTGTTTATGTTCGGCACTGGCCCAATCAAAGGCTTTGCCGTTGTGCATGTGTTGGGCATCCTTACCTCAATGTTTAGTGCTGTGACCATTTCACGCGGCATTGTGAACTTGATTTACGGCTACCGTCGCAAAATCGATAAACTTTCTATTGGCCAAATTTACAAAGCCGATTAACTATCAGAATCTAATGAGTCAATAATTATGGAATTTTTTAGAATCAAAAAAGACATCCCGTTTATGAGTTATGGTCGTTTAACCACGACTATTTCTTTGGTGACTTTTATTTTAGCAGTATTCTTTTTGGGCACACGCGGCTTAAATTATGGCGTTGACTTTACTGGTGGCACCGTGATGGAAGTGAGCTATCCACACGCAGCCGATATTGAAAGCATCCGTAAAGCCGTTGATAGCGTTGATTTAAAAGATGCTACCGTACAAAACTTTGGTACTAGCCAAGATGTACTGATTCGTTTGCCAATTAAAAAAGAACTGTCTATTGCACAATTATCTGAAGAAGTGACGACGGCATTAAAAGCAGCAGACAGCCAAGTAGAAATCCGCCGGGTTGAATCGGTGGGTTCACAAGTTGGCGATGAGCTGTTTGAGAACGGTGCGTTAGCCTTATTAATCGTATTGGTCGGTATTGCTGGCTATCTTGCTATGCGTTTTGAGTGGCGTTTTGCTATCTCTGCCATCATCGCCAATATGCATGATGTTGTCATTATTTTAGGCTTCTTTGCCTTCTTCCAATGGGAGTTTAGTCTAACTGTGCTTGCGGCTATTTTGGCGGTGCTTGGTTACTCTGTAAACGAATCTGTCGTGGTGTTTGACCGTGTCCGTGAGAACTTCCGTAAGATGCGTAAAGCTGACACGGTTGAAGTGATTGATAATGCGATTACACGTACACTTTCTCGTACTGTCATCACCCACACACTAACGCTGACTATGGTTGGTTCTATGTTGTTTTTTGGTGGTGAAGTATTACATTACTTCTCACTAGCATTAACCATTGGCATCTTATTTGGTATTTACTCTTCTGTATTGGTTGCTTGTCCAGTTGCATTATTACTTGGCGTTAGTCGAGCTAACTTAATCGGCGATGCGGGCAATAAGAAAAGTGAAAATGGCGAGGAAGAAATCGTTATTTAATTTAGTTGAGCACCAATAAGCATTAACACTAGCCCTTTTTAAGGGTAAACTTAACTCAACTCAATAATGATTTAACAAGCGCTTGGACAATATCCCTCTTTCATGGCAGTTCGGTGGATTAACCTTACTGCTCGTAATATCAGCATTTTTTTCAATGTCGGAAACCGCGTTGATGTCTATCAACCGCTATCGCCTTCGACATCTGGTCAAAGAAGGTCATCGTGGTGCGAAACTGACGCATGCTTTGTTATTGCAAACAGACAAATTACTGGGTGTTATTTTACTCTGTAACAACTTTGTCAATACGGCACTTGCCACGCTAGTCACTATCATTACCGTCAACTTGTTTGGAGAAGGTAAACTGGCGCTGATGTACAGTACGATTGCTGTGACTTTCGCCATTTTAATTTTTAGTGAAATATCACCAAAAATCATCGCTGCAGCCTATGCAGAAAAAGTTGGCGTTTTTGTCAGTTATATTTTGTACCCACTTCTTCGTGTGTTATATCCAGTCGTCTGGTTTGTGAACCTATTTGTCGAAGCATGGCTAAAGTTACTCGGCATTAAAATTAATTTTGGCGACGGCGTTAAATCACTCAGCATGGAGGAACTACGTAGCATTGTGACTGATGCCGGCAAGTTCTTACCTAATAAGCATCGTAGCATTTTACTCAATCTATTTGAGTTAGAAAAAGTTGAAGTGGACGATATTATGACTGCGCACACGCAAGTGGAAGCGATTAATTTTGACTCTTCACTAGATGACATTTTAGAGCGGATTACCAACAGTCATCACACCCGCCTACCCGTTCGTGAAGGTGATAATGATGAGATTTTTGGTATCTTGCATATCAGAACCGTATTAAACCAGCTTCGATTGCATCAAAAAAGAGGCGGCGACGACTTCACTAAAGATTCCCTACGAGACGTTATTAGCCCGCCTTATTTCATCCCTTCAGGCACGCCACTTTATACGCAAATACAGCAATTCCAAGAGAATAAAGAGCGGATTGCCTTGGTGGTTGATGAATATGGCGAACTGAAAGGACTCATTACCCTAGAAGACATTCTAGAGGAAGTGATTGGCGACTTCACTACGCAATCTCCAAGTCGTATTGGTAGCTTTCACCAAGAAGAAGATGGTGGATGGCTGGTCGATGGTAGCAGTTCATTGCGTGACCTCAATAAGAAACTAAACTTAATGCTACCATTAGATGGTCCGCGCACCTTAAACGGTTTAGTGCTCGAGCACTTTCAAGACATTCCTGAAGCGAGTACTAGCTTCAAAATTGGCACCCATATCCTAGAAATCGTACAAACTCAGGATAGAGTCGTCAAAAGCGTAAAAATCTTCCCTTAAACACAACTTTTTTTAATCCCTACTCAGATTAGGCTTGAATTTTCTAATATTTGGCTCAAAATAGGCTATAAAGAATTATTAAAGAAGCGCATGGCCACAAAGCAACCCACAGGCGATCTTGCAATAGAACCAAGCAAAATCAAAACAAAATTGCCTAGTATGTATAAAGTTTTATTGAAGAATGACGATTACACTCCTATGGAGTTTGTCGTAGAGACTATTCAACGTTTTTTTAATAAAACGCGGGAACAAGCAACCGATATTATGCTCCAAGTACACACAAAAGGTGCGGGTGTTTGCGGCGTATATCCAAAAGATATTGCAGAAACAAAGATGAACCAAGTAATTAAAAGTGCTCAAGAATCACAACACCCTTTACAGTGTGTGATAGAGCCCGTGTAACAGCAGAAAAAAGAGGATATACATGATTGCACAAGAATTAGAAGTAAGTCTACACATGGCGTTTATGGATGCTAGACAAAACCGTCATGAGCTCATTACCGTAGAACATCTATTATTGGCAATGATAGATAATCCAACTGCAGCGAATCTACTGCGCGCTTGCGGCGCCAAGTTTGATGTTTTACGCGCAGAGCTTAACCAGCATATTGCTGAACATACGCCGATTGTGGCTGGTGATGACGAGGTTGATACTCAGCCAACACTAGGCTTTCAACGTGTGATACAACGCGCGATGTTACATGTGCAATCTTCAGGCAAGAAAGAAGTGACTGGTGCAAATGTACTCGTTGCTATTTATGGCGAAAAAGATTCTCATGCTGTGTTCTTTTTACATCAACAAGGCATTACCAGATTAGATGTGGTTAACTTCATTTCTCATGGTGTTGCAAAAATGCCTGGTGAGAATGCAAACAGCACAGAAGGCGCTGAAAATGCAATTGAAAATGAAGCCACACCAAACAGTGCATTAGAAACCTATACACAGAACCTTAATCAAGAAGTTATCTCAGGCAAAATTGATCCACTAATTGGACGTGAGGCTGAGATAGAGCGCGTCATTCAAACCCTTTGTCGTCGTCGTAAAAATAATCCATTATTGGTTGGCGAAGCTGGTGTTGGTAAAACAGCGATTGCCGAAGGTCTAGCGCACCGGATTGTGAGCAATGACATTCCCGAAGTTCTAGAAAATGCGACCGTTTATTCGTTAGATATGGGGGCCTTATTGGCTGGTACCAAATACCGTGGCGATTTCGAACAACGCTTAAAAGCAGTGATGAAGCAATTAGAGCAAGAGCAAGGCTCTATCTTATTCATTGATGAAATTCATACACTGATTGGCGCAGGCGCTGCCAGCGGCGGTACTTTAGATGCGAGTAACTTGCTTAAACCAGCATTGTCTAGCGGCAAATTAAAATGCATCGGGGCAACAACTTACCAAGAATATCGCGGTATTTTTGAGAAAGATCATGCCCTTTCTCGTCGCTTCCAAAAAGTAGATGTGGTAGAACCGAGCATTGATGAAACGATTGCGATTTTAAAAGGTTTGAAATCGAAATTCGAAGAGCATCATAATGTTAAATACAGCGTGAGCGCACTCACAACAGCAGTCGAACTGTCTGCTAAATATATTAATGATCGCTTCTTGCCTGATAAAGCCATTGATGTCATTGATGAGGCTGGTGCAGCACAACGCATTTTGCCTAAGGTAAAACGTAAAAAAACCATTGGCAATAAAGAAATTGAAGATATTGTGGCTAAAGTGGCGCGTATTCCGCCTAAAAATATCTCTAATGATGATAGAAGCGCATTGAAAACATTAGAGCGTGATTTAAAAGCCGTTGTCTTTGGTCAAAACAAAGCGATTGAAGCACTAACTTCTGCCGTTAAAATGGCACGTAGCGGTATTGGCCAAGGTAATAAACCTGTTGGTAGCTTCTTGTTTAGTGGTCCAACTGGTGTTGGTAAAACTGAAGTAGCCAAGCAGCTGGCCTATATCATGGGCATAGACCTTATTCGCTTCGATATGAGTGAATATATGGAGCGTCATGCGGTATCTCGCTTAATTGGTGCGCCTCCAGGTTATGTTGGCTTTGAGCAAGGTGGCTTGTTAACAGAAGCGATTACCAAACAGCCATACTCTGTATTGATTTTAGATGAAATTGAAAAAGCGCATCCTGATATTTTCAACATCTTGTTGCAAGTCATGGATCACGGCACACTGACTGATAATAATGGTCGCAAGGCTGACTTTAGAAATGTCACCATTATTATGACGACGAATGCAGGTGCTGAGAGCTTATCGAAAGCGAGCATGGGCTTTACCAATACTAAAGAGGTCGGCGATGAAGCGGCGGATCTTAAACGCTTATTCTCTCCAGAGTTCCGCAATCGTTTAGATGCTACCGTCTCGTTTGCGCCGCTTTCACAAGAGATTATTGTGCGCGTGGTAGATAAATTCTTGATGCAATTAGAAGACCAGTTACATGAGAAAAAAGTGGAAGCAACCTTTAGTGATGAGCTGAAATTGCACTTGGGTAAAAAAGGCTTTGATCCACTCATGGGTGCACGGCCAATGGCACGTTTGATTCAAGATACCATACGTAAAGCCTTGGCTGATGAGTTGTTGTTTGGTCGCTTAGTCAATGGCGGTTCAGTACACGTTGACATTGATAGCAAAGAAGAAGTTAAACTCTCTTTTCCAACCAATAAATCGACTAAGAAAAATGATTTAGCAACTGAAGCCGAATAATTTAATACGGTAGCTTAAATCTAAAACACCCAGCTTATGCAAGATAAGTTGGGTGTTTTTGCATGATGCTGTTGAATAAATCTGATTGGGTCAGCGTTGTTAACCAATTATTTAACTCAGGATAAGCACGCTCAAACCAGTGGCTATCAACCCCTTTAAACTGCCTAATAAACGGAAAAATTGCAATATCTGCCAAGCTGGGCAATTGTCCACACAAGCCATCTTGATGTTGCAACAAATCAGTTAATTGTTGTAAAAAAACCTCCCCAACCGCACGGTGCTCGACTTGCGTTTTTTCAGGATGTCGTTCTGCATATTTATAAGCGTCTAACGCTTTTTTAAACCAGCCATCATTGGTTTGAATCAGTGCTTTTGCGGCTGCCAAATCAATTTCAAGCCAACCATCAGCATCTTGCTGATTTAATGCCCAAAACATAAGGGCCAGACTCTCATCAAGCACTGTTTCATCAGGTAAGACCAGTACGGGAACAGTGGCTTTGGGTGAGAGTGCAACCATATGTTGCGGTTTATCACGCAGTGAAATTTCGCGAATTTCGACGGCAATGCCTGCATATTGCAACGCCATTCTTGCACGCATAGCATAAGGACAGCGTCGATACGAATATAAAATATTCGCCATACTTAATTAGCCCAAGGTCTTACAAACATCGGTGATTAACGCAGGCCCTTTATAAATCAAGCCACTATAAATCTGTACCAAACTCGCCCCAGCCGCTATTTTCTCAACGGCATCTGCCCCAGAAGAAATACCGCCCACCCCAATAATTGGTAACGCGCCTTGCAATTGCTTAGATAGCTGTTGAATAACAATCGTCGATTGATTTCTCACGGGTGCGCCAGATAGCCCGCCTTTCTCTTCTGCATGTGGTAAGCCTTGTACCGCATCTCTTGCCAAAGTCGTATTGGTCGCAATCACTGCATCAATAGCATGTTTCATCAGTAAATCAGCAATTTCGACCACTTGTACCTGTGTTAAATCTGGTGCAATTTTCAACGCGATAGGCACGTACTTACCATGTTGTTCCGCTAGTTTATTTTGCGCTTGCTTTAACGTACCAAGCAAGTTAGACAAAGCTTCTTTTTCTTGCAAGTCGCGTAAGTTTTTTGTATTGGGTGATGAAATATTGACCGTGATATAACTAGCATAAGCATAGACTTTCTGCATACAAATCAAATAATCATCAACCGCTTTTTCATTTGGCGTATCAAAATTTTTGCCGATATTAATGCCTAAAATCCCTTGATAGCGTGTCGCTTTCACATTTTCTATTAACCGATCTACACCTAAATTATTAAAGCCGAAACGGTTGATAATGCCCTCCACTGCTTTAACACGAAATAAACGTGGCTTATCATTCCCTGGTTGCGGCCTTGGCGTCACTGTGCCAACTTCAATAAAACCAAATCCTAGCGCGGCCATCCCATCAATCACAGCGCCATTTTTATCTAACCCTGCAGCCAAACCAACTGGATTAGGAAAAGTCAGCCCCATGACTTGTCTTGGTTGGCAAACAGGCTTTTTAACCAAACTTAACAATCCTAATTGTTCGGATATTTTCAAGCCTTTCAGGGTTAAATCATGCACCCGTTCGGCATCTAATTGGAATAATAATGGCTTTGCTATACTGTATAAATTCATCATTTATTTTACGTAAAAAAAGGAAAAAATGAATGGCTTTGCTAGCGCACTCACAAAATGGCTTTAACTTCTATTAATCTAGCGTCAAAAATGGCTTGTTTAATGTCCTCTGGCTTCGCATAGTTTTTTGCAATATCACCTGCATTAATCTGCATGGCAGCATGCAAAGCTTGACGCAAAAGATCAGCTTCTGGCAAGGCAATATTCTCTAAGCCTAAACGCCCTCTTGAATCCGCTTCACAAGCGAGCAAAAAATGTTCAAACCGATCTGGCTGACGGATTGCATCTAAATCCATTAAGAACTTAAGTAAGGTTTCCGCTTTCATCACCAATACTTGATGCGCTTTGATATGAAACTTCGCCACTAAATAAGCCAACTCTCTACACTCGTTGGGCACACGTAAGCGCTTACTCACTGTAGTAACCAGCTTTGCGCCTCTTACATCATGCCCAATGTGTCTTGGTAGCACCTCTTTTGGTGTCGTTCCTTTGCCTAAATCATGCATAAGCACGGCATAACGCACTGGCAAACTAAACTGATGCTGCGCTGCGTAATCTAACGCCATCATGACATGTATACCTGTATCAATTTCTGGATGATATTTTTCTGTTTGCGGCACGCACCATAAACAAGACAGTTCAGGGATTAATTTTGGCAACGCGCCACAATGTTGCAATACATCAAACATGCGACTAGGCTGCTCTTCCATTAAGCCTTTGGCTAATTCCTGCCATACGCGCTCTGCCACTAAAGCATCAACTTCACCATCCGCAACCATTTGTTGCATTAATTGCATGGTTTCTGGCGCTATCGCAAAATCGACAAACCTTGCTGAAAATCGCGCTGCTCGTAAAATTCGAACAGGATCTTCCACAAATGCGGCGCCAACATGCCTGATTACTTTATTCTGAATATCTGTTTGTCCATTAAAGGGATCAATCAACTGACCATCAGCCGATTGTGCAATCGCATTCATGGTAAAGTCGCGTCTAGTTAAATCTTCTTCTAACGTTACATCTGGGTTGGCATGCACAGTAAAGCCTTTATAGCCTTTACTGACTTTACGTTCAGTTCTGGCTAAGGCATATTCTTCATGGGTTTTTGGATGCAGAAATACAGGAAAATCTTTACCGACCGCTTGATAACCACGTTTGAGCATTTCATCAGCGCTACTGCCGACCACCACATAATCACGGTCTTTGGTTGGAATTTTTAACAATTCATCACGTACCGCACCACCAACACAATAAACAGTGAGAGGCTTATCTTCTGGCATTAATCACGCGACCTGCCGCAGCTCGATATTGATCATACGCTGCACGCGGTGTTTTATTTTGAATATAAGTAGGGATGACTGCATCCAAAGAAGTGAGCGGCAACTGAATCTCTTTTGCCATGCCTCCCGAAGCGACGCTATCAACTTCCATAGAGCGCACATTATCACGGCTCATCAGTTTAATTGGCAGCCATTCCATCATCCATGCTTGTAGATAAGAAAGTCGATTGCCTAATCCAATAATTGGACGTTCTTTATGCAAGGCCTGCATCACTTTTTCAACCAATGCTTGCAGACTATAAACATCTGGTCCTACGAGCGCATAGCTTTTACCATAAGTGTCATCGTTGTTTAGACTGTTGACAAAAATAGCCGCGACATCCTCTACCCAAATTGGTTGAAATTTAGCATCCGGTTTTGCTAAAAAAATGACTGGTAAATATTGAATTAGCTTGGCAAACAGATTTAAAAACTGATCAGCACGTCCAAAGATAACAGAAGGCCTAAAAATCGTAATATTCATCGGCTGTTGGTAAGCACTTAATGCCGATTCACCTTGTGCTTTGCTACGCAAGTATTCGCTAGGTGCATGATGCTCGGCCTGCAAAGCACTCATATGTAATAAACGTTTAACTCCTAACTGGCTACATACTTTTGCAATACGCCTTGGTAGTTGATGATGAACACTCTCAAACGTGCTATTTTTAGTCTCATGCAAAATACCAACTAGATTAATCACGGCATCACACTCAGAAAACGCCGCCGTTAAGGCGCCATCATCATTGACATTACAGCTAACTACCTGCACGTTTGGCAATAAGATTAAATGCTTAGCACGCTCCCGATGACGTGTGAGCACTTTTACTTGATAGCCTGCTTCATCTAACTTACTAACAATACTGCTACCAACAAAGCCAGCACCACCAATGACTACTATCCGTTTGCTTCTCATTATGCCTACCTATTGCTCTATCTATCTATTGATTATAAGGGATTAACTTCAAGGTTTTGCTGGCGTGTTACCCATCAACTGTTTAAGGGTTAGCCTAGCTTCACCTGTTTGCTTCTTATACATATACATATTAGCCATCACGCGCTGCACATAAACTCTTGTTTCATCAAATGGAATGGTTTCTGCATAAATAGCACCTTCTAAAGGCTGTGGTGCAAGCCACCTTTTTGCTCGCCCTGGACCTGCATTATAACCAGCCGTTGCCATTATTTTATTGCCATTCATCACTTCTAGCGTATGCGCTAAATAATAAGTTCCGATAGTAATATTAGTGCCCAAATCATGAATCATACTACCTTTGTATCCATTAACACCTGCTTTTTTAGCTGCCCACCTTGCGGTCGTTGGCATCAACTGCATGACGCCAGCCGCGCCTGCATGTGATTTTGCATAGTGCATAAATCGACTTTCTTGTCTTGCAATCCCATGTACCCATGTGCCATCAATCGCTTGTTGCTGAGCTGCTTTTGTCATCAGTGTTTTATATGGCATTAAATATCGTACTGAAAAATCATGTGCGCCTCTGGTGTCATCTGCTGTATTAATAGCTAAGTCATACCATGACTGCTGGTTAGCAAAATAAGCAGCTGCCAGTAACTGTTTATCATCGAATGATTTAATCACATTTTTCCATTCAAGCTTACCTTCCCAGCGCAAATCTAAATCCAGCAAAACTTTGGCTCGCTTTACGCCATCTAACGATGCAACATAGGCAATTTCTTTTTCAGTCGGCTTGTACTCCAACAAAGTTGGCGGTGTATATTTTTTCAACTCACCCTGTGCCAACCATCCATAGTAATGCCGCTCAACACCAAGATTAACCAACAAATCAACCGCTTGCTTATTATCTTTTTTCAACGCAATGAGTGCACGTGCTTTCCAATAACGCCAGCGCGCTTCCTCTGCCAATTCTGGCTTCATTTGGTTAATGATGGCTAATAACTGCGTCCAGTCTGAGACCCGCAAAGCAGCGCGCGCATACCATGAGACTTGCTCATCATTCATGGTCAGCACATTCGACTTCTCAAACAAAGTTTGTGCTTCTGGCTCATGTCGCTTGGCAGAATGCATACCTGCCATGGCATAAAAATAGCTTTTTTCATCAGCATTGAATTGACTCTCAATCTTTTTAAAAGCAGCCACCGCTTGCCACGTATCTTTTTTCGCCAATTGAATAAGCGCATACAAACTGGCTTCACGTCCAAACCTAGTTTTAAAAGAAGTCAGTGATTTTTTCAAAAAGTTCTCTGGCGATTGATAAGCGCTTCCGAGCATACTTTGTTGCTTAGTCTGATAATCATTACTGCGTTTAAGAATCGCCTTAGCTAAGCTTATTTTATTTTTTGCAGATGCCATTCTAAAGCGCTGCCAAACCGCCTCTTCATCAATCACGCCTGCAGCTTGCATTTTGTCAAACAACGCATCGCAATCACTGGGCTGATCATGCTCACTCAGCCATAAATACTTTGCAGCCAGTAAATGACTATTACTTTGCTCTAGCTCTTTTGCTTCCGCGGCAAGACATTCAACAGCCGTGTTGTCTATTGATTGATAACGAGAAAATTCTTGGTTGAACTGTGCCCAGTTTTGTTGCTTACCCAATTTCCTTAAATAAGCATCACGCAATCGTTGCGCGAATCCATAATCTTCATACTGGGCTAAGAAAGCCTCAATGCGCTCATTGTCCATTGCATCTAATTGCAACATCATTAACCAATATTGGGCATAAGGTGCAAGAATATGTTTCTCTGCTTTCAACTGGTTTGCCAACTCGGCTAACGCGGTTGCATTTTCTTTATCGTAAGCTTCGCGCGCCTTTAGGACATTGATATCTCCTGCCGCATAACTAACGTTTGCGGTCAAAATAGCAAAGTAAAATATAAAGAAGAGACTAACGAATAGTTGACGCATATTTTCATCTAAATCTTAATCACGCGTGAAATTACATTGAATAAAATCAATATAATGGCAAACCAAGCCACATATTTGAACAACTGCTTAATGGCGATTAAGTATTTTTTATGTCGAGTGACAACATAGGCAAGCACCAGCACAAAAGTAGCAATTAACATCAAAGCAACTGTTATGCGGATAATAAACAAAGCAGCTTAACCTTTTAGTTAAAGTGTGGCATTAGATTAGGTGTAAAGTAAGCCGTTTGCTCTTTAAAACCAAGTGGCGCTTCATTAATATCGTCAAAGGTAACAAATTCCCAAGCACTCGCATCCGCCAATAATGCTCGAATTAATTGATTGTTTAGTCCATGTCCAGATTTGTAAGCAGTAAAAGCACCTAATAAAGGATGGCCTAACATATACAAGTCACCGATAGCATCTAACACTTTATGCTTAGCAAACTCGTCTTCGTAACGTAATCCATCGGTATTCAACACACGAAACTCGTCCAACACAATGGCATTATCCAAGCTACCGCCTCGTGCTAAACCATTTGCGCGTAAATATTCAACTTCGTGCATAAAGCCAAATGTGCGTGCACGACTGATTTCACTGATATAGGAGTTATCAGCAAAATCAATCTTCACATTATTACCAGAACCTTCAAAAACGGGGTGCGCAAAATCAATAGTGAAATCCATTTTAAAGCCATGATAAGGTTCAAATTTGGCCCATTTATCTTGTTCAATAATTTCAACATTTTTGATAATACGCATGAATTTTTTCGCAGCCGCTTGCTCAACAATGCCAGCGGATTGCAATAGGAAAATAAAAGGGCCCGAACTGCCATCCATAATGGGAATTTCAGAAGCATTTACTTCCACAATCACATTATCAACCCCTAAGCCTGCCAATGCAGACATTAAATGCTCCACAGTAGCAACACGCGCACCGTTTTTCTCTAGGGCAGAGCACATGCGCGTATCACTTACTGCATCAGGCGTTGCTTGTATTTCAGGCATACCAGGCAAATCAGTTCGCCTAAATACAATACCAGAGTCGATTGCGGCTGGTAGAAGAGTTAACTCCACCTTCACACCGTTATGCAATCCAACACCCGTCGCACTGACTTTTTTCTTTAGGGTTCTCTGTTTTAACACTTATTTTCCTATCATTCCTTGTGCTGTCGACTTTTTCGCTCAGCACTTTATCTAGCTAACAGTTTAGCATAATCCATCATTGCTAATCGTTCGCTAGTCGCAGACTAGTCAGCCTGTTTGCGTAAAAATGCAGGAATATCATACTCCTCAACGCCATTAGACTTCATTGCATCCACTTGTGCGCGACGACTATTTGGACTAAACACAGCAGGGGCATCATCTTCTTCTACATACTCAGCCATATTGTTTGTTCCATTGCGTAGTGAAGTCATGACACGCAATTCTGGTTTTTGTTCACGTTTTGCAACTGCACCATTCAAACCTGTTGCCACCATTGTTACGCGTAATTTATCACCAATCGTTTCATCCATCACTGTGCCTAAAATAACCGTAGCATCTTCAGCAGTGAACGCTTTGATGGTGTTCATCACATTGTAATACTCTTTCATTTTTAAGCTGCTGCTAGCCGTAATATTCACTAACACGCCTCGTGCATTCGCCAAATTCACATCTTCCAATAATGGGCTTGCTACTGCCTGCTCTGCTGCAATGACTGCGCGATTTTCTCCGCTGGCTTCTGCAGAACCCATCATTGCCATCCCCATTTCACTCATCACTGTGCGTACATCAGCAAAATCGACATTGACTAAACCTGGACAGTTTATGATTTCTGCAATACCTGAAACAGCGTTATGCAAAACATCATTAGCTGCACGGAATGCTTCTAAGAACGGTACATCTTCGCCCAAGACTTCCATTAGCTTCTCGTTAGGAATCACAATTAATGAGTCGACATATTGTGACAACTCAGCCAGACCTTCTTCAGCTACTTTGGTACGCTTACCTTCAAAAGCAAACGGCTTGGTCACAACAGCTACGGTTAAGATACCCATTTCTTTTGCTACTTCTGCAATAATCGGCGCCGCACCAGTACCTGTACCACCACCCATACCCGCCGTGATAAAGAGCATATCAGCACCTTCAATCATTTCAGCAATGTGATCACGATCTTCAATTGCCGCTTCACGACCGATCTCTGGCTTCGCACCAGCACCTAAGCCCTTGGTAATATCTGAACCAATTTGTAAAGTGGTTGCTGCGCCACTTTTAAGTAAAGCCTGCGCATCGGTATTCGCACAAATAAACTCTACGCCGCCTACCGCTTTGCTAATCATGTGATCAACCGCATTGCCGCCGCAACCACCGACACCAATCACCTTAATCACTGCTTCTTGTGAATCTTTTTCCATAATTTCAAACATTTTATATCTCCTTTTTTGCCTTAATGTTTGAGCCTACTCTCATAAGCTCTGCCCCTGTTGTTACTCTTTAATCTCTAAAAATCACTACTTAAAAATTACCTTGAAACCATTCTTTCATTCGTTCAAAAACGCGCACAACGGAGTTAATTTCCATTTGCCCTGTTAACTCGCGTTCAACCTCCTGTTTACCCATTAATACCAGCCCTACGCCAGTTGCATATCTTGGATTATTAATTACCTCAGATAACCCCTCTATGTAACGCGGCATTCCTAGTCGAACTGGCATATGGAAAATCTCCTCACCCAACTCAATCATGCCGCGCATCATAGATGAGCCGCCTGTAATCACGATGCCTGAAGCAATCATTTCTTCCATGCCGCTACGGCGCAACTCTTGTAAAATCAATTCATAAAGCTCGACCACTCTTGGCTCTATCACTTCTGCTAACGTTTGCAATGACAATTGTCTCGCCTCGCGTCCATCAACACCGGGCACTTCTACGATTTCACGCGGATCGGCTAGCTGGCGTAATGCGCAACCATGTTTGACTTTGATATCTTCTGCCGATTGCGTTGGTGTACGGAACGCAACTGCAATATCGTTAGTGACTTGGTCACCCGCAATTGAAATGACGGCCGTATGACGAATAGAGCCGCTTTTAAATACCGCAATATCGGTGGTACCACCGCCAATATCTACCAAACAAACACCAAGCTCTTTTTCATCTTCTGTCAGCACCGCTGTGCTCGATGCCAATGGTTGCAAGATAAGGTCGCTCACCTCTAAACCACAGCGTTTAATACACTTCACAATATTTTGCGCCGCAGCTACTGCGCCCGTCACAATATGTACTTTCACTTCTAGCTTCAAGCCACTCATGCCCATTGGTTCACGCACGTCATCTTGTCCATCAATAATGAATTCTTGCGTCAGAATATGGAGTATTTGCTGATCAGCTGGCAATGCAATCGCACGCGCAGTTTCCACCACCCTATCCACATCCATTTGAGTCACTTCTGCGTCTTTAATTTTCACCATGCCGTGCGAGTTAAGGCTTTTGACATGACTGCCTGCAATACCCGTAAAAACGGTATTAATTTTGCAGTCTGCCATTAACTCGGCTTCTTCTATCGAGCGTTGGATGGCCTGCATCGTAGAGTCAATATTGACCACCACTCCTTTTTTTAACCCTCTAGAGGGGTGTTGTCCTAGACCGATGACTTTTGCAGTACCATCTGGCAATAGCTCTGCCACTATCGTCACAATCTTGGATGTGCCGATATCCAACCCAATAATCAGGTTTTTACTTTCGCGCACTTTGCTCATTTCCACTCCCTTTTCATGCCTTATTAATCACTTTATTCAGCGTTAAAGGCGACACTTTCATTGATAATTTTTTTGTCTGACGTACAGCAAACCCATTTGGATAACGCAAATCTGCATACTGTATGGTCGTATTCAAATGTCTTAAGACTGTTTGATAGGCAACTGAAAATTGATTCAGCCTTGCCGTCATATTTTCTCTTCCAAGAGAAATCACTACATTTTTATCTGTTTTGATTTCCCAAGCCAAACGTGAAGACAACTTCACTTGTGCCGCTTTCATATCCATACGATTTAGCACTTTTTCGAACTGCACATAATGTTCGGCCACGGCTTTCACCGCATTTCCCGCACCATAAAAAATTGGCAAATCTGCGTCTGAAGCACCATGAAATAATTCACCGTAAGTATTCACCAAAGCGATATCACCCCACCTAGCTAAGGCTTGATGTTCTTCAATTTCAACACTCAAGGTACTCGGCCAATGTCTACGGACACTGACATTACGTGTCCAAGGCAATTTCTCAAACGCATCGCGTGTTTTCTTCAAATCCAATGTGAAGAAATTGCCTGTTAAGTGCTCTTCTACAATTAATTCCACTTGCTTACGACTGACGTGTCCAATCTGACCACTGACTTCAACTGCATTAATCGGAAAAATTGGTAGCCGGATAAACGCAACCATTAATCCATATAACAGCATGCCAGCCACAGCCACATAGAGTGCATTCGCGAGCCAATTGAGCTGATTAGGCTTATGCCACATCATCAATCTCCGTCTTTAATGTCATCTGCAAAATCTGTATGACTAGTGCATCAAAATCAATACCAGCTGCTTTTGCCGCCATCGGCACTAAACTATGGTCAGTCATCCCTGGACTGGTATTCACTTCCAAGAAATAATGCTTTCCTACCTCATCCATCAAGAAATCAACACGCCCCCAACCATTGCAACCGATGGCATTAAAGGCATCTAATGCTTCTTGTTGGATGGTGGCTTCAACCTCTGCACTTAAACCACAAGGGCATAAATACTCAGTGTCATTGCGGAGGTATTTCGCTTCAAAATCATAAAACTCTGTTTTAGGCACAATCCGTACAATTGGTAACGCTTTATCACCAAGTATCCCGACTGTATATTCACCACCACTAATACACGCTTCAGCAATCACCAACGGATCTGCTTTAGCCGCTAACTCATAGGCAACTTTTAGCTCGCCAGTTTGTTTTACTTTACTAATACCAATACTTGAACCTTCATTAGCAGGCTTAACAAAGATAGGAAAACCTAATTTGTTTTCTATCGCCGTAAAGTCACTTTGCGCATGCAACAACTCGAAGGCTGGTGTCACCACATTAGCCTCATCCCACTTTAATTTGGTTTGCCATTTATCCATGCCAATCGCTGAAGCAGTCACGCCGCTACCGGTATAAGGCACTTCCATTGCATCTAATATGCGCTGTACAGTACCGTCTTCGCCATACTTGCCATGCAGAGCAATAAATACGCGGTCATAACTCTCTAAATCCGCAATATCTTGATGCATTGGGTCAAACGCATAAGCATCAACTCCTTGTCGAATCAATGCATCCAGCACAGCCTGACCACTTTTAAGCGAAACTTCACGCTCACCAGACTCTCCGCCTAGTAAAACAGCGACGCGTCCAAACTCTTTTATCTGTTGCTGATTAAGCATATTCACCAATGACCTTTACTTCTTGTTGCAACAACACTCCCTGTTGTTCAAACACCACTTGTTTAACCTGCTCAATCAATGACTCGATATCTTGCGCACTACATTTGCCAACATTGACAATAAAATTAGCGTGCTTGTCTGACACTTGCGCGCCTCCTATTTGAAACCCTTTTAAGCCACTTGCTTCGATTAACCTTGCCGCATAATCCCCTTCAGGATTACGGAAGGTCGATCCACCACTGGGCAGATTAAGTGGTTGACTGGCCAATCTTTTAGCCAATAAATCTTTTATCTTGTTGGTAGACTCTTGCGGATCACCTTCTACTAAATTAAACCAAGCGCCAACAAACCACTCATCTGCAACGGGCATTTTTACACTGCGATAAGCGATAACGAACTCGCTTGGTTTTCTCATGTGCGTGTTTCCATAGCGATCAATCGTTAATACTTGCTGCACAATGTCCCAAGTCACACCGCCATAACAACCTGCATTCATCGCCAGCGCACCGCCTACGGTACCTGGAATACCTGCCATAAATTCAGCGCCCATTTGACTATTTGCGGCACTAAATTTAGCTAGCTTGGCGCAAGTCACACCAGCATCTGCGTACAAATAATCTCCATCCATCTTGATCGATTTAAGTGCCTGATGCATCACCACTACCGTACCGCGAACACCACCATCTCTCACTAATAAATTACTGCCCAGTCCAATAAAATAAACAGGCTCTTCCGCATCTAAGCCAGTTAGGAACGCAATCAAGGTTTCCAAACTATCTGGCACAAATAGGCAGTCAGCCGCACCTCCAACACGCCAACTGGTGTAGCGTGCTAACGGCTCGTTTCTTAATAATTTAGCGTGTTGCTTAGCCTGTATCATGCCATCATGACTTTCGTTTTATGGGCAACTTGTCCAATACTGCCAGCACCCATTACAATCACCACATCACCATCTTGCACCACATTGATAATGGCGTCTGGCAACATCTCAGTCGTTTCTACATAGTGTGGATCAACTTTATCCAGCACTTTAATCGCGCGGATAAGCGTCCCTGTATCGGCCGCTACAATTGGCGCTTCTCCAGCTGAATATACTTCAGTGAGTAACGCAACATCAGCGCTAGAAATCACCTGTACAAAGCCTTCAAAGCAATCGCGGGTACGGGTATAGCGATGTGGCTGAAAAGCCAATACCAAGCGTCTTTCTGGAAAGGCATCTCGCGCGGCCGCAATTACTGCGCGCATTTCAACTGGGTGATGTCCATAGTCATCAATCAAGGTAAATGTGCCACCTTTGCCTGTTGGCACTTCGCCATAACGCTCAAACCGGCGACCAACACCTTTAAATTCTGCTAATGCTTTAATAATCGCCTCATCGGCCACATTCAGTTCACTGGCAATCGCAATCGCCGCCAATGCATTCAATACATAGTGTTTACCAGGCAGATTCAACGTCACATCAAGCTGGGTTGTTATTCCATTTTTGCGGGTTACTTTAAAATGCATTTTGCCGTTATCAGCGCGAACTTCAGTGGCACGAATACCCGCATCATCGCTGAAGCCATAAGTGGTGACTGGCTTGGTAATGCGCGGCAAGATTTCGCGCACATTGTGATCATCAATACACACGACAGCCATACCCCAAAATGGTAGTTGCTGTAAAAACTCAACAAAAGCACTCTTGAGCTTATCAAAGCTATGCTCATAGGTTTCCATGTGGTCACGGTCGATATTCGTCACTACTGCCAATATTGGGCTCAAATGCAAGAACGATGCGTCAGACTCATCCGCTTCAACCACAATATGCTCACCAGCGCCGAGTCTTGCATTAGTGCTCGCTGACTCTAGTTTTCCACCGATTACAAAAGTCGGATCAAAACCTGCCTCTGCTAAAATGCTAGCAATTAAACTCGTTGTCGTCGTTTTGCCGTGCGTCCCTGCAATCGCAATGCCTTGCTTAAAGCGCATCAATTCAGCCAACATTAAGGCACGTGGTACAACTGGAATACGATGTTCTCTCGCAGCAATGACTTCTGGATTAGCTTCGCTCACAGCTGTTGAAACCACCACAACGTCTGCGTTACCCAAGTTTTCTGCTGCATGGTTCTGATACAGTTTTGCACCAAAGCTTTCCAAGCGCTTGGTCGTCGCATTGCTCGCCAAATCAGAACCACTCACGTTAAAGCCCAAATTAAGCAGCACTTCTGCAATACCGCTCATGCCGATACCGCCAATGCCAACAAAATGAATATTTTTTACTTTATGTTTCATGCTGTCATTCCCGCTAATGCCATACACGTTTTTGCAACCGATGCGGTTGCTTCAGGCTTCGCTAATTCACGTGCTTTATTTGCCATGACTAAACAACTTTCTCGCGTCAATTGACTTAATATCTCACTGGCTTTTTCTATGCTAAAGGCTGTTTGCTGTATTAATATCGCCGCGCCGTTATCACTCAAATATTGCGCATTGGTGGTTTGATGATCATCCACTGCATGTGGAAACGGCACCAGCACACTGGCAACACCCACACATGCCAATTCGGCTACGGTCAGAGCACCTGAACGACAAATCACCACATCTGCCCAAGCATATTGCGCTGCCATATCTTGGATATAAGCTTTTGTGTCTGCTTTAACACCTGCTTGTTGATAATTAGCCTCTAGCGTTGCAATCATTTTTTCACCTGCTTGATGCACCACTTCTGGCCGTTGCGCTTCTGACAAAGTGGCAAATGCTTTTGGTAATATTTCATTCAAAGCTGCTGCACCTAAACTGCCGCCGACGACTAATAACTTCAACTTACCTGTTCTATTTTTATAGCGCATTTCAGGCAACGGTAATTGGGTAATCTCGTCGCGCACTGGATTGCCAACCAATATCGCCTTATCACCGAATGCAGCGGGGAATGCTGCTAACACTTGATTAGCAACATGGCTTAATGTTGTATTGGTAAGTCCTGCCACTGAATTTTGCTCATGAATAACCAGAGGCTTGCCTAATACTTTAGCCATCAACCCACCCGGAAAAGCCGCAAACCCACCCATTCCCAACACGACATTGGGTTGATATTGACTGATGGCACTCAAGCTTTGTTTAAACGCTAATAGCAATTTAAATGGCAGTAACACCCAACCCAATAACCCTTTGCCACGCACACCGCGCATGGTAATCATGGCTTTAGCATAAGGTTTGTCAGCGATTAATCGATTTTCCATGCCACCTTCAGTGGCTAACCAAACAATCTGCCAACCTTGCGCATGTAAATAATCTGCAACTGCGATGGCAGGATAAACATGTCCACCTGTACCGCCAGCCATCACCATTAAGGTTGCTTTTGATTGCGTTGTCATACGCGCAATCCTTTCTGAATCAATCTATTTTCATAATCGATACGTAACAAAACAGCAATGGCAATACAGTTGGCTAAAATGCCGCTACCGCCAAATGAAAGTAGTGGCAAGGTCAAGCCTTTGGTTGGCAACACGCCCATATTGACGCCAATATTAATAATCGCTTGCCCGCCTATCCATACACCGATGCCTTGTGCCAATAGAGCTGAAAAATATTGTTCATTAGCTGCAGCTTCTTTGCCAATGCCAAATGCGCGAATGATTAACCAAGAAAATAAAAAGAGGACGGTCACAACACCGACAAAACCCAGCTCTTCGGCAATCACCGCAAAAAGAAAGTCGGTATGCGCTTCTGGCAAGTACAATAATTTTTCTACACTTGCGCCAAGCCCAACGCCAAACCATTCACCACGACCAAACGCAATTAGAGCATGTGATAGCTGATAGCCTTTACCAAATGGATCAGCCCAAGGATCCATAAACCCAATCACACGTTGTAATCGATAAGGCGAACTGACAATCAAAAAGTAAACGGCTACTGGCAGAACGGCTAGTAGGCCAATAAACACCCAAACATTAATTCCAGCCAACCATAAAATGGATATGGAAATACTGGCTACCACAGCGAGTGCACCGAAATCTGGCTCTCTTAGCAATAGGAATCCAACCAAAACCATGACGGCAACCATCGGTAAAAATCCTTTGACGATGCTATCCATTTGCGCCGATTTACGTACGGCATAATCAGCAACATACATCGCTGCGAATAACTTCATAAATTCCGACGGCTGTAGGTTAATCACAAACAATGACAACCAACGCTGACTACCATTAATATTTCGACCTACACCTGGAATTAATACTAAGATTAATAAACCGATAGCGAGTAAAAATAAATGCGGCGCCATTTTTTGCCACCACTCCATCGGCACTTGAAAGGCCACATAAGCTGCAACTAAGCTAATCCCAATAAAAATGGCCTGCCTCATCAAGTAATAGGTGCTTTGATGGCCAATGGATGCATTGGCTTCGGCAATTGCAATCGAAGCGGAATACACCATCACAAGACCCAAACCAAGCAATGCAAGCGTAATCCACAACAGCAAATAGTCGTATGAACTGCTCGTCATTTGTTTAGGCATTTGCATATTGCTTAGCATGTTGCCACCTCTTGCTGCTTCACAGCACTCACAAATGCTTCCGCTCTGCTCACATAGTTTTTATACATATCAAAACTCGCGCAAGCAGGCGAAAGCAAGACTGCATCACCAACTTGTGCTATACGTCGCGCAATCACGACCGCTTCATACATATCCTGTGCGTGATACATCGGCACTTCAGTTGCAAGCAACACTTGCTCGATTAAAGCGGCATCACGGCCAATTAACACTACAGCGCGTGCATTTTGACTAACGGGCGATTGTAGCGGGGTAAAGTCTTGACCTTTGCCATCGCCGCCTGCGATTAACACTACTTTTTGCGGCAATCCAGATAAAGCCGCACAAGTTGCGCCGACATTAGTGCCTTTTGAATCATCGTAATAATCAACATCATCAATATTGGCAACCCATTGCACACGGTGCGGCAGACCTTTGAAGTTATACAAAGCATTCAATAAAGGCGCATATTCCAATCCAATCGCACGACAAAGCGCAATAGCGGCTAAGGCATTGGCGGCATTGTGTGCGCCTTTAATGCGCAAATCAGCTGCATTAATCAACTGCTGCTCACCATTACACAACCAAATTTCGTTTTCTACCTCTTGAATACCGAAAGCATTTACATCGAAATCCAAACCGAATGTAGTCACGGCCAAGCTTGGACGTTCCATAATCATGCTCCATGCATCATCACGGTTTAATACTTGGTGTTTCGCTTGATAAAAGATATGTGCCTTAGCTGCCGCATAAACAGCCAATTCACTATACCGATCCATATGATCTTCAGTTAAATTCAACATGGTTGCCGCATCAGCAACTAAACTATTGGTTGTTTCTAACTGAAAACTGGACAGCTCTAACACATAGACATCTGGCTTTTCCATACCCAAAGCATCCAACACTGGCAGACCAATATTCCCCGCAACAATGGTTTTTAAACCTGCGGCCTTACACATTTCACCGACCAAGGTTGTCACTGTTGTTTTGCCATTCGCACCAGTAATGGCAATGACTTTAGAGCTAGCAGGTCGATACTGTGCAAACAACTCAACATCGCCTACCACGGATACACCAGCTTCAATTGCTGCTTGAATTGCGGGCTCTGACAATGCAACACCTGGGCTCACCACCAACATATCCACGGCTTTTAAGACGTTCACATCTAGCTCGCCCAGATACACGTTGACCTCAGGAAACTCAACCTTCACCGCATCAATATTCGGTGGATTTTCACGCGTGTCAGCCACGGCAACTTTTGCACCTTGTGCAAATAGCCAGCGCAGTGCTGAAAGACCTGTTTCACCAAGTCCCAACACTAATATCCGTTTATTGTTAAGCGTGTTTATCATTTAAATAATCTGTTATCTAATTTTCAAAGCAGAGAGTCCAACCAAAACCAACATCATGGTAATAATCCAAAAACGCACAACGACTTGTGTTTCTTTCCAGCCTTTTTGTTCGTAGTGATGATGGAGTGGCGCCATTAAGAAAATCCGCTTGCCAGTACCTGTTTTATATTTGGTATATTTAAAATAAAGCACTTGCATAGCAACAGAGAAGGTTTCCACCACAAAGACACCGCCCATAATAAACAGGACAATTTCTTGTCGTACGATGATGGCAACAACCCCTAACGCACCTCCTAATGCTAATGCACCCACATCACCCATAAACACTTCTGCTGGATAAGCGTTAAACCATAAGAAACCTAAACCTGCGCCCCCCATGGCAGCGCAGAACACCATTAATTCCCCCGCACCTGCAACATAAGGTACGCCAAGATATTTTGAGAAGTAAACGTGGCCAGCTACATAAGCAAAGACACCCAAAGCACTACCAACCATCACTGTTGGTAAAATCGCCAAACCATCTAAGCCATCGGTTAGATTCACGGCGTTACTACTACCAACCACGACCGCGCATGTCAGAACTAAAAACCCAACAAATCCTAATGGAAGCGCTATATTTTTAATGAATGGGAAAATAAGCGTTGTTTCAATTGGTGAAGCGGCTGTTTTATACAGAAAAATACCGACGCTAATCCCGATTAAACTTTGCCAAAATATTTTGGCTTTTGCTGATAAACCTTTCGGATTTTTATGCACCACTTTACGATAATCATCCACCCAACCAATCGCACCAAAGCCTAAAGTCGTGATTAACACCACCCAAATGAAGCGGTTATGCAAATCAGCCCACAGCAATGTTGATAGCGCTATCGCCACTAAAATCAATGCGCCGCCCATGGTTGGCGTGCCCGCTTTAATTAAATGCGTTTGCGGTCCGTCATCGCGTACTGACTGACCCACTTTATACTGCGTCAGCTTTCTAATCATCGTTGGGCCAACCACAAATGAGATAATCAATGCCGTAAGCGTTGCCATCACTGCACGCAATGTAATGTAATTAAAGACATTAAACCCGTTGATATCCTGCGCTAAATAACGTGCTAGTTCTAATAACATTAATGCACTCCCTCTAAATTATCGCTATTCGCCATAGCAGTATTGACAATCGCATGGACGACACGCTCCATTTTCATCGAGCGCGAGCCTTTAACCAGCACGCAGGTATCCGCTTGCATGGCTGTTTTTAACGCTGTAACCAACGCTTCTAAAGAATCAAAATGCTGCCCACCCGCGCCAAACTCTTTACTGGCTAACTGGCTAAAATCGCCAAAACTAAATAAATTTGAAACCGCTTTTTGTTTAGCATATTGACCAATTTGCACATGCATGCTCGCCGCTTCTTCACCCAACTCTGCCATATCACCCATGACGAACACCAACTTTTGCGTTGTTTTACTTTGCTGTGCGACCAATACATCAATCGCCGCTTTCATCGAATCAGGATTGGCGTTGTAGGTATCATCAATCACAATGGCTTGCTGATAACCCGCATGTAAACGCAAGCGACCTTGCACGCCATTAAACTGACTAAGCCCTTGCGCAATATCACGATTAGCAACGCCCAAAGCAACTGCAACAGCGCTTGCTGCTAAGGCATTACTCACATTATGTTTACCCAACGCACCAATATTGAAAGTAACGACACCCTCTTGTGTTTTAAGCGCTATTTCAGTATGGGCGGCAAAGAATTGATAGCTAGCTGAGACATCAGCTTTTTTATCCAAACCGAATGTCATCACTTTGCGGTTTTGATTGAGTGAATGCCAATAGTCACAAAATGCATCATCTGCATTAATGACGGCAATGCCATCTTCTGCCAATCCTTCAAAAATCTCACCCTTGGCTTGCGCAATCGCTTCACGCGAACCAAGCTCGCCGATATGCGCAGTGCCTGCATTATTAATGACCGCCACTTGTGGGCAAGCAATATTGCTTAAATAGCGAATTTCATTTAAATGGTTCATACCCATTTCAATGACCGCATAAGTGTGTTCCGCACGTAGATTAAGTAAAGTGAGTGGCATGCCAATATCGTTATTAAGATTGCCTTTAGTCGCCAACACATTGCCTTTAGCAGCATTTAAGATGGCAGCAATCATCTCTTTAACCGTTGTTTTTCCGTTGCTACCAGTAATCGCCACAACAGGTAAATCAAACTTTTGACGCCAGTAATGGGCTAATTCGCCTAACGCTAAGCGGGTATCTTTAACCAATACAGCAGGACTAGCTGCTACTTTGACGTCTGATACCAAGGCTGCGGCAGCACCTAATTTAATCGCCTCTGACGCATACGTGTTGCCATCAAAGTGCTCTCCTTTTATTGCAACAAATAGCTGTTCATTAGCAATCACTCTGCTATCCGTACCGACACTCAATACTTTAACGTCCTTACCAATAACGGATGCGTTTAAAGCGGTTGCGATTTCTGAAAGCATCATCATACGGCCACCGCCTGATAGGCTTGCAACGCCAACTCAACTTGTTCAACATCGCTGAAATGATGTTTCTCACCAGCTATTTCTTGATAATCTTCATGCCCTTTCCCAGCAATTAACACCACATCATCTACTTGTGCATTGGCGATTGCTAATGCAATCGCTTTTGCTCTATCTGCTTCAACAATACACTCGCCCGTTATACCTTTTAATATTGCTTGAATGATATCTTCTGCGCGTTCATGACGCGGGTTGTCAGTGGTCACGATCACGCTATCCGCAAGCGCACTCGCCACTTTACCCATCAGTGGGCGCTTACCTTGATCGCGATTGCCGCCACAGCCAAATACACAAATCAGCGCCTGTTTTGCTTCTTCTTTTAATGCTAACAATACATTTTCTAGAGAGTCTGGCGTATGCGCATAATCGACGATAACCAATGGCAGATTGCCACCACCAAACTGTTGCATACGTCCATTAAGTGGCTTCAAGTGTTTGACCGCATCAATGGCATCATCAAATGCAACATCGGACACTAATAAAGTCGCTAATACCGCCAATACGTTATACACATTAAACCGACCAACTAAATCAACCTGCATTTCTGCTTGACCATTTGGCGTCGTTACCATCAATTGAATCGCGCCATTGTCAAAACGAATATTGGACGCACGCACACCACCACTGTCAATGCCATAAGTCAGCACCTTGACCGCAGAATTGCTTAGCTTTTGTTTAATCGCCTGACCAAAGTCATCATCGCTATTTAATACGACAGACTGTAAGCTATCCCATTTGAATAGTTTTTCTTTGGCTAGCGCATAATTTTCAACCGTACCGTGATAATCAAGATGATCGCGCGTTAAATTGGTGAGCACCGCTACATCAAACTGCACACCATTCACACGTCCTTGGCTCAACCCATGCGAAGAAACCTCCATAGCAACAACATCGGCTTTTTGCTCGACATAGCTTGCTAATAACTTTTGTAGCAATAAAGCATCTGGTGTGGTGTTGGCTGTCGGCGTTAGCTGGTTCAGCAGGCCATTGCCAAGCGTACCAATCACGGCAGTTTGTCGCCCTAAATAGTCGAAGCACTGCCCCAACCATTGCGTGACTGAAGTTTTTCCATTAGTACCCGTTACGCCAACCATCCATAATTGACTTGATGGACTCGCATAAAATTGATCGGCAATAACACCAGCCTCTTGTTTAAGACTAACCACTGGCTTATTTTCTACCTGCCAGTTCTCATCCCAAACAAATCCTTCTGGCTCCCATAAAATAGCACTCGCGCCATTGTTAATCGCATCTGCAATATAAGCTCTACCATCCGCACTTTCACCTGGGTATGCTAAAAACAATGCGCCTGGCACTACTTGTCGACTATCCGCAGTAATCGTACTTGGCCTAGTATTTATCTGATAAGCCGTCATACCATCTCCTGCACATCAGCATCATCAATGACTGGCTTAACAATATTAGTATTTGGCGCATCTTGTGGCACTGCTAATAACCTTAACACCTCTGACATCACGCTACTAAATACAGGAGCAGCGACCGTGCCTCCGTAATATTGTCCGCTGGTTGGCTCGTCAATCATCACTGCCATAATCAAACGCGGATTTGATGCAGGTGCAAGCCCAACAAAAGAACCAACATACTTATCTCGCTCGTAACCATTTGCGCCCAATTTATGTGCTGTGCCTGTTTTTCCTGCAATGCGATAACCAGCCACTTGTGCTTTTGTACCAGTTCCACCCTCTTGCACAACCAGCTCCAACATATCTTTGACGCTGTTGGCCACTGATGCTGAAAAAACTGGTTGCCCAATTGGCGCTTTATCTAACTTAACCAATGACACTGGCTTTAGCTCACCATCATTGGCAAACACGGTATATGCTCTAGCAAGCTGTAACAAAGTCACACTGATACCATGCCCATAAGACATGGTTGCCTGCTCAATTGGACGCCAAGTTTTGTAATCACGCACTTTTCCACGCACTTCGCCAGGGAAACCAATATCAGTCTTTTCACCAAATCCCAGTTGATTAAATACATTCCATAATTTCTTTTTATCTAAACTGAGTGCTATTTTTGCTGAACCCACATTGGACGATTTCTTCACCACCTCAGCAACCGTCAATTCCGCATAAGAATGCGTATCATGAATGGTCGCTGGCCCAATCTTCATGTAACCAGGTGCAGTATCCACTGTTGTCGTCGTTAAATAGCCGCCAAACTCCAATGCTGCTGCCGCAGTAACTGGCTTCATCGTAGAACCCGGCTCGAACACATCGGTTAACGCACGATTGCGTGTCTTGCCTTTTATGTTAATAGGATTATTAGGGTTATAAGTTGGGAAGTTAGCCATGGCCAATACCTCGCCTGTTTTAGCATCTAACACCACTGCCGAACCTGCTTTGGCTTTATATTGCTCAATCGCTTTAGATAACTCTCTAAATACCAAATATTGAATCCGACGATCAATGCTTAAGGTTAATTCGTCACCATCACTTGGCTCACGAACGACTTCCAGCTCTTCAACAATTTGCCCCGCTCTATCTTTAATCACACGACGCTGACCTGCCTGACCAGCAAGCGCATCGTTGCGCACGAGCTCTAAACCCTCTTGGCCATTGCCATCAACACCAGTAAACCCAACCACATGCGAAGTGACATCGCCTGCTGGATAGAATCGTTTATATTCACGCTCCAAATAAACACCTGCAATATCCAACGCGTTTACTTGCTCCGCCAAATCAGGCGCAATCCGTCTTTTAATATAGATAAACTCTTTTTGTTTATTGCTCACTTTTTGATCGAGTGACGCAACTTTCATGTCTAGCAATTTAGCCAATGCGAGTTTCTGTTTTTCCGTTATCTCAACAACAGAAGGATTCACCCAAACCGAAGCAACAGGACTGCTGCCTGCTAGGATTTCGCCACGTCTATCCTTAATTTTTCCGCGGTCAGCCTGCAGCTCTAATGTACGAATGTAGCGATCTCCGCCTTTTTTTTGCAAAAATGCTTTATTGGTACTTTGTAAACTAACACTTTGAACAACCAGCAACATAAAGCCAGACAGCACAGCTACCAACAGGACGCGTCTACGCCATGCAGGTAAACCTACCGCTCTCTGCCGCTGTTTCTGTTGCCCCTTAAATTCCATACTACTTACTTAGCCTATCTGAATTAACACCTTCTAAATTTAAATCTTCTAATACAATTACTTGCACATCTTGCGGATTTGGTACTTTCATTTGCAATTGCTTTGTCGCCATTTCTTCAACGCGCGAATGCATTGCCCAAGTGCTTTGCTCAATCTGCAACTGTTCATATTCAGTTTTATATTGCTCTGTCAATTCTAATAAACGTTCATGTTCCGAATACATTTTTCTAGCTTCATGCTGAGAAGTCACCACGCCCAAAGCCACTGCAATTAAAGCCGCAAATAATGTTAAATTCATTTGCACTATTGCACCGCCGTCCGCATAGCTACGCGCATTACTGCACTTCTTGCGCGAGGATTTGCTTTCACTTCAGCTTCACTCGGCTTAATGGCTTTTCCGACAGAAACAAGTCGTGATTGCGGCAAATCTTTTGCCTTCACTGGAAAGTTAGAAGGCAAATCATCACGATCTGCCTCGCTCTTAATAAAACGCTTTACTGCTCTATCTTCCAAAGAATGAAAGCTAATCACCACCAAACGCCCATCTTCTGCCAGCAAATTCAAGCATTGCGGCAAAATTAACGATAATTCCTCAAGCTCCTGATTTGCGAAAATCCGTAAAGCTTGAAAGGTACGCGTTGCAGGGTTCTTACCCGGCTCGACCTTGGGGATTGCACTTGCCACGATCTTGGCAAGCTCCCCTGTAGTGGTGATGGCGCACCCGTCTGTGCGCTCCTTAATAATCGCCCTTGCAACCTGCTTAGCAAACCGTTCTTCACCATAATGTTTTATCACCTCTCCTAATTGTTTTTCCGTTATTGTTTCCAATAACGCCGCTACCGTTTTGCCGCGCGTCTGGTCCATCCGCATATCCAATGGGCCATTCAACCTAAAACTAAAACCTCGCTCACCCACATCTACCTGCGGTGATGAAATCCCTAAATCCATCAAAATACCGTCAACACTGGTTAACTGATGCTTTGCCGCCAACTGATTCAATTCTGAAAAATGCAAATGCTCCATATAAAAACGCGGGTCATCAATTGCCTCACCTGCGGCATAAGCCGCCATGTCCTGATCAATCGCGAATAAACGTCCCTTTGGGCCTAATTGACTCAGAATTCTCTTGCTATGCCCACCGCGGCCAAACGTACAATCGATATACGTACCGTCTTTTTTAATCGCCAACGCATCCACTGCCTCAGCCAATAAAACGGTGATATGTGATGATTGCTCAGAATCTGCTGCCCCCAATACTGAAGAGGGCGCCACTTCAGCGCCCTTTGTCATAGTGAGAAACCTTCTAGTTCCGATGGCATTTCAAACTCACCATCCTCATTTATGGCTTCCTGACTCTGCCTAAACCAAGCTTCTTTACTCCACAGCTCAAAGTGACTCCCTTGACCAATTAACATGACTTCTTTTTCCAATCCAGCCAACTCACGCAATACAGGAGAAACCAATAATCGTCCAGCGCTATCCAAACTAATATCTTCCGCATAACCAACCAAACGACGCTGTAATGCAGCCGACTTTTTATCAAAGCTGGATAAACTCATGATTTTGGATTGAATAGGCTCCCAAGCTGACGCTGGGTAGAGCAACAAACACGGATGCGAATGCGCAGTTAACACAATCTCGCCTGCGGATTGCACAAGCAGTGCTTCGCGGTGCTTAGCTGGAATCGCTAAACGCCCTTTTGCATCCATATTAAGATTTGTTGCACCCTTAAACACTTTAATCCGCAGCCTTTGTGTTTGTTAAAAATTTGCGGGCGATGAGAAATGGTTAATCCCTTAGCAACTTAACCATTTCCCACAAAACACCACTTCTCCCCACTGCTGACCACTATAGATAAAAAAAAAGCGCTTTGCAAGCACTTTTTAATGTTTTTTCTTTACAAGACAATGACTTAGCGTCTTTTTGCATAAAAAACAAATTTGTTAATAAACATATAGTTATGCGACTTACTGAATGTCATCTATCACTAGTTTTTGGTAGGTGGTTGAATTAGTTGAAATGCGAAAAGTTATATCAATAATAGGCCAATACGCTACTGATTCAGATGTTAAAATAAACGCGAAGTTAGCCAGACAGTCGCCGTCACGCTTTGCAGTGAGGGAGGAAAGTCCGGGCTGCAAAGAGCAGGATGACGGCTAACGGCCGTACGCCGTGAGGCGAGGAATAGGGCCACAGAGACGAGTCGGTTCGACCTGCGAGCACGCTTTTTAGCGAGCTTGCGTCGAAACGGGTGAAACGCGGTAACCTCCATCTGCAGCAAGACCAAATAGACTGGTAATAGGCGTTGCTCGCGCTGCCAGTGGGTAGGTTGCTCGAGCGTGTGAGTAATTGCACGCCTAGATGAATGACTGTCCGTGTAGCAATACACGACAAAACCCGGCTTATCGGCTGACTTCACATTCGACTTGCCGCTTTAGCGGCTAGCGAGAATGGGGACACCCCTTGCGGGTGTGGGACATTGATTATGCTATATACTAAATTAATGCAAACCATATCATTCCAACCCCAGTTTTTATGGAAAACTGGGGAATTTTATTTTAAGCAATGCGTGAACAATAGGCTACCCAAGCGACTTGGCTTTGTTTAAAAAAGTACTGGGTATAAAATATGGCACATGATTAATTGTGCTGTATATAAGTCCGAGATAAGTAATTAAGCCAAAACTTTTCCGCAGTGTCGCGCTAAAAAGCTACTTGACGGATTGACAAAATTATTTGTTGGCGCATTGTAAGTGGTGTTGGTTTGGGGATTGCGGTCTCAATTGTCGGATTTATCTTATCGTTATATTTTCAGTTGTTTTTAGCCATATCCACAGCGGAGGTGATTAGTGCCACTTGAAATATTTGGGTCAGTTTTAGGAGTTTCGATTTCTGTTATATTTGGGGTAATAGGTATTTATCTCACTATTAAAAGCCGATATCCTGGTCAAATTACATTCGTCAATGAACAGACAATAGAGTCATTCGATGCAGTTGGAAGCACTGTAGATGGACTCTCCGTCACTTATTATGGGCAAGAGATTAAAGACAATCTTGTTTTATTGAATGGCGCATTTATTAATACAGGTAAAACAGACATAACAACAAGCATGGTAGAGCAGCCAATTACTTTAAAATTACTAGATGGATACAAGTGGCTATCAGGAAAGGTAGTTCAATCAAAAGTTGAATCAAAGCTTGTGCCAATTAACAGTAATACAATTTCGATATCAACTGGCTTGTTTAGGTGTGGTGAATGTGTAAGATTTCACGCTTTAGCACAACTTCCTGACAATAAAAATGGTGTAAGTAATGCTAGAAATTTAAAGAAGTCAATTGAATTTAAGCATCGCATTACAAATACTAGAAGCATTAATGAAGAGAGTATTTATCAAACTCAAGCTAAGCCTAACACTATTATTGTAAATGGATCTGTTTTTTTTAAATCAATATTAATTCTATTTTGTGCTTCTATTGCACTAACAAGTTTGATTATGAAAACAATTTACTAAGTTAAATATACCTCAATTTGGTTTCCTCTCAGCCACATAGCATTAATAATATTCTTATGCGGAATGGCTGCTTCTATTGTGATGGACTACAAAAAAAACCAGAGAATTTTGCGAATAATTAACGAAGCCTGAAAGGGTGTGTAGTATTTCTAACTACATTTAATCGTTAGTTGCGCCATCGGAAAACAGAGCTTTTTCATGCATCCTCTTTCAACTGCAACTCAAACTCTAATCTAGGCCTTAAACCCCCACTACCTTCCACCCAACCACACCTCCCGCCCTTAACGGCACCAACACATCCCCATCATAAGGATAACTCTCAGGAACCGTCCAACTCTCTTTCGCTAAAGTGACCTGCTTAGCATTTCTAGGCAATCCATAAAAATCTGCACCATAAAAACTCGCAAATCCTTCTAGCTTATCCAAAGCATTAGCTGCTTCAAACACTTCTGCATACAACTCAATAGCCGCATGCGCTGTATACATGCCTGCGCAGCCACACATCGCCTCTTTAGCATTTTTTGCATGAGGCGCGCTATCGGTTCCCAAGAAAAACTTTGGACTACCAGACGTTGCTGCCTTTACCAAGGCCAAACGATGCTCTTCCCGCTTTAATATTGGTAAACAATAATGATGCGGACGAATACCACCTTTGAACATGTCATTGCGATTCATCAATAGATGATGCGCCGTGATTGTCGCCGCTACATTATCCCCCGCCGCTGCTACAAAGTCCGCCGCATCTTTAGTCGTAATATGCTCGAATATGACTTTTAAGTTTGGGTATTTGGCGATAAGCGGCCTCATATGGCGATCAATAAACACCTTCTCACGATCAAACACATCCACATCGGCATCCGTCACTTCTGCATGCACCAATAAAGGCAATCCCGCTTTTTGCATGGCAGCAAAAGTATCTGCACATTTATCGATATTGGTCACGCCAGAATCTGAGTTCGTCGTCGCGCCAGCAGGATACAACTTCACGCCGTACACGAGACCACTGGCTTTCGCCTTTAGCACTTCTTCTGCGCTCGTTTTTTCGGTTAAATATAAAGTCATTAAGGGCTTAAAGTCAGCGCCCTCTGGCAAAGCTTGCACAATACGATCACGATAAGCAGCCGCCAATGCGGTTGTTGTTACTGGCGGACGTAAATTTGGCATCACAATGGCACGTCCGAATTGCTTTGCAGTATCCGCAACCACTGCCTTTAGCGCAGCGCCGTCTCTTAAATGTAAATGCCAATCATCTGGGCGTGTCATCGTGATTGTTTTTGTCATGCTTTAATCTGCTTTCTCTTTTAATTGCAACGCGCGTTCATATAAATCATTTTTCTTAACGCCAGTAATCTCAACAGCGAGCTTCACAGCTTGCTTCAATGGCAACTCGGCTAACAGTGTTTTAAGATGGCGTTCAGCCTCTTCACTAATAGCGGCTTCTTCTTTCAGTGGCGCAGCTTCAACTAACAATACAAATTCGCCGCGCTGCTGATTAGCATCGGCTTTCAACCAAGCTGTAGCCTCACTTAACAGACAGCGATGAAAGGTTTCAAATGTTTTAGTCAGTTCACGAGCAATCGTCATGCGGCGCTCCCCACCCAAAATAGCCGCCATATCCTCAACACTTTCAACGATGCGATGCGGCGCTTCGTAAAACACGAGCGTATGTTGCAACGTATTCAAGTTCGCTAGTGATTTTCGACGTTGTGAGCCACTGGCTGGCAAAAAACCAATAAAACTAAAACCATTATCGGTAATGCCAGATGCCGATAACGCAGCAATCACCGCACTCGCGCCAGGAATAGGTACGACATTTACACCCGCTTCACGTAAAACGTCGACAACGATTGCGCCCGGGTCGCTGACGCCTGGCGTTCCTGCATCTGTGACCAAAGCAATGCTTTCACCAGCGCGAATACGCTCTAGTAAAATGTGTGCGGATTGCTGTTCATTGTGCTCATGCACGGCAATCAATTTTTTTGTAATGCCAAAATGATTAAGCAATCCAGATGTATGCCGCGTATCTTCTGCTGCAATCGCATCAACGCTTTTTAAAATATCCAAAGCGCGCAAGGTAATATCGCCTAAATTACCAATCGGCGTTGCGACCACATATAATACAGCTTGTGTCGATATAGATTGTGTTATTGCAGCTTGTGTCATCTGCTAAATTTTAACGCGAAGCGTTTATAACAGCTATTAAAAAAATAAAACAATGAAAATCAATAAAAACAATACTGGCTTGCAAGCAGAACAAATGGCTGCAACTTTTTTAATAAACAATGGACTCAGTTTGGTAGCCCAAAACTATCATTGCCGATTTGGCGAAATTGATTTAATTATGCAAGAAGCAGAAACCTTGGTGTTTATTGAAGTAAGACTGCGGTCCAGTAATCAGTTTGGCGGTGCTGCTGAAAGTATTACGCGCCACAAACAACAAAAGCTGATTGCAACGGCACAATATTTTTTGCAAACACAGCCTAATCTCCCCTGCCGTTTTGATGCAATTTTAATGAACAAGACCAACTTTCAAGATATTGAATGGCTACGTAATGCATTTGACGCATAATCGGCGTATCATTCACAAAAAATAGAGTTACTCTATTTATAGCCCTATTTATAAGACAGGAAAATTCAATGACCCCTTTTTCAAAAGCTTTATTTCACACCCTTCTTATTGCAGCGATGGGAACACAATTAACTGGCTGCTTTACGGCTGCCGTAGGTGGAGCGGCGGCGGGCGCATCCATTGCAACCGACAATCGTACTTCAGGTATTTATATTGAAGATGAAAATATCGAGATAAAAGCCTCTCAACAGATTCGCAAAGCATTAGGTGAAGAAGCGCATGTCAATGTGACAAGCTACAACCTAAATGTATTATTGACTGGCGAAGCGCCTACCGAAGCAGCAAAAGCTGAGGCAGAACGTATTACCCAATCTGTTGAAAGTGTTAAAAATATTACCAATGAACTTGTTGTTGGACCCAAAACTAGCATCAGCGACCGTGCTAACGACACTTATATTACTTCTAAAGTAAAAGCCAAATTCCTTGCGGAAAAGAACTTTTCTACCAATGACGTTAAAATAGTCACTGAAGCGAGCGTGGTTTATCTGATGGGCATTGTGAAACAACGCCAAGCAGACATCGCCACAGAAATCGCACGTACGACAGATGGTGTGGCAAAAGTGGTCAAAGTGTTTGAATACCAGAACTAAGTTAATTGAAATAAAGGACCTTAACCTACATGGCACATATTCCAGAAGAAATTATCATTCAAAGCATTACGCGCGACGGCAAGCGTTTCCGCCCTAGCGATTGGGTGGATCGCATCTGTAGCAGCTATGCGACTTTTGGTGACGACCGTAAATTACGTTACTCACCTTACCTTAAGCCTGAAATGATTGATGGCGTTCGCTGTCTAGCCGTCGACATGCAACTCCGCAACGCAAACCCAGATGGATTTGAAGAGCTAATTCAATTTGCTGAAGAAAATAATTTAAATATTCTCAATAGTGAAGGTGAGTCAATCGATCCACCTAAAGCAGTTACCCCGGAAACAGACGCTTAAAACATGGTTTAATTTGTCTGCATCATTGTCTCTAGATAACCTCTAGAGACAATGCCGCGTTTTACTTTAATCAATTTCCCTTGCGGATTAAAGAGATATGTCGTTGGCAAAACGTCAGCACGGCCAATTTGCTCAGCCACCGTTTTATTGCCCAATACAATCGGGTAAGACATCAACATATCATCCACATAACGCTTTACTTCTTCAACCGTCTCATAGTCAAACACGACACCGATAACCATCAAATCTTTGTCTTTTCTATCATCATATAAAGCAACCAGCTCTGGCACTTCCTCTAGACATGGCGGGCACCAAGTTGCCCAATAATTGATAATGAGCCATTTACCTGCATATTGACTTAGACTGTGCTGCTTTCCCGACAAGTCACTTAACACAATACCATTCCCGGCAATTGCAATATTGCTGCTAGCCATCAGCAATATTAAAACTAAAAGCAGTTTCTTGATGACCACACATTCCCTCCCTTAGGCAAAGTTAACCTTTTTAATACCTTGTTAGCGCAATAATGGTTAAATCAATTGCAATAGCGCTTGATATATCATTAATGATATTGCTATACTGTCCATCAAGTTATAATATAGCAAGCCTGACACAGTTTTAAGCATTAGCGCCTAAATTATTATCGAAATAAATTCCAGTGCATTTTAACTTAATGCTTAATCTAATTTAACCTAATTACATTCAACCGTTGAGGTACTCATGAGCGAAAAAATCATCCATCTTAGCGATACTAGTTTTGAAGAACAAGTACTGCAATCACAACTGCCAGTTTTAGTCGATTATTGGGCAGAATGGTGTGGCCCATGCAAAATGATTGCGCCTATTTTAGAAGATATATCAGAAGAATATGGCGATCGCTTAGTCATCGCAAAATTAAATATTGATGACAACCCGCAAACACCGCCTAAATATGGCATTCGAGGCATTCCTACATTAATGCTATTTAAAAATGGTAATGTAGAAGCAACCAAAGTGGGTGCTTTGTCTAAATCACAACTAATGGCCTTTATTGATAGCAATATTTAAGTAAATTCGCCTAGCTTCTCAAGAACGTAGAAGCTAGGTTTGTTAATTTCAGTTCACTATAAAACCCTTCCAGCGAGCTTTCTCATGCACCTATCCGATCTTAAACACCTACCCGTCACCGAGCTAGTCGACATGGCTATTGCTGATGGCGTTGATAATGCTAGCCGTATGCGCAAGCAAGATGTTATTTTTGCCATCTTAAAAAATAAAGCCAAAAACGGTGACAATATATTCGGTGATGGTACGCTAGAAGTGTTACAAGATGGGTTCGGTTTTTTACGCTCACCAGACACCTCATATCTTGCAGGTCCTGGTGATATTTACGTTTCACCTTCACAGATTCGTCGTTTCAATCTGCATACTGGTGATAGCGTTCAAGGTGAGATTCGTACGCCAAAAGATGGTGAGCGCTATTTCGCATTGGTTAAGGTAGATACCGTCAATGATGAAAAACCTGAGAACACAAAACATAAAATCTTATTTGAGAACTTAACACCGCTTTTCCCAACTGAGCCGCTCACATTAGAGCGTGACATTAAAGCGGAAGAAAACATCACTAGTCGCGTGATTGATATGATTGCGCCGATTGGTAAAGGTCAACGTGCATTACTGGTTGCTAGTCCAAAAAGTGGTAAAACAGTAATGATGCAAAACATTGCGCATGCGATTACTGCCAATCATCCAGATGTAACACTCATTGTGTTGTTAATTGATGAGCGCCCTGAAGAAGTGACTGAAATGACACGTTCAGTAAGAGGCGAAGTAGTTGCCTCGACTTTCGACGAGCCTGCAGCACGTCACTTACAAGTGGCGGAAATGGTATTAGAAAAAGCAAAACGTTTAGTCGAGCATAAAAAAGATGTTGTGATTTTATTAGACTCTATTACTCGTTTAGCGCGCGCTTATAACACCGTGATTCCATCATCAGGCAAAGTATTAACAGGTGGTGTAGATGCTAACGCGTTACACAAGCCTAAACGCTTCTTTGGCGCGGCACGTAATATCGAAGAAGGCGGCTCACTGACCATTATTGCAACAGCGTTGGTTGATACGGGCTCTCGTATGGATGATGTCATTTACGAAGAGTTTAAAGGTACTGGCAATATGGAGATTCATTTGGATCGCCGTATGGCTGAAAAACGTATTTACCCTGCGATTAACGTCAACAAATCCAGCACACGTCGTGAAGAGTTGCTCATCGAAAAAGATGTATTGCAGAAAATTTGGGTCCTCCGCAAACTGCTTTATCCAATGGATGATTTGGAGGCGATGGAGTTCTTGCTAGATAAAATCAAGCAAACTAAAAACA
>JAHZMC010000087.1 GCA_022599515.1 Betaproteobacteria bacterium
ACCCAGACAACGTCATCGTCTAACCCTTCAACCACCGCGCTACATCCATTGCAAAATAAGTCAAAATCCCATCTGCGCCAGCGCGTTTAAAGCCTAGCAAGCTTTCCATCACACATGCTTTTTCATCCAACCAGCCATTTTGGGTGGCGGCTTTTAACATGGCATATTCACCACTCACTTGATACGCATAGGTTGGCACACCAAACTCGTGTTTTACACGGCGGACAATATCTAAATATGGCATGCCGGGTTTGACCATGACCATATCGGCGCCTTCTTCGATATCCAGCGCGACTTCTTTAATCGCTTCATCTGAGTTAGCTGGATCCATTTGATAGTTATATTTATTGCCTGCGCCCAAGTTAGCCGATGAGCCGACTGCATCTCTAAATGGCCCATAAAACGCGGAGGCATACTTTGCTGAATAAGCCAAAATACGCGTATAAATAAACTCATCTTCTTCTAACGCATCGCGAATAGCGCCAATGCGGCCATCCATCATGTCAGATGGCGCCACGATATCTGCGCCCGCTTTGGCATGACACAGTGCTTGTTTGACTAACACTTCAACCGTTTCATCGTTTAGAACATAACCATCATCATCAATAATGCCATCTTGACCATGCGTGGTGTATGGGTCTAATGCGACATCGGTAATCACCCCTAAATCAGGGAAGGCTTCTTTTAAGGCTTTCACCGTTCTTGGCACTAATCCGCCTGCGTTATAAGCTTCTTTAGCCGTCAAGCTTTTGTGCTCTTCTGGAATTACAGGGAAAATAGCGATGGCTGGAATGCCTAACTCAACACACTCTTTGGCTGTTTTAAGCAAAACATCAATACTTTGGCGTTGTACACCTGGCATAGAAGGCACTTCTTCTGTACGGCCTTCACCCGTTAATACAAAGACGGGATAAATTAAATCATCGACAGTCAGTACATTTTCACGCATCAAACGGCGCGAAAATTCGTCTTTACGCATACGGCGTGGACGGTGAGCAAGAAACTGATTAGCCATAAAATTCCTTCATTATTTTGTGCTTAAATGTTCGCTATTTACCTTAACGCGAAGACGCGTTAGGCGCAAGTGAGAAGTCAGTGCGCAATACGCTAGTCGCTTGCAATAAGCGTTTAGGCGAATACTTTTAAAAATTCTGTGCCTGGGTCTGGTTGTCGCATAAACGCCTCGCCAACCAAGAAGCCATTGACATTGTGACTGCGCATCAATGCCACATCTTCAGCGGTAAAGATACCTGATTCAGTAATGACAAAGCGATCATCTGGCAACTGCTCTAATAAATCTAAGGTCGTTTGTAGCGTTACATCAAACGTGCGCAAGTTACGATTGTTAATGCCAACCAACGGCGTTTCTAACTTCAATGCTAATTCAAGCTCTTTGCCATCGTGCACTTCAACCAACACCGCCATGCCTAATTCATGCGATACTTCCTCAAGCAATTGCATTTGTTTTAACTCTAGCGCCGCCACAATCAACAAAATACAATCTGCGCCCATCGCACGTGCTTCAACCACTTGATAAGGGTCAATCATAAAATCTTTGCGCAACACAGGTAGACTACACGCCGCACGCGCTTGTTTTAAATACTCGGCCGAACCTTGAAAATATTGCTCATCGGTTAATACAGACAAACAGGCTGCACCTGCTTTTTCATAGCTTTTTGCAATTTCTGCAGGGTTAAAATTCTCACGAATCACCCCTTTTGATGGGCTGGCTTTTTTAATCTCTGCAATCACCGCAGGTAAGTTAGCTTCATCTTTTTTGGCTAAGTTACCAACAAAATCACGCGGCTCTGGCTGCGCCAAGGCTTCTTCGTGAATTTGCTTTAACGATTTAATGGCGCTCGCCTTGGCGATTTCTTCACGTTTAGTGGCTAATATTTTATTTAATATATCTGACATTGGTTTCGTCTATTCTGTTTATATAACTGACTTGATGTTTACTGATAGGTAATACCGTTATGCTTAATCCAACCAGCTTCGTGTTGGTTACGTGGGTCTAAATGCGTCCAATGCACCACGCCACCTTTTGGGTTATAACTATATTCACCTCTAAATTCAATTGTATCGCCTACTTTTAGGGTATCAATACGCAACGCTAAATCGATATTATGGGCAAATAGCAAGGTTTGTCCGCCAGCAATGCTAACGAGAAATTTTTGGTGACGTGAGCCTTTATTATCATCAGCCAATAAACGCACAACGCGCCCAGTTCCATCGACCATTTCATCATTGGCTTGTCGTGCAAATAATGTACTCGCTGATGGAAACTGCGTTTCATACTGACCATTACTTAATTGCTCTACGCCTTGCTCTAGCGCTTGCGGCAGTGATTCTACCGATGCAAATGACGATTGCTCTGTTTGCGAGCAAGCCACTGTTATAAGAAAAAGCATGGTTAAAACAACGTTTCTCATCTTGCTTGCAAGGCCTCTAAAGTTGCCAACGCCTTACCTTCATCAATCATTTTCGCCGCTGTTGCGATACCCGCTTCTAGCGTGGTCGCAATACCAGCTGTATAAATCGCTGCACCTGCATTCATTAATACAATGTCGCGTGCTGCGCCTTTTTTAACTGTTAGCACGTCCATAATCATGGCTTTTGACTCTGCTGCATTTTGAATCTGAATATCTTTTAACTGATGCCCAGATAAACCAAACTGTTTAGGATTGATTGTATATTCAGTGACTTTTCCATCTTTTAGCTCAGCAATATAAGTGTCGCCCGTAAATGAAATTTCATCCATCCCATCTGCACCATGTACGACCAATACATGTTCACTGCCTAACTTTTGTAATACTTTTGCTAATTTACCCGTTAATACTTGATCAAAAACACCCATGACCTGACGCTTGGCTGAAGCTGGATTAGTGAGCGGGCCGAGCAAATTAAAAATGGTACGAACGCCCAGTGCTTTACGCACAGGCGCGGCATATTTCATGGCACTGTGATGATTCGGCGCAAACATAAAGCCAATGCCAATTTCATTGACGCTAGCCGCTACTTCATCCGCCGTTTTATTGACATTAACGCCTAGCGCCTCCAATACATCGGCACTACCGCAAGTGGAAGATACTGAACGGCCGCCATGTTTGGCTACTTTTGCACCAGCTGCGGCCGCTACAAAAGCTGAAACGGTTGAAACATTAAAAGTTTGAATACCATCGCCACCAGTGCCACAAGTATCAACCAAATGTGCGGTATTACTAATATTTACTTTGGTTGAAAGCTGACGCATCACCGTGGCCGCTGCAGCAATTTCATCCACCGTTTCACCTTTAACGCGTAGCGCAATGAGCAAAGCAGCAATTTGCGCTTCACTCAACTCGCCGCTCATCACTTGCTGCATCACCGCCAGCATTTGATCATGCGATAAATCTTTTGCCGCTAGTAATTGATTTAAAACATCTTTAAACATAACTAATACGCTTTAATAAAGTTATCAAGCAACTCATGTCCATACTCTGTTAATACGGATTCTGGATGAAATTGTACACCTTCGATGGCCAGCGTTTTATGGCGCACGCCCATAATCTCGCCATCTTCAGTCCACGCTGTCACTTCTAAACAATCTGGCAAACTCTCTTTTTCAATTACTAAGGAATGATAGCGCGTAGCCGTATATGGGTTCGCCAAGCCTTTAAACACACCTTCATTTTTATGATGAATGAGTGAAGTCTTGCCATGCATGAGCGTTTTGGCTTTAATAATCTTCCCGCCAAACGCTTGGCCAATACTTTGATGACCCAGACATACGCCTAACAAAGGAATTTTGCCTGCAAAGGCATGAATAAGCGGTACAGAAATACCTGCCTCATTCGGCGTACACGGGCCAGGTGAAATCACAATATGGCGTGGATTCAACGCCGCCACTTTTTCTAAATCAATTTCATCATTACGATACACCTGCACCTCTTGACCAAGCTCGCCAAAATACTGAACAAGGTTATAGGTAAAGGAGTCGTAATTATCAATCATTAATAACATTATTGGATTCCTTTATTATCTAAACCTGCTTGTACCAACTCGGCAGCACGCAGCACTGCTTTGGCTTTGTTTTGTGTTTCATCCCACTCACTCTGAGGTACTGAATCTGCGACGACGCCTGCACCAGCTTGCACATACAATTTTTTATCTTTAATCACACCAGTGCGAATCGCAATCGCCACATCCATATCGCCATTAAACCCTAAGTAACCGACAGCGCCACCATAAATGCCGCGCTTAGTTGGTTCAAATTCATCAATAATTTCCATTGCCCTAATCTTAGGCGCGCCAGACAATGTGCCTGCAGGAAAAGTGGCTTTTAGCACATCAATCGCATCCAAATCAGGCTTTAACTGACCTTCTACATTACTCACAATATGCATCACATGTGAGTAGCGTTCTATCATCATATTATCCGTTACTTTTACCGATCCAGTTTGCGCCACACGACCAACATCGTTACGACCTAAATCCATCAACTGCACATGTTCTGCACGCTCTTTAGGATCTGCCAACAATTCTTCAGCTAAGGCAATATCTTCCTCGCGCGTTTTTCCGCGTGGACGCGTACCTGCGATTGGTCGAGATGTCACCACACCATCTTCCAATCGCACTAAAATCTCAGGCGAAGCACCGACCACATGATGGTCGCCCATATCATAATAAAACATATAAGGGGATGGATTTAAGCTGCGTAATGCACGATAAAGTGACAATGGTGAGCCAGTAAAATCTTGTGACAAACGCTGGCTTAGCACCACCTGCATAATGTCGCCTTCTAAGATGTAGTTCTGCGCCTTCTTAACTGCAGCCTTATAGTTTTCTTCACCAAATTCAGAGCTTGCATGGGTTGCCAAAGATGCTCTTGACTCTGGAATCTTGACGGTTTGGCGCAACTGTTGCATCAAGGTCTGAATACGTTGCAAGGCTTGCTCGTAAGCGTCGTTTTCCTCTGGATTGGCATAGACAATAAAATATAGCTTACCGCTCAAATTATCCACTACAGCAATTTCTTCCGACACCATTAACAAAACATCTGGTGTGCCAATTGCGTCTGGTTTTTGGCTATGGGCTAAGCGTTTTTCAATATAACGAATGGTTTCGTAACCGAAATAACCAGCTAAACCACCTGTAAAACGTGGTAAACCTGCATAAGGCGGCGTTTTAAAACGTGCTTGAAAAGCTTTAACAAAGTCGAGTGGATTGGTATTTTCTTGCGTGTCTAATACGGTTTCACCCTGTAGCACTTGCACTTGAAAGCCATGAGCAACAATGCGCGTTTTTGCTGGCAAGCCGATAATAGAATAGCGTCCAAAGCGTTCACCGCCTTGCACACTTTCTAATAAGTATGAAAAGGGTTGATTCGCCAGCTTGAGATATAAAGATAAAGGCGTATCCAAATCGGCAAACGTTTCTTGCACCAATGGAATACGGTTGTAGCCTTGTTGTGCCAAGGCATCAAATTCTGATTGCGTGATTGTTTGAAGCATAAATTTCCTTAAAAAGTCGTGTACGATGATTGGAGGCAATCGCCTCCGAGTGAAGCTAGATTTAGCTCCACCATCGCCAACTTACATTTCCCTGCTTTTTAAGGAAATCCATTGTATTAAACCTTATATTAAACAGTCGCTAATGCATCGCGCATTGATTTAACAACCGTGTCATAGCGGTTAGGGTCAGTATCATTTGGCTTACCAAAAATTGCACTACCTGCAACAAATGTATCGACACCTGCTGCGGCAATCTCAGCAATATTGTCTGGATTCACACCACCATCAATCTCTAACCAAATTTGACGGCCTGTTTTCGCAGTGTAAGCATCAATCAATGCACGTGCTTGTTTTGCTTTTTCTAATGTTTGTGGAATGAACTTCTGTCCGCCAAAACCAGGGTTAACTGACATTAATAGAATCATGTCGACTTTATCCATCACATGCTCTAAATAGTGTAATGGTGTTGCTGGATTGAATACCAAGCCAGATTTACAGCCTAAATCACGTACCATAGAAAGGCTACGATCAATGTGATTGGATGCTTCTGGGTGAAAGGTAATGATATCAGCACCCGCTTTTGCAAAATCAGGAATAATACGATCAACAGGTTCAACCATTAGATGCACATCAATCAATGCGCCTACGTTGTGAGATAAATCACGAATCGCTTCACAAACCAAAGGGCCAATCGTCAAGTTTGGCACATAGTGATTATCCATCACATCAAAGTGCACAATGTCTGTTCCAGATTTAATAACATCCTCAATCTCTTGACCTAATTTTGCAAAATTAGCAGAAAGGATACTTGGGGCAATTCTATATTCACTCATGATAGTTTCCGTTATCTCTATGATTATTAAAACTCAAAACCTTTATTTTAACGCGATTTCTTCATTTGGATAAGCGCTTTGCACAATGTTTTAGTGAACAAAACTACTTTTCATGCGTTAGTTTATTTTCCAACAACATCAATGCCTTGGTAAAATAGCGAAATGCAGTTGTATACAATAGGTGTCAATCACACCACCGCCCCAATCGAAATTCGCGAGAATGTTGCGTTTAGCCTCGACAATATGCGCGAAGCGCTATCCGATTTGACCGTCAGCAACGCGGCAGAAGCGGCTATTTTATCTACTTGTAACCGTACAGAAATTTATGTGCAATCAGCGGATGCCGCGCCAGTGATTAACTGGCTGGCTGATTATCACAAACTAGATTTAAACCATATTCAACCTTACACCTACACATTGGCCAACCAAGAAGCCGTTAAACATGCATTCAGAGTAGCTTCTGGTTTAGATAGCATGGTATTGGGTGAGCCGCAAATTTTAGGGCAATTCAAGCAATCGGTAAAATTAGCGCAAGAAGCAGGCACTTTAGGTACAAATTTACACAAGTTATTTCAACGCACCTTTGAAGTGGCCAAAGAAGTACGCACCAATACCGATATTGGTGGCAGTTCGATTTCGATGGCAGCTGCTGCCGTTAAACTCGCGCAACGTATTTTTGGCAACTTATCAGAGCAAAACGTGTTGTTTATTGGCGCAGGTGAAATGATTACGCTGTGCGCCAATCACTTTGCCGCACAAAAGCCAAAAAACATGACGGTGGCTAATCGCACAAAAGAACGTGGCTCAGAGTTAGCAGAAAAAATCCATGCGGAAGCGATTTTGCTCAATGATTTACCTGAGCGTTTTGCTGAGTTTGATATTATTATCACCAGCACAGCCAGCCAATTACCAATTGTCGGCTTAGGCATGGTCGAACGCGCCATTAAAGCACGTAAACATCGTCCAATGTTTATGGTCGATTTAGCCGTACCCCGCGACATTGAAGCAGAAGTTGCGCAGTTGGATGATGTATTTTTATACGCTGTAGACGATTTGGCTCAAGTGGTCACCGATGGGATTGGCAACCGTCAAGAAGCGGCAATGACCGCAGAAACCATTGTGACTGCCCGCGTTGAAACCTTTATGCAATGGCTACAAAAACGTGGTTCTGTACCCACCATTAAAGCTCTGCGAGACCAAGCCGAAACGATGCGTACCGCCGAATTAGACAAAGCATTAAAACTGATTCAAAAGGGCGAAAACCCAGAGAAAACATTGGAAATGCTTAGCATAGCGCTCACTAAGAAGTTTTTGCATGCCCCTAGCCATGCACTCAACCAAAGCCACGGCGATGAACACGAACGCTTAGCACAATTTCTCCGCCATATTTATCAAATTAAGAATTAACTCAACATGAAACCCAGCATATTACAAAAGCTCGCCAACTTGAGCGAACGCCTTGATGAACTAAATCGTTTAATGTCTACCGAAGATATTACCAACGATATGGATAACTATCTCAAAATTACCCGTGAACACGCGGAAATCACGCCAATTGTTGAGCAATATCATCGCTATACGCAAACCCAAGCCGACATTAAAGAAGCGCAAAGCATGTTGAGCGACCCTGAAATGAAAGCATTTGCACAAGATGAAATAGAAGAGGGCAAAAAACGCTTAGAAGACATTGATTTAGATTTGCAAAAATTGCTGATTCCAAAAGATCCTAACGATGATAAAAACGTCATTCTAGAGATTCGCGCAGGAACAGGTGGTGATGAGTCAGGTTTATTTGCAGGCGATTTATTCCGCATGTATAGCCGCTATGCGGAGAAACAACGCTGGAAGCTCGAAGTCCTCTCAGCGAATGAAGGTGAAGTCGGCGGTTATAAAGAAATTATCGCGAAGATTGAAGGGCAAGGCGCTTACTCCAAACTGAAATTTGAAAGTGGCGGTCATCGCGTGCAACGCGTACCTGATACCGAAACGCAAGGTCGTATTCACACCAGCGCTTGCACGGTGGCGATTTTGCCAGAAGTCGATGCCGTAGCGGATGTTGTGATCAATCCAGCCGATATTCGCTTAGATACTTTCCGCGCCTCTGGTGCTGGTGGTCAACATATTAATAAAACAGACTCTGCCGTCCGTATTACCCATGCGCCAACGGGCATTGTAGTTGAATGCCAAGATGGACGTAGCCAACACGCTAATAAAGCACAAGCCATGATGGTGTTAGCGGCGCGAATTAAGCAAAAAGAAGAAGATGAGCAGCATGCCAAAATTTCTTCTGAGCGTCGTAATTTGATTGGCTCCGGCGACCGTTCACAACGTATCCGCACGTACAATTACCCACAAGGACGCATTACCGATCATCGCATTAATTTAACCTTATATAAGATTGATGCGATTACTGAAGGTGAATTGGATGAATTGATTGTGCCGCTCGCAGCTGAACATCAGGCAGATATGTTAGCAATGTTGGGCGATGACAATTAACGATGCAGATTCATGCAGCGTGGCATGCAGCAAGTGCAGCACTCAAACAAGCAACCCAAAGTGATGAGACAAAATTAGAAGCACAACTATTGCTGGAACATGTATTAAACGTCAATCACGCTTGGTTAATTGCACATGCTGAGGATGAATTGGATCATCAAAGCCAAACTCAATTTCAACTGCATATTGAACGTCGCACCAAAGGTGAGCCAATTGCTTATATACTAGGTGAGCGCGAGTTTTTTGGGCTAACGTTGAAAGTCACCCCAGACACCTTGATTCCAAGGTCTGATACTGAGATTTTGGTGGAAACAGCATTAGAGAAGATTGCTTCCCTCCGACAAACTCGGCACGAAAGGCACACGGACAACGCTAAGTCGTCATTCCGACAAAACTCGGAATCTAGCGACTTTAAGACGGTTTGCAATAAGACACTGGATTCCGACTTTCGTCGGAATGACGGACAAGTGAAAGTGCTAGACCTTGGCACTGGTACAGGCGCGATTGCCTTAGCTATTGCAAAACACGCGCCCGATACACAAGTCACCGCAGTGGATTTTTCTAAAGGCGCTTTGCTAGTTGCTCAGCAAAACGCGCAAAATCTCAATATTCACAATGTTGCGTTTATAAATAGCGATTGGTTTAACGCACTACAAGGTCAGCGCCATGATGTCATCGTCAGCAATCCTCCTTATATTGAAGGGCACGATATCCATTTAAATCAAGGTGACTTACGGTTTGAGCCATTATCCGCACTAGCTTCTGGCGATGATGGTTTACATGACATTAGACATATTATTAGTCACGCAAAACAATATCTCAACAGCAATGGCTGGCTACTGATTGAGCACGGCTATAATCAATCTGGCAAGGTGGCTGGCTTAATGCAGCAAGCGCAATTTAACGCAATACAGCATATCAATGACTTGGCTGGTATAGCACGGGTTACAATCGCGCAAAATTAGCCGCTTATTATCGCGAGATAAACCCAGCTTTACCATCAATACTCAGACAACATCATTTACACTGAGCAGTCGCTTCGCAATCACTGCACTCCACAACAGATTAAAGTTTAAAAAGTAATAGCCGTTAACAAGATTGTGGATAATTGTTTTATCCCTCAGAGAGCGCAATCATGTTAGAAGAGAATCATTTATCACTTTTAGTTTATACCAGTGTGGCCTGTCATCACATGTCGCATGAAGAACTGGTTACCCTGTTATCCAACTGCAGAATAAAAAACAATGCCCGCAATGTATCTGGCATGCTCTTGTATATGGATGGTTGTTTTTTTCAAGTATTGGAGGGTGAACGTACGATACTTGATGTACTTTTTGAAAAAATATCGAAAGATGATCGTCATCATCATGTCATGAAATTAATCATGGAGCCAATAGAAGCACGTAGCTTTGGTAATTGGACAATGGGATTTAAAAATGTGACCCCAGCAGAGCTAGTTTCAATTACAGGACTGTCCGACTTTCTAGATCAGGATAACAACAGCTTTAATGGCATTGAGTCAAAACGAGCTAGGCAATTAATTGATGCTTTTAGAGACCATCGTTGGCATCGTGCTGATTTAACCCAATATCAACGTATTAATATGGGCAGTTAATACTCTTTTTTAAGAGGATGATTTTTTGAATTGTCACATAGTATAATAGCCGAATGTCTGAAATTAACTCTGTTGGCATTGTTGCCCAACAAACTGCGCACTTTAATCAACCGCTCACCCTAAAGAGCGGCGATGTGTTGCCTGCGTTCGATCTCATTTACGAGACTTACGGAACACTAAACGCAGATAAAACCAATGCTGTTTTAATCTGCCATGCTTTATCTGGCACTCACCATGTCGCAGGCAAATATTCCCCAGAAGATAAAAATCCTGGCTGGTGGGACAATTTAATTGGCCCTGGCAAACCATTAGATACCAATAAATTTTTTGTGATTGGCGTCAATAATTTAGGGGGTTGCCATGGTTCAACAGGGCCAGCGAGTATTAACCCTGTAACAAACAAACCATTTGGCGCAAGTTTTCCTGTAGTGACGGTGGAAGACTGGGTCAATTCACAAGCTTTGTTAGCAGATTATTTGGGCATTAATACATTTGCAGCTGTCGTTGGTGGCAGCTTAGGCGGCATGCAAACCTTGCAGTGGAGTATTGCTTATCCTGAGCGAATTAAGCATGCCTTAGTGATTGCATCAGCACCGAACTTAACTGCACAAAATATGGCGTTTAATGAAGTCGCACGCCAAGCCATTATTACTGATCCAGAATTTCATGGTGGTGATTATTATGCGCACAACGTGGTGCCAAGACGTGGCCTAAGAATTGCCCGCATGTTAGGTCATATCACCTATTTATCTGATGACGCAATGGGTGCGAAGTTTGGTCGCAAACTAAAAGATACGATTAAATATAGTTTTGATGTTGAGTTTGAAATGGAATCTTATTTGCGTTATCAAGCGGATAAGTTTGCAGGTGAATTTGATGCCAATACCTATATTCGCATGACGCGGGCTTTAGATTATTTTGATCCAGCGACTGAATTTGATGGCGATTTATCTGCGGCGCTGCGTAAAGTAACGGCTAAATTTTTAGTGATTTCATTCACTAGCGATTGGCGTTTTTCGCCTGAACGCTCGCGTGAAATTGTGAAAGCATTACTAGATAATGAGCTACCAGTGAAATATGCAGAGGTTACAGCCGCGCATGGTCATGATGCTTTCTTGATGCCAGATGAGCATTATCATGCCATCCTGCGCAGTTACTTAAGTAAAGTTGAGGTGTAGATGTCTACCGATATAAATCACTTATACCGCCAAGATTTTGCCATTATTGCTGGCTGGCTTGGCTTTGGCTCCAAAGCACTTGATTTAGGTTGCGGCGATGGCGCTTTACTCAGCTATTTGCAGGACGGCTTAGAAGTAAAAGGTTACGGCGTTGAAAAAGACGATACTAACTGGCTTGCCGCTATGCAGAATGATATTGACGTCATTCAAATGGATTTAGAAGCAGGACTATCCGAGTTTGAAGATAATTCGTTTGATACGGTCATTCTGTCTCAAACCTTGCAAGCCATGCACAACACAGAAGCCATTTTGCAGGAAATGCTCAGAGTCGGTCATGAGGTGATTGTCACATTTCCCAATTTTGGTTACTGGCGCAACCGTCTGCAAATCATTACAGGCAATATGCCCGTGTCTAAAGATTTACCTTACGAGTGGTATAACACGCCCAATGTGCACTTATGCACTATTCATGATTTCGATGCGCTTTGCCATCAACTCAACATTACCGTGATAGAGCGCAAAGTGGTGACGAATGGTAATGATGTTAGTTTTATGCCAAATTGGTTTGGTAATTTAGCCATGTATCGGCTTAAACGTTCCAATTAGAAACTTTATTGCTTCACATGCCTCTATATAGTCTTGTTGTGTACTTTTCAAAAATCACTTGATGTTTTATGTAAACCAATTATCATACTTTTCGTGAAAAACAGCCTTTATCAGTCATTGCTACGCTTGCGTGGCTACTTATTCTTTGCCTTATTAACGACTTTCGTTATAAGCATTGCTTATCTTGCGACTGAAAAGCCAGTTAATCACGATTCATTATCAGCCAATGCAATTCCTGAAGTGGCTGATTATGTAAGAGATTTTGAAGATAATGCGGATGATAATCAGCTGTTTATTATTCCCACTTCGCTCAATCAAGCTATCCAGCTGAACTGGACAACCATTAGTAACACCTCAACATTCCAACCTAGTTTTACCAAGGTTAGCTATCGCGCAAGACCCCGCTCTCCCCCAGTTTATTCATTAATCTAGCTTTTATAGGTACGTTTGTAGGCGTGCAACGCACGTTGAGCATCGTTATATTTATGCAGATAAATGATATTCACTATTCGATTTTTATTTCGATGTCGATTTCATTAATCGCTCCTTTTTTATCAAAGTTGTCGTAAGCAATTGATAAGAAAACCAGCTCGCTTCGCATAATAGTTTCATGCATTTACTACGTGTTCCTTAAAGTTAATAGATTTCAATCTTTGATAGTCGTAATCCAAAATCTTATTTAAGGAACACCATGTTGAATAAATTAGTTATATCCCTTGTGATGGCAACCACACTCTTGAGTGCTTGCAATCATCATGATCAAGAAAAAACAGAAGCGGCTTTAAAGTTAGCTGTAACCAACCCGTTACGCAAAGACACTTCTATCATTAAAGAATATGTTAGCCAAGTGCATGCATTTAGGCATATTGAATTGAGAGCATTAGAGCGAGGCTATTTACAAGATATCTTTGTTGATGAAGGCCAAACGGTTAACAAAGGCCAGAAAATGTTCAAAATCATGCCTAGCCTGTATGAAGTTGATTTATTAAAAGCCAAAGCAGAGGCTGATTTGGTTCGTATTGAATATCAAAATACCAAAGCACTGGCTGATAAAAATATTGTTTCGGTAACCGAATTAGCACTAGCCAATGCCAAGCTAAACAAAGCAAATGCAGAGGTTAAATTAGCGCAAACACATTTAGATTTCACCAATATAAACGCGCCTTTTACTGGCATTATGGATCGTTTTAATGTGCGGCATGGCAGCTTAGTTGATGAGGGTGACTTGCTCACAACGCTATCAGACATTAGTAAAGTTTGGGTTTATTTTAATGTACCTGAATCTGAATACTTAGACTACAAAACTAATAAAGTCGATGCAACACCCGTTAAAGTAAAGTTAAAAATGGCCAATGGTGAAATATTTGACCAAGAAGGTGTTATTGAAACCATTGAAGCAGACTTTGATAATAAAACAGGCAATATTGAGTTTAGAGCCGCTTTTGAAAACCCGAATCAGATATTGCGCCATGGTGAAACTGGCAATATTCAAATTGACATTCCTTACAAAGACGCTTTGATTATCCCGCAAAAAGCCACATTTGAGGTGCTGGATAAAACCTATGTATACGTTGTGAATAAAGATAATAAGCTAGCGCAAAAATTAATCGAAATTGCAGCAGAACTGCCGTATGTTTATCTCGTAAAAAGCGGTTTAAAAGAAGGGGATCGCATCTTAATAGAAGGCTTACGTAAAGTACAAAACGGGCAGAAAATCGTCGTTGATTTTCAGTCTCCAGAGAAAGCACTCTCTCAATTAACACTACACGCAGAATAAAAGAGAGGGTGTAAATATGTTTAATATCTTTATCAAAAGACCCGTCATGGCGATTGTGTTATCGCTGATTATTATGTTCTTGGGTGTATTGTCGATTAAGACCTTACCGACTTCACAATTTCCGGATATTGCGCCACCGCGCGTGATTGTGTCACTTGCCTACCCAGGCGCTAGTGCCGATGTATTAGTACAATCTTCACTCATTACGATTGAACGTGCCATTAATGGTGTCCCAGGCATGAAATATTTGGTGTCTGATGCAACCAGTGCAGGCGAAGCGACGATACAGGTTATTTTCGCTTTAGGAACTGACCCCAATCAAGCCATGATTAACGTGAAGACACGGCTAGATCAGGTGATGAGTCGATTGCCAGAATTAGTGCAATTAGAAGGCGTTGTCGTTGAACGGGTGCAACCAAGTATGCTGATGTATATCAACTTATTCAGCAAAGATAAAAATGCCGACGAGAAGTTTTTATACAACTATGCCAACGTCAATGTAATTCCAGAAATTCAACGGGTGAATGGTATTGCTAGTGCGAAGATTTTAGGTAGCCGTCAATATGCGATGCGTGTTTGGTTAAATCCAGATCGCATGCGTGCTTATAAAGTTTCTATTGATGAAGTGATGAAAGCCATTGGCGAACAAAGTATTATTGGTCGTCCTGGTCGATTAGGTCAAAGCTCAGGCATTGCCGCACAGTCAAAAGAATATGTGTTGATCTATCAAGGTCGTTACAACAAGCCTGAACAATATGGCGACATTATTATTCGAGCTGATTCATCAGGCGAAGTATTAAAACTTAAAGATATTGCCAATATCGAATTAGGTAGTGAATTCTTTGATATTTATTCCAATAAAGATGGTTTTCCATCCTCGGCCATTATTTTGAAACAAAACTATGGCAGCAATGCGAGTGAGGTCATTGATCAAGTTAAAGAAAAAATGAAAGAGTTGGAGGCTTCATTTCCAGCAGGTATGGAATACGAAATTGATTACGATGTTTCTAAGTTTTTAGATGCTTCCATTGATAAAGTATTACATACGCTACTCGAAGCATTTATTTTAGTCGCTCTCGTTGTATTCATCTTTTTAGGCGATTGGCGCTCAACGTTGATTCCAATTTTAGCAGTGCCTGTTTCACTCATCGGCACCTTCTTTTGTATGCAAATGTTTGGTATTACCATCAATCTCATTACCTTGTTTGCACTGGTATTAGCGATTGGTATTGTGGTGGATAACGCCATTGTTGTAGTTGAAGCGGTGCATGCCAAAATGGAAGAAAGTGCAACGATCACGCCTTACAAGGCAACACAAAAAGTATTGGGTGAAATTGGTGGCGCGATTGTTGCAATTACGTTGGTGATGACCGCGGTGTTTGTTCCCGTCACCTTTATGTCAGGACCAGTTGGCGTTTTCTATCGCCAGTTTTCGATTACCATGGCTTCCTCTATTGTGATTTCAGGCATCGTGGCGCTTTCATTAACCCCTGTGCTTTGTGCCATGTTACTTAAAAATAACCATGGGCAAGTGAAGCGAAAAACACCGATCAGTTATTTTATTAACGTATTTAATAGCGCCTTCGAAAAACTCACTGGTCACTATACGAACTTCTTAACCAAGATTGTGACATTACGCACTGTCTCACTTCTTGCATTAGGTGCTTTTGCGTTTGGTACTTTTACAGTCAATCAAACCTTACCTGCTGGGTTTATTCCTGGTGAGGATCAAGGTCAGATTTATGCCATTATTCAAACGCCGCCTGGCTCAACATTAGAAGCGACCAATAAAGTGGCACTTGAATTACAAAAACGTGCGGAAGAAATTGAAGGCATTGCTTCAGTTTCCGCATTAGCTGGTTACGAAATATTAACCGAAGGTCGCGGTTCAAATGCGGGTACTTGTTTAATTAACTTAAAAGATTGGTCAGATCGTGAGCAATCCGTACAAGAAATTATTGAGGAATTAGAAGAAAAAACCAAAGACTTTGGCGCGGTGATTGAATATTTTGAACCGCCAGCCGTTCCAGGTTACGGTGCAGCTTCTGGCTTGTCATTTCGATTATTGGATAAAACCAATGGCACGGATTATCACACTTTTGACAAAATCAATCAGGACTTTATTAGCAGTCTGAGCAAACGTAAAGAGCTGAGTGGTTTATTTACCTTTTACGCAGCCAATTATCCGCAATATGAAATTGAAATTGATAATAAAGCAGCCATGCAAAAAGGCGTTTCTATTGGCGTAGCAATGGAAAATTTAAACATCTTAATTGGTAGTACTTATGAACAAGGCTTTATTCGGTTCAATAACTTTTTCAAAGTCTATGTGCAGTCAAGTCCTGAGTTTCGCCGCTACCCTAGTGATGTTTTGAATTACTACGTCAAAAATGAAGAGGGTGAAATGGTGCCTTACTCTTCATTTATGAAGCTAGTTAAAAAACAAGGTCCAAACGAAATTACCCGTTACAACCTTTATAACTCAGCAACCATACGAGCCAATCCTGCAAAAGGCTATACAACGGATGATGCCATTAAGGCCGTAGAAGCCGTTGCTAAAGCCACACTACCAAAAGGCTATGATATTGGCTGGGAAGGTTTATCATTTGATGAAGCCAAACGCGGTAATGAAGCAGTTGTGATTTTTGCAGTCGTGCTGATTTTCGTTTATATGGTATTGGCTGCGCAATATGAAAGCTTCTTATTACCGCTCGCGGTTATTCTGTCCTTACCTGCTGGTATTTTTGGCTCCTTCTTTCTGTTGCAAATATTGGGGTTATCCAATGATATTTACGCACAGTTAGGCATGGTCATGCTGGTTGGTTTGCTCGGTAAAAATGCGGTGTTGATTGTTGAGTTTGCGGTTCAAAAAAATCAACAAGGCATGTCGATTGCTGAAGCTGCCATTGAAAGTGCAAGAGCACGATTCCGTCCTATCTTAATGACCTCATTTGCCTTTATTGCAGGCCTCATTCCTTTGGTCATTGCCACTGGGGCAGGTGCTGTCGGCAACCGAACCATTGGTACCTCTGCATTGGGCGGCATGTTGTTTGGCACCATATTTGGCGTTATTTTAATTCCAGGCCTTTACTATCTATTTGCCAAAATGGAAGAAGGTAAAGCATTGATTCGAAATGAAGAATTTAAGCCTCTAACTGAAGCTTATCACTATACAAGTAATGAGGAAGAGAATGATGACGAATAAACCAATATCCAAATTGATTGCAATGGGCTGTCTATCGCTCTTGTTGCAATCATGTTCGATTCCATTTTTAAATATTAAAAAAACGGATGCACCTTTGCCAAAGCAGTTTGAGCAAAATGCAGAACAGAAAAGTAGTGAAATACAGAGTAAAGAGAATGCAGCGTTGATTAATTGGAAAGACTTTTTTGAAGACGAGCAACTCACGACATTGATTGATATTGCTGTCGCTAATAACAAAGAGGTTAAACAAGTATTGGCGCGCATTAATATGGCTCGAAATGAAATTCAGGCCAGAAAAGGTGAGTACTTACCTTCTGTAAATGTCGTTGCTGGTGCAGGCGGTGAAAAGTCGGCTCAATACACGCGAAATGGCGCAGTAGAAGAAGGCCTAGAAATTAAGGAAGGCAAAGCATTTCCAAAATTTCTTGGCGACTATCAGTTTGGCTTACAAGCATCTTGGGAGTTAGATGTTTGGAATAAGCTGCATAATGCAACCCAAGTATCGGTATTAGAGTACATGGCGTCGATAGAAGGCAAAAACTTCTTGATGACTAATTTGGTGGCAGAAGTTTCAAACGCCTACTACGAGTTAATTACATTAGATAACCAACTGGAGAATTTGGATAACAATATTCAAATTCAACAGAATGGCTATGAAATTGTGCAACAGTTGCAGCAATATGGCCGTGTGACTGCTTTAGCCGTGAAGCGTTTTGAAGCTGAAGTGAGTAAAAACAAAAGTAATCGTTATGCGATTAAACAGCAAATTGTGGAAACAGAAAATCGGTTTAATTTACTGTTAGGCAGAACACCGCAACCGATTCACCGTGCTTCTGCTACTTTTATGTCAATCACACCAAAAGCGTTAAGTGCTGGCATTCCATCACAACTGTTAGAAAATCGACCTGATATTAAAAAAGCTGAGTTAGAAATGGCAGCCGCTAAACTTAATATTGAAGTGGCAAAAGCGAATTTCTATCCTTCTTTTTCAATTAAAGCTGGCTTAGGTTTTCAAGCATTTAATCCAAAATATTTGCTTAATCTACCAGAGTCATTAGCCTTTTCTCTAGGCGGCGACATGATTGCGCCATTGGTGAATAAACGAGCGATTACCGCACATTATATAAACGCGAATGAAATGCAAACACAAGCCGCTTATGAGTATGAGCAAACGGTGATTAATGCTTACACTGAGGTCGCCAACCAGTTGGCTAATATTGATAATTTAAACAAAAACTATCAATTGAAAACGCAACAAGTGAATGCATTAACTGATTCGATTGAAGTTTCTAATCAACTCTTTAAAGCTGCACGTGCTGACTACTCTGAGGTGTTGTTAACGCAACGTGATGCGCTGGAAGCAAAAATGCAGTTGATTGAAACCAAAGAAAAACAAATGACAGCGATGATTGGTTTATATAAATCGTTAGGCGGTGGCTGGCATTAATCGTATTGATTAATATAGCCTTTATGAAGCCCCTCTACGTGAAGTAACAGGGGCTTTTTTTACAGGAAAACAAATGTGCCGCTATCAAACTAAATCAGATGACACATAACATGCTAATGAATAGACTGATCATGCCAGCCACCCAGCTAAGCCCTGTTGTTTTTATCTAAAACTCACTATTGCTAGGCAAATATTGATCGTTTTTTCGTGTGCACTACCATAAATAACCAACACTGAATAACAAGGTTTTATCGGTTTTTTCTCGACCTTCAGCGGGTTGATTTGCATAATCAACATTTAACTGCGTTGATGCATTTAAGTTTTCTGCAATCGGCACACGCAACCCTGTTTTAGTAAACACCAAGCTATTCGCCGCGTCTTCTAAACTAACCAACACTTCATGTTGGTGAAAGAACTTCACATTCTGAAACACCAATTGATCGTACTTCAACGCCCAACGGACACTGCCATATCGATCATCTTCAGCTTCATCAAAATCTGTACTAATATAATTAACACCACCCTCAATCGATAAATTCAAATCTTCTTGCTCATAAAACTGATAACCCGAACCCACACCTGCGTTTGAACGTAAATTAATATTTCTAAACTTATCGTGTTCTAAAGAACCATTGGTATAAAAATACCATTTTTTGCTTAAAAATTGGTCATATTGCATATAACCTTTGCTATTAAAAGCGGTACTCTCGCCATCTGCTTTCGCTCTATTCAAATAAGCACCAACAGTAAATCGATTTTGTTTTGTTCTCGCAATCACCTCAGCATCTGCTCTCACTTGGCTGTTATCAGCATTACCAGATGTGACTGCGCCGCCAACATTGGCATAACCTGACCACTCAACGCCTTGACCCATAATTCCTGGGCTTGGATTAATATAGGTCACGTCTTTTAGGTCTAACTCGCTCGTCATTTGTAAGCCAGAATTCACCATTTTGACGCGGCCTAAACTTCTTTTTTGCAATCGCGCATCAAATGTAGAGTCATCAGACAACACGACTTTGACTGGCTCATCAGTGTTTAATGTCGCAATTTCAGACCAAAGAATATTAATTTCACCCGTATATTTGGTTCGAAAAACCAATTTATCTGTTTCTTTTTTAACGACGGCACCTGTTATCCAATCGCCATTCTTTAATTTAACTGTGTCTGCAATAGCTGCATGACTAAACGAAATTGATAACAATGCAATGATTTTTATTAGCTTCTTTATTAACTTCATAGGCCCCTTAAAAGTAAAAAATGCGTGTGCCAACGCTATTGGCAATCACAATTAATTGATAAATGTTTATAATTTGAGTGTACTCAGCTGTCGAGCTTATGGGATGCAACGCTAAAACCTTATATCTATCAGTATACCAGCTCACTATCAAGCTCCAAGAGATTGATTGAGAAACAACCAGCGCTGAAAAAATAAGCACATTATTTGTCATCAAAACAAGGTAAACTATTCTAATCTCTTTTAATCATTCAACAATAAATCCAATTCATGCGTTATTTAGTCATAGTCCTTAGCTTATTTGCCAATTCAGCCTTGGCTGTTGATTGGGCATGGCAACTCGAAAGCGCAACCATTTTTGAAAGTGTCATCGCCATTAAACAAGCTGATGGCAATATCATTCGTCACAACTTTCATTGCGATTTAACCGATGCGTTAAATGAAAAAACGGAACTCTCTTCAACCATTGAAACTGTCACACCAACATCGCACCCAAACGGCGTGTTAGTCGTCACCTGTTACAGGGGCGCGAATGCTGAAATGCTTGCCATCATTGATCCGCTTGAAGAGAAAGTCGTCTACAAAAAAATGGGCAGTTATTTTGTAGACTGGCATTTAGAAGATGGCAAAATTGTTATTGATTATGACAAGCCATGCGAAGACACAAAAGACAAAGTCTGCTCTGACAATCCTGACAACCAGTTTGTGACTGTCTCGCAACCTTGGCCATAAAGCAGTCGCAGTACAAACCAACCACTGGATTACGTTTATCGTATCCATCATTCAAATAAATCTAATATGGCGAATCGCAATCTAAAAGAAATCCTTTTTAATAAACGCATGCTAGCTTGCGTTGTATTAGGCTTTAGCTCTGGCCTGCCTTTATATTTACTCTTTCAACTGCTACCAGCATGGTTACGTAGTGAAGGCATCGACCTCAAAACCATTGCCGTATTTGCCTTGATTCAATTGCCTTATACGTGGAAATTTATTTGGGCGCCATTGATGGATAGATACAACCTGATTGCGCCGATGGGTCGCCGCCGTAGCTGGATGCTACTCACCCAAATCTCACTCTTTATCACTATCTGCGCCTATGGTTTTTTCAACCCGCAATTAAACATTACTAGCATTGCCGTAGTTTCTACCTTAGTTGCCTTGTTTTCAGCTAGCCAAGACATTGTGATTGATGCCTTTAGGCGCGAGATTCTAAGTGATGAAGAATTAGGATTAGGCAACAGCATTCACGTCAACGCCTACCGTGTTTCAGGCTTAGTGCCCGGCGCTTTAGCCTTAATTCTATCCGACCATTTACCTTGGTCTTCCGTGTTTTGGATAGTCGCTTTATTCATGATTCCCGGCATGCTGATGACAATCTTCGCCAAAGAGCCGCATCGTGCAGAAGCCCCAAAAAGTTTAAAAGCCTCCGTGATTGAACCATTCACCGAATTTATTAATCGCGCAGGCATCAAACATGCGCTATTAGTGCTGCTATTTATTTTGCTTTATAAATTAGGCGACAGCATGGCAACCGCACTCGCCACCCCGTTTTATATTGATATGGGTTTTAGCAATACGGACATTGGCACCATCGTCAAAGGTAGCGGTTTAGTCATGCAAATATTAGGTGGTTTTATCGGTGGCATTTGGATGGTCAAAGTAGGCATCAATCGTGGACTATGGGTATTCGGCATGGTGCAACTGGTCACCATTCTCGGCTTTGCTTGGCTAGCACACGCAGGCCCCTTTGAAACCATCGGCACTATTGAACGCGGCATGCTAGCCGTAGTAATCGGCGGCGAAGCGCTAGGCGTAGGCTTAGGCACAGTCGCCTATGTCGCCTACATGGCACGCGAAACAAACCCCGCTTACACCGCAACCCAACTTGCCTTATTCACCAGCTTATCCGCTGTACCAAGATCAATTTTTAATGCCCTAACAGGCGGCATGGTCGAAGCACTTGGCTGGGAAATGTTCTTTTATGTCTGTACGTTTTTAGCGATTCCTGGGATGTTGTTGCTGTTTAAGGTTGCGCCCTGGAACTCCAAGACTAAGCTTGTTGACGCTTAATTGCATCTAGCATTTATTCCTAACTAAGCGCTCACTCAACTCTTCCCCTTAATACAAAAGCTTGCGATGCTTATTTTGTGAAAGTTTTTTAGTTTACCTACGACTAAATCAGTAATAATCCAATTGGAATTTATTTTATGCAAGTTAAGCGTCTCATCGTTTGCTTTTTTTCAAGCCTGTTATTACTGAGCCAAACTCAAACCTTTGCCGCTGAATGTAGTGCAAAAACCAGCTCAAAAACTATTCCATTATTAGAACTCTACACCTCTGAAGGTTGTAGTAGTTGCCCACCTGCAGATAAGTGGATAAGCAAAATTCAACATAACAAGAGTGAAGTTACACCCCTAGCTTTTCATGTCGATTATTGGGATTACATTGGTTGGAAAGATCAATTTTCCAAAGCGGAGTATAGTGATAGACAGCGTAAAACGGCGGCTTTTGGTGGGGCTGGTTTTGTGAATACGCCGCAGTTTGTATTTAATGGTCGTGATTTTAAAGGTTGGGATAATAGCCGTTTAAAGAGTGCGATTAATCAGACACAACAATTAGCATCACGTGCGAATTTAACACTCAACACGGTGAATGAGGCTGATGGCAGCATTACGCTGATAGCCAATGCAGAATCACTAAATCCTAAAGTGACTAAAAACGCAGATGTGTTTGTGGCCTTATATGAGAATGGGCTTATCACCCAAGTGAAAGCGGGTGAAAACAATGGTCGAGAGTTGAAGCATGACTATGTGGTGCGCCAACTATTTGGCGCATACCAACTCAATCATCAACATCAATTTAGTAAAAACTTTACTTTAGCTAATACTTGGAAAAACAAAGATGCTGGCGCTGTGATATTTGTGCAAGACAGTAGTAATGGTGAAATTATTCAAAGTTTAGCGCTGGATTTTTGCAGTTAATCTTCATAATCAATCACCAGCGGCGCATGATCGCTGAATTTTTCAGCTTTATAAATTGAAGCCTTCATCGCTTTTGCAGCTAATGCTGGGGTGACTATCTGATAATCAATGCGCCAGCCAACATTTTTTGCATATGCCTGACCGCGATTGCTCCACCATGTGTAGCAATCATCAGTCGTGTCAGGGTGCAATTTGCGATACGCATCAACCCAGCCAACACGGCCAAATAAATCGGTCATCCATGCACGCTCTTCTGGCAAGAAACCTGAGTTCTTTTTGTTACCTTTATAGTTTTTTAAATCGATTTCTTGATGGGCAATATTCCAATCACCACAAATAACAACGTCAAATCCGCTGTTAACGAGTTGCTCAAGATGCGGCATAAAACGGTGCATGACGCTAAATTTAAACGCTTGTCTTTCTTCGCCACTAGAGCCGCTTGGCAAATACAATGACACCACTGCCAATTTGCCAAAACGACATTCGATATAGCGTCCTTCTGCATCAATATCATCAATGCCTAAGCCAACAATCACTTCATCTGGTTTTTGCTTAGAGTAAATGCCAACGCCGCTATAGCCTTTTTTTTGCGCATAATGAAAATTGCCGTAATACCCAGCAGGCGCTTGCATTTCTTCCGTTAAATTATCGGCCTGTGCTTTTAATTCTTGTAAACAAATAATGTCTGGCTGCGTTTGATATAACCAAGGGAAAAAGCCTTTATTGGCCGCAGAGCGGATTCCATTTAAATTCAACGTTATAATACGCATTTAGTTCCTTTAATTTAGATTATTTATGTCAGTTAATTATCACGATTTATCACAAGATTTCATCACATTTTGCATCGAACAACAGGTGCTTAAGTTTGGTGAATTTAAAACAAAAGCGGGGCGATTAAGTCCTTACTTCTTTAATGCTGGCTTATTTAATGATGGTGATAGTTTATTAAGATTAGGGGAATTTTACGCCAATAGCATCGAAAAATCAGGCATAGAATTTGATATGTTGTTTGGTCCAGCTTATAAAGGCATTCCATTAGCAGCCAGTATTGCAATTGCTTTCGCTAAAAAAGGCCGAAATTTGCCATATGCGTATAATCGTAAAGAAGCCAAAGACCACGGAGAAGGTGGTACAGTGGTTGGTGCGCCATTAACTGGTCGCGTATTGATTATTGACGATGTGATTTCTGCAGGTACATCTGTCCGTGAATCGGTTGACTTGATTCAGGCAAATGGTGCCATTGCAAGAGGAGTTAGTATTGCGTTGGATAGGCAAGAAAAAGGCTTGGGCGAATTATCCGCCACGCAAGAAGTGGAACAGAACAACAATATGCCAGTGATTAGTATCGCAAAATTGAGCGATTTATTAGCGCATATTGAAAGTAGCGATGCTTTAACGCCGCATTTAGAAGCAATAAAACGCTACCAACAGAGGTATTGTCTTACAACATAAAACTGCGATGCATAATAGATGATATGAAGCTTGGCACAATCAAATTATTAGCACCTATTTTGCTTATTGCAATGATGATTAGTGGACAGCTGGCGCATGCAGAAAGCAAGAAAATTATCAAATGGGTTGATGCGAATGGCGTGACTCATTATGGTGATAAACCACCGATGCCTGACGTCAACGCGCGACAATCTAGCGTTCTGAATAAGCAAGGCGTCACCATTGATCGAACGAATAATAAAGTAGAAAAAGAAGCAACTGTGGCAGAAGAGGAAGGTGTATCTGCCAATCAAAAAAGATACGATCAGGCGCTACTTGCTACTTATGCTACTCTTGAAGAAATTGAATTAGCACGCAAACGCAACGTGAGAATTGACGAATTAACCTTAGAAGAACTAAAACAAAGACGTCGGAATATGCAAACTGAATCAGCAGAGCAGTTTGACAAAGTAGCGTTACAAAAAATGGAGCAACAAATTCGCAATCAATAGAAAGTCATTGCAAATATTAACAAACGCTACGAAAACGATAAAAAACGCTTTACTGAATTAAAAGCAAGCAAACATAATTAACTTAACTCTGTCGCAAATAAGCAATGATTATTTGCTCAGCTTTTCTTTCAAAATAACATTCACTTGCGCTGGATTGGCCGTACCTTTTGAAGCTTTCATGATTTGCCCTACCAACGCATTAAATGCTTTTTCTTTACCTGCTTTAAACTCTTCTACCATTGATTGATTTGCGCTAAGCACTTCATCAATCATCGCTTCAATCGCGCCAGTATCAGAAACTTGTTTTAAGCCTTTCGCTTCGATAATGGCATCAACATCAGACTCGCCTGACCACATCGCTTCAAATACTTGTTTAGCAGCATTGTTCGAAATAGTGCCATCAGCAATGCGTCTAATCAGTTGTGCCAAAGCCGCCGCGTCAATCGGCGAATCTGCAATGCTTTTATCTTCTGCGTTCAACTTAGCGGTAACGCCGCCCATCACCCAGTTTGCGGCTAATTTAGCATCACCACCTGCATGAATCACACGCTCAAAATAATCAGCCACCTCTTTGCTAGAAGTCAACGTAGAAGCATCATAAGCAGAAAGTGCATACTCACTTTCAAATCGTGCTTTCATCGCTTCTGGCAACTCTGACATTTCAGCTCGCACTGCCGCTTTATCTGCTTCAGTGATTTCTAATGGCAATAAATCAGGATCGGGGAAATAGCGATAATCATTCGCTTCTTCCTTGCTACGCATGGCGCGCGTTTCACCCGTATCAGGATTAAATAAAACGGTGGCTTGCTGTATCTTGCCGCCATCTTCTAAGGTGTCAATTTGCCACTGCGTTTCATAAGCAATCGCTTGTTGCATAAATTTAAATGAGTTTAAGTTTTTAATCTCACGTCGTGTTCCCAATTCTGTCGTGCCTTTTGGCCGCACGGAAACGTTAACGTCACAGCGGAAACTACCCTCTTGCATATTGCCATCGCAAATACCTATCCATTGCACTAATTCATGCAACTTTTTCGCGTAAGCTACTGCTTCTGCTGCTGAACGCATATCTGGTTCCGTCACAATTTCTAGCAACGGTGTTCCAGCGCGATTCAAATCAATACCACTCATGCCTTCTAAAGCGCCATGTACTGATTTCCCTGCATCTTCTTCCAAATGCGCACGGGTAATATTAATCACTTTTTCGTAGGCTTCATTTTTACCAACAGCAGGTACTTGTATCGTCACTTTACCTTTGCCGACTACGGGTAATTCAAATTGACTAATTTGGTAACCTTTTGGCAAATCTGGGTAAAAGTAATTTTTACGCGCAAACACTGAACGTGGCGCAATTTCTGCATCAATTGCCAAACCAAATTTAATCGCGCATTGCACGGCCTCTTTATTTAAAACTGGCAACACTCCCGGCAACGCAATACTTACTTCACAAGCTTGCGTATTTGGCTCTGCGCCATAAGCAGTAGAAGCGCCACTGAAAATTTTAGTTTTTGTTTTTAGCTGAGTATGTGTCTCAAGCCCGATAACGACTTCCCACTCCATTATGCAATTCCTTTAGGCATCGCTGTATGCCAATCTGTCACTTGTTGATACGCATGTGCAACATTCAGCATGCGTGCCTCATCAAAATAATTACCAATAATTTGCAAGCCAACTGGCAAATCATGACTGAATCCTGCAGGGACACTCATGCCCGGCAAGCCTGCTAAGTTGGTCGCAATGGTATAAATATCTTGTAAATACATGGCGATTGGATCGCCTGTTTTTTCACCTGTCTTGAAGGCAGTAGAAGGCACCGTTGGCCCCATGATAATGTCACATTGTTTAAATGCCGCTTTAAAATCTTCAGCAATTAAATGGCGAATCTTCTGCGCTTTAAGATAATAAGCATCGTAATAACCTGCACTCAATACATAAGTACCAATCAAGATGCGGCGTTTCACTTCTTCGCCAAAGCCTTCTGCACGGCTCTTCATGTACATTTCCATCAAATCATCATACTCTTCCGCTCGATGTCCATAACGCACACCGTCATAGCGAGAAAGATTGCTAGACGCTTCAGCAGGCGCTAGCACGTAGTAAACAGGGATTGATAAGCTTGCGTTTGGCAATGAGATATCGACAAACTCAGCACCCAGTTTTTTGTATTCTGCGATTGCTGTTTCAATCACTTTAGCAACATCGCCATCTAAACCGTCAGCAAAATATTCTTTAGGCAATCCCACTTTTAAGCCAGCTAATGGTTGATTTAATTGCGCCGTGTAATCTTCTTTAAGATGATTCAAACTGGTTGAATCGCGCGCATCAAAGCCTGCCATGACATTCATCATCAATGCACAATCTTCAGCCGATTTTGCCATTGGGCCTGCTTGATCCAAGCTAGAAGCAAAAGCTATCATGCCGTAACGCGAAACCAAGCCATACGTTGGCTTTAAACCAGTAAATCCACATAACGAAGCTGGTTGGCGAATGGAGCCACCTGTATCCGTGCCTGTTGCCGCCGCACATAACCGTGCTGCCACAGCCGCCGCAGAACCGCCACTGCTACCGCCTGGCACGCGCGTCAAATCCCAAGGATTTTTAACGCCGCCAAAGTAACTGGTCTCATTGGATGAGCCCATGGCAAATTCATCCATATTGGTTTTACCTAAATTGACTGCACCAACATTATTAAACTGCGTAATCACGTGTGCGTCATAGGGTGCGATAAAGTTTTCCAGCATTTTAGAACCGCAAGTTGTTTTCCAATCTTTGGCACAAAAAATATCTTTTTGCGCAAACGGAATTCCTGTGAGCGTCGTTGCTGTTCCAGCAGCAATATTGGCATCAGCCGCTTTAGCTTGTGCCAAACTCTTTTCTTCATCTACCGTAATATAGGCATTGATGTCGGGATTATATTGTCGAATACGGTCTAAGAAAGTTTGTGTCATTTCAACGCTAGACACGGCTTTGCTCGCCAACAATTGGCTTAAATTTTTAAGGCTTTGGTTAATCATGATTTTCTATTTACTATTTCGAGGCTATCTATACTGGGTCTGTTGTTTATATTTACTCAATGACTTTTGGCACCAAATACAAGCCATTTTCAACAGCGGGAGAATTGGCTTGAAAAGTTTCACGTTGATTGGCCGCTGTAACGACATCGTCTCTTAAGCGTTGTACGACATCTTGTGAGTGTGACATTGGTGTAATTCCAGTAGTGTCGACAGCTTGCATTTGCTCAATCAACGTCAGAATACCAGATAGTTTGGTGAGGGTTTTATCCGCCTCTGCATCGCTGATTTCGATTCGTGCAAGATGGGCGATACGTTTAATATCGGAATTATCTAATGCCATAAACTGCTTCTATTCTTCTGTTTGTTTAATTTAGTGGAATAAACTTCAATTGTGACTTAATTTTAAGCCGAATATACGTTATTATACCTTGAATTTATATCCCATCTTATTTTAGGCATGTGATTAATAAGCGCGTTAGATAAAGCACAGGAAAAAAACATATGTTCGGCTCGTTAAACAACTATTTTTCAAATGATTTAGCCATTGATTTAGGCACAGCAAATACACTCATTTTCTCACGCAATAGAGGCATCGTATTGAACGAACCCTCTGTTGTTGCTATCCGCATTGAAGGCGGCGGCAATGGTAAAAAAATATTGTTGGCGGTCGGCACTGAAGCTAAGGGGATGTTGGGTCGTTCGCCAGCCAATATTCAAGCCATTCGCCCAATGAAGGACGGCGTGATTGCCGACTTCACTGTAACTGAACAAATGTTGAAATTTTTTATTCGCAAAGCACGTGATACTCGCTGGTTTTCACCAAGCCCGCGCATCATCATTTGCGTACCCGTTGGCTCAACCCAAGTTGAACGCCGCGCTATTAAAGAATCTGCTGAGCGTGCTGGTGCAAAACAAGTATTCTTAATTGAAGAGCCGATGGCTGCAGCGATTGGTGCAGAAATGCCAGTTGCGGAAGCAACGGGTTCTATGGTGGTTGATATTGGTGGCGGCACAACAGAAGTTGGCGTGATTTCAATGGGCGGTATCGTTTATGCCAAATCTGAGCGTGTTGGTGGCGATAAGTTTGACCAAGCGATTATTGATTACATTCGTCGCAACTACGGCATGCAAATATCGGAACCAACAGCAGAAGTGATGAAGAAAAAAATCGGTTCTGCATTCCCAGGCTCTGAAGTATTAGAAATGGAAGTAACTGGACGTAACTTGGCTGAAGGCTTGCCGCGTAAATTTACCATTTCTAGTAACGAAATTTTAGAAGCGCTAACCGATCCGCTTAATTCAATCGTTGGTGCCGTTAAATCCGCTTTAGAGCAAACGCCACCAGAGCTAGGTGCTGATATTGCAGAAAAAGGCATGGTGATTACGGGTGGCGGCGCGTTATTACGAGATATTGACCGTTTATTAATGGAAGAAACAGGTCTTCCAGTCATTATTGCAGAAGATCCGCTCACTTGCGTTGCGCGTGGTTGTGGTCGTGCATTAGAAGACATGGATAAATTGGGTGGCGTATTTGCGTATGAGTAATCGTTTCGCATTTCAATTAAATCTACTGCGACGGTATGCTTAAAGGTGTTCATCAGAAACTAGAGACTCAACAAACTCCAGCTTTTTTCGTCCGCGGCGTAAGCCCTTTTTCTCGCATGGTGCTTTTTTGTGCGCTGTCCATCATTCTAATGGCGGTGGATGCTAAGTTAAATTACCTCTCTCAAATCCGCCAAGCCTTTATTGGCGGACTCCATCCGGTAGAACGAATCGCTGATATTCCTAGTGAATTCATCAGAGAGTTTAAGAAATACTTTTCTGTGCACAATCAGTTAGTGCAAGAAAACTATACCTTAAAACAACAAGCATTTGAAAATGCCATTAAGTTACAGCGCCTTAATACTTTAGAATCCGAGAATACCCATTTACGCAGCTTTTTAGGCGGCGACATGCCGATTCATCCTAGGGCGGTATTAGGTGACATCTCGCACACAGGTAGAGATCCGTTTAGAAATGTCGTTATTGTTAATCGTGGCAGTCAGCATAACATTCAGGCAGGGCAAGCTGTTGTTGATGCAAAAGGGGTCTTAGGTCAAGTGACCCGCATTTACCCATTCAGCAGTGAAGTCACTTTAATTACAGATAAAAATTTATCGATTCCCGTTCAGGTTGAGCGCAATCAATTACGTGCGATTGCTTTTGGGCAAAGTGGCAATACGCTGGATATTCCTTACTTACCGTCAGATGTAGACATTAAGATTGGTGATAAGCTAGTCACTTCTGGGATTGATGGCATATATCCAGCAGGCCTAGCCGTCGCAACAGTGACCAAAATCAATCAAGACCCTATGTCCCCTTTTGCAAAAATTATTAGCACGCCAACTGCGCAAGTAAGCCATCATTTGCAATTGTTAATTTTAGAATTGCCTGAGTTAAAAGAAGTTGAACGAAATCCAGAGGAGACTGACGACGACGAACCGACCACAACGACTGTAAAAGAGGCCAAACCAGATGCGCGCACCTAGTCTATTATCAGTTTACGGCACGTTATTTTTAGCTTTACTTTTTCAACTTTTCCCATGGACTGGTGAAGGCGTTATTTTGCGTCCTGACTTTATGTTAGTTGTCTTAATTTACTGGTTATTCCGTGCACCTTATTTGTGTAATATTGGTACAGCGTGGGTAGCTGGTGTACTAGTGGATTTAGCAACAGGCAGCCTATTAGGGCAATACGCCTTAGCATTTACATTAACAGCTTATATTGCACTCTTCTTTCAGCGCCGACTCGTTTTATTCAGCTCGTTCCAGTTATTATTTTTTACATTTGGTTTGTTAATTTTCACACGTTTGACTATTTTAGTGCTGAAATTATTTTCAGGTAATGAGATTCCAAATATGCATTACTTTTGGCCCGTTATCTCTGGCGTCTTGCTGTTACAACTGATGCGCTTCTTTCTGGGGCCAATTACGCAATCAACATCCAACAAGGCTAACTAAACCCAAATGCGCCGTCGGCCAGAATTAAAGGATTACCAAAATGAATTGCGTCATTTCAAGCTGCGTTTAGCCGTGCTTGGGTTGATTGTGATCATTGGCTTTAGCATCCTCATCATGCGTTTTTACTTCCTGCAAGTGGCGCGCTATGATCACTATCATGCCCTTGCGGAAAATAATCGCATTTCTGTTATTCCTGTTGCGCCAACGCGTGGCATTATTACGGACAGAAATGGCACCACCATCGCGCATAACTTTTTTGTTTATGCCTTGGAAATCACACCATCAAAAGTGGATGACTTAGATGAAACAATTGCTGAAATTAGTAAACTTGTCGGTATATCCAGCAGTGATATCAAACGATTTAACAAACTAAAACAGCGCACACATGAATTTGAATCTATTCCCATCCGCACACACTTAAATGAAGTTGAAGCAGCCAAATTTGCTGCCAATCGCTTTCGATTTCCCGGCGTTGAAATCAAATCAAGATTGTTTCGGCATTATCCAAATGGAAAATTAGGCGCCCATATTGTCGGTTACATCGGCCGCATCAATGACAGCGACTTAGCTAACTTAAAAGAGTCTAATAACCTTTCTAACTATAAAGGTTCTGACCATATCGGCAAAAGCGGTATCGAACAGTATTATGAGAAAAAGCTACATGGCACCACGGGCTTTCAGCAAGTAGAAATTAACGCCGACGGTAAAGCCGTACGCGTTCTTTCAAGCAAGGCGCCGACGTCAGGCAATAATTTAGCGCTTTCTATCGATCTTAAATTACAAGAAATTGCTGAAAATGGCTTTGGCGATAGACGTGGCGCTTTAGTCGCTATTCAACCCAAAACAGGAGAAGTGCTCGCGTTAGTCAGCATGCCAACTTTCGATCCCAACTTGTTTGTCGGCGGCATTGATACCAAAAATTGGCGACGTTTAAATGAATCCATAGACAAACCATTAATCAACCGCCCATTACGCGGCATTTATCCACCAGGCTCAACATTCAAACCATTTGTTGCATTAGCTGGACTTGAAGCAGGCAAACGTCTACCGCCATTTAGAATGCAAGACCCAGGCTATTTCACCTTACCAAACAGCTCTCACCGTTATCGCGATTGGAAAGTGGGTGGTCATGGTTTTGTCGATATGGCGCGTGCAATTACTATCTCTTGTGATACTTTTTTTTATGGGCTCGCCATTGAGCTGGGCATTGAAAAAATGACCTCATTTATACGTCATTTTGGCTTTGGTGAAAAAAGTGGCATTGATATTAATGGTGAAAACAGCGGTTTATTACCAACACCAGAATGGAAACAACGCCGCTTCAAACAACCTTGGTATGTTGGCGAAACTGTGATTGTTGGCATTGGGCAAGGCTATACCTTAGTCACACCAATGCAACTTGCCTATGCGACCGCCGTCCTTGCTAACAAAGGTACGGCCATGAAGCCGCACTTAGTCACCGCAATTACTGATGTCAAAACCGCTCAGACTACGATGATAAAACCAATTTTATCTGACCAAATCGCGCTTACTGAAAGCAATTTAGAGATTGTCACGAACGCAATGATTGACGTGACGTTACCAGGTGGCACCGCTTCACAAGTTGGCCGTGATGCTGGATATAGTATCGCGGCAAAAACAGGCACTGCGCAAGTGATTGGTATCAAACAAAATGAAAAGTACGATGAAAAAAACATTGATGCGCGGCATAGAGACCACGCGTTATTTATCGCCTATGCACCAGCAGATGATCCGACCATTGCAATTGCAGCGATTGTTGAAAATGGGGGGCACGGCGGCTCAGCTGCAGGCCCTATTGTAAGACAAGTCATGGATTACTACTTACTTGGCAAAGAACCACCTGAGCCAACAACAAAAACGCCACCCATTAAAAAAGCAAGCAACGTGATAGCACCAGAGGCTGTGCATGATTAATCAACTTTTTCATATTTTATCCAAGCACATCGACTCAATCTTGATGAGTTGTATTTTGTTTACCATGCTAGTTGGCTTATTCGTTCTGTATAGCGCGGCTGGAGAAGACCTCGGCAGAATTAATGCCCAGCTAGCTAATATCGCAATCGCCTTGGTCATTATGTGGGTTGTATCTAATATACAACCACAACTCATGGAACGCATATCGCCCATCCTGTATCTCTTTGGCATCACATTATTATTATGCGTTGCGATTTTTGGTGACGTCAGTCATGGCGCAAGAAGGTGGTTAGATTTGGGTGTCATGAAAATCCAACCATCAGAACTCATGCGTATTGCAATGCCTATGATGCTGGCTTGGTTCTTTTCTCAACGAGAAGCAACCTTGCGCCTACTTGATTTTGTCATTGCTTTTTTTATCCTAATTGCGCCCGTGCTGTTCATTTTAAAACAACCCGATTTAGGCACCTCTTTATTAGTCGCCGCTTCTGGCTGCTTTGTCATTTTCTTAGCAGGGTTAAGCTGGCGCATTATTATCGTCAGCATCGTGTCGGTTGGCGCACTTATCCCTGTTTTTTGGTCTATGCTGCATGATTATCAAAGAAGGCGTGTGCACATTCTAATGGATCCAACACAAGACCCATTAGGTGCTGGCTACCATATTATTCAATCCAGTATTGCACAAGGCTCAGGCGGTCTCACAGGTAAAGGTTGGTTGAATGGCACGCAATCTCAACTTGATTTCTTGCCTGAGCGCACCACCGATTTCATTTTTTCAGTCTTTAGTGAAGAGTTTGGCATGGTTGGCAATTTACTGTTATTGTTACTTTTCAGCTTAATTATTGCGCGCGGCATTTATATTGCGTCGCAAGCAAAAAGCACCTTTTCTCGCTTATTAGCGGGCAGCATTATTATGACTTTCTTTATTTACATCTTTGTTAATATCGGCATGGTCAGTGGCATCCTACCTGTCGTTGGCGTACCATTACCCTTAATTAGCTACGGCGGCACATCAATGGTCACCATATTGCTTGGTTTTGGCATACTGATGAGCATACATACGCATAAAAATTTAGTCGCATCGGGATAAAATGAATGATTAAAAAATCGTCTCTTTTTGTTATTATTAGCTGCTTAATACTAGCATCATGTGGTGGCAGCCCTACCGTCAAGCCCAGCAAACCAACTAGCAATAATTCCAGTAATAACGGCGGCTACTACGGCAATGATGGACCACATGAAACCACGCCTGACAATTTAGATAGTATTCCCGATGCCGTTCCTAAAGTTGAAGCTTTACATAAATATTCCACAAAACCTTATATTGCCCTAGGTAAAAAATATTACCCGCTTGAAACAGCAAAAAACTACAAAAAGAGAGGCGTTGCATCGTGGTATGGCAAAATGTTCCACGGAAAAAAAACAGCCAGTGGTGAGACTTATGATATGTACAGTATGACGGCAGCACATACTTTGCTGCCACTACCAAGCTACGTCAAAGTAACCAATGTTGAAAATGGCCGCTCGGTAATTGTCCGCGTAAATGATCGAGGGCCTTTTAAGCATGAAAGAGAAATTGATTTATCTTATGCAGCGGCCTACAAATTACGCTTAATTGAAAAAGGCAGTGGCCTAGTTGAGGTCGAAACGATTGATCCCACACAATATACACCTCCGCAAGCAACTGCAAAAGCATCACCTACACCGCAAACTACAACCACGCCGCAGCACTATGTGCAAGCAGGCGCTTTTGGCGATGAAAACAATGCCATTGCATTGCAAAATCGCATCCAAGGATTGGACATTGAAGAAGTAGCGAGAATTAATCGCATGTATAATAATGGTTTATATCGACTAACTGTTGGCCCTTATCAAACAAAAGAGCAAGCAGAGAAAATAGCAAAAACCATTCTTAATAGATTAAACATTTCCCCCATTATCACCACTAAATAACAGAAAATTATGCCTCAAAAATTGATTACCTTTATTGCTCTAGTCTTACTGCCATTAACCAGCTTAGCTGCAGATGTACCACCGCCATCTTTAGATGTAAATGCTTATTTATTAAGAGATTTTAACAGCGACACCACGATTGCCGCCCACAATAGTGAGGCAAAATTAAAACCTGCCTCGCTAACTAAAATAATGACAGCTTATATCGTATTTGATGCGCTGAAAGAAGGGCATTTGACCTTAGACAAAACGGTGCCTGTTAGCAAAAAAGCATGGCAAGCTGAGGGCTCAAGAATGTTTATCGAACCTTTAAAAAAGGTCACTGTTGATGAGTTGTTGCATGGCCTGATTATTCAATCTGGCAACGATGCAGCTATCGCTTTGGCTGAAGCGGTGGCTGGAAGTGAAGAACAGTTTGCCATCATGATGAATCAGCAAGCCAAACGACTCGGTATGCGCCAGTCTCACTACATGAATGCGACAGGCTTGCCTGATGACAATCATTACACCACTGCTAGTGATTTAGCGCTGATGGCAGAAGCACTTATCCGAGATTTTCCAAAAGATTACGACCGTTTATACAAGCAAAAAGAGTACACCTACAATAAAATCACGCAGCTGAATCGCAACCGCCTATTGTGGCTAGATTCCAACGTAGATGGGGTCAAAACAGGTCATACAGAAGCCGCTGGTTATTGTTTAGTTTCTTCAGCCAAGCGTGATAAAACACGTCTCATTGCGATTGTGTTAGGTGCCAAAAGTGAATCAATGCGTGCATCTGAGAGCCAACGCCTACTCAATTATGGCTTCCAATTTTATGAATCAATATTGGTCTATCGCCGTGCTCAGGCCATTTCTAAGATACAGGTATATAAAGGCTCTGAAAAAACAGTCACCGCTTCAGTACCAGAAGACTTATATTTTTCTTTACCAAAAGGTGACTATGCCCAAGTCAAAGCAACAATGACTGCAAAACAACCATTAATTGCACCAATTAAAGCAGGTCAAATCATTGGCAAGATGACGTTCACATTGGATAATAAAGTCATCCGTGAACAGACATTGGTTGCTACAACAACTGTTAGCGAAGCTGGTTTTTTTGGCAAAATCATTGATAGCATCAAACTGCTAATTAAATAATGGCAAATGACATCCATACAGACTCAGCAGAAACCTTAATCGAATTTCCATGTGATTTTCCGATTAAGGTAATGGGCAAAACAGACGCTGATTTTAGTGCTGAAGTTATACACACTATTCAGCAATATGAACCGAAGTTTGATGCTAGTAAGATAGAGATGAAAGCTAGCGCTAAAGGCAACTATACCAGCCTGACTTGCACCTGCTACGTCGAATCAAAACAACAACTCGATGATATCTATCGTGCGCTAACCAGCCACCCGCTGGTTAAGTACGTGCTTTAACTATTAAAGATGCCGCTTATTACGCGTAATCTTGGGCGAACAGACTATCAAACAACGCTTGCAGCCATGCAAGCGTTCACCAATAACCGCACAACAGAAACTGACGATGAACTGTGGTTAACGGAGCATGATAGCGTTTACACGTTAGGATTAAATCGCAACAATGTCAGACTGCCGCAAAATGATATTCCTGTTGTTAATGTCGATCGTGGTGGCAAAATAACCTATCATGGCTTAGGCCAAGTGATTATTTATTTGCTGATTGATTTGGATAGACGCCAACTTAAAGTGCGTGAGTTAGTCAACATTATCGAAGGCAGTATTGTTGAATTATTGGCAAGCTATAACATCAAAGCTACTACGCAACACAATGCACCTGGCGTTTATATCAACAATAAAAAAATCGCATCGGTTGGGTTAAGATTAAAAAGAAACCGCTGTTATCATGGGCTGAGTTTAAATGTGGATATGGATTTAAGTCCTTTTTCAGCGATTGACCCTTGTGGTTATGTTGGTTTAAAAATGACGCAAACAAAAGACTGGAATATTCAAGAAACACCTAAAATGATAGGTGAAGCTTTACTCACTAGATTAGAGAATAAATTATCCAAATGAGCAAACCAACTAACATACCAACTGCTGAAAATGCATCAATAAGACCACCGAAAAAAATTGCTGGTGTGAAAGAAATTGATGCGGCAAAAACATCCCGCATTCCGATTAAGATTATTCCGCAACCGACATTACGTAAGCCTGAATGGATACGGATGAAGATGCCTAATAGCCAGCGTTTTCAAGAAATCAAACAAGCGCTACGCAATAATAATCTACATACCGTTTGCGAAGAGGCTAGCTGTCCCAATATTGGCGAATGCTTTAGTGGCGGCACTGCTACTTTTATGATTTTGGGTGATATTTGTACCCGTCGCTGTCCATTTTGTGATGTTGCGCACGGCAAACCGTTGCCGCCCGATGTGAACGAGCCTGCTAACTTAGCAAAAACCATCGCAGAGATGCAATTAAATTATGTGGTCATCACTAGTGTTGATCGTGATGATTTGCCAGATGGTGGCGCGCAGCACTTTGTTGATTGCATAAAAGCTATTCGTGAGGCTTCACCTGCCATAAAAATTGAAGTACTAGTGCCAGATTTCCGTGGCCGTTTAGATGTTGCCTTAGCCATTTTAAAAGCAGCGCCACCCGATGTCATGAATCACAACTTAGAAACCATTCCGCGCCTTTATAAACAAGCGCGCCCCGGTTCTGATTATCAAAACTCACTCAACCTACTTAAACAATTTAATGAACTATATCCCGAGATTCCTACCAAATCTGGGTTAATGTTAGGCCTAGGCGAAACAGATGATGAAATATTGGAAGTAATGAAAGACTTGCGCGCGCATCATGTGACCATGCTTACCCTAGGCCAATATTTGCAACCTAGCGTGCATCATCTGCCTGTCATGCGCTATGTGGAACCAGCCACATTTGATGCATTAAAAGAAAAAGCTGATGCCATGGGCTTTAATAATGCAGCCAGTGGCCCCATGGTAAGAAGTAGCTATCATGCCGATTTACAGGCAGGTCATGTTATTTAATCTACTTTAGTGAGAATACGAATGGTCCCACATTTAACAACAGCATTGAGCGGTCCCCTTTTAGATTTAGAAAAACGCATGTTGGCATCCATGCCCGACATTGAACACTGGTTCCGCACACAATGGTTAGAGCACAGCTCGCCATTCTATGCCTCTGTCGATTTACGTAATAGCGGGTTTAAATTAGCACCAGTCGATACTAATTTGTTTCCAGCTGGCTTTAATAACTTGAATCCTGAGTTTCTTAGCTTAAGTGTACAAGCGGCGATGGTCGCTGTTGAAAAAATATGCCCTGAAGCCCATCGTTTACTGATTATTCCAGAAAACCATACCCGCAATACTTATTACCTACAAAATGTCATCGCATTAAGTCATCTGCTAAAAGCGGCGGGTTTAGATGTCAGAATTGGCAGTATTTCACCTGAAATTACCGAACCAACTACACTCGCAGCACAAGAAAGCAATACGCTATTGCTTGAGCCAATTGTCCGCGAAGGTAATCGTATTAAACTAAAAAACGCAACGCTAGGCGATTTTGATAGCTGCGCAATTTTGCTCAATAATGATTTATCAGGCGGCATTCCTGATATCTTAAAAAACCTAGAGCAAGACCTGATTCCACCGCTACATGCGGGATGGCATACACGCCGTAAAACTAATCATTTTGCTGCTTATAATCAAGTTATCGCCGAGTTTGCTGACATGTTGAAGATTGATCAGTGGTTACTGAACCCTTATTTTGAAAGTTGTGAGGGGATTGATTTTAACTCAGGCACAGGTGAAGAATGTTTAGCCATCAAAGTAGAGTCATTGCTCAAAAGAATACAAAAAAAATATGATGCGTATGGTATTGAACAAGTGCCGTATGTGATTATCAAGGCTAACGCAGGCACTTATGGTATGGGTATTATGTCGGTAAAATCAGCGGATGAGGTCCGCGGACTCAACCGTAAAAAACGCAATAAAATGTCAGTAATTAAAGAGGGGCAACAAGTCACCGAAGTCATCATTCAAGAAGGTGTATATACCTTTGAAAGCATTGATGGCGCAGTAGCAGAACCTGTGGTCTATATGATGGATCACTTTGTGATTGGCGGCTTTTACCGCGTGCATACCAGCCGTGATGCTGATGAAAACTTAAATGCGCCAGGCGCACACTTTGCGCCGTTAGCTTTTGAAAAGCCTTGTACTCTGCCAGATTGTACTGATGCGCCAGACACTATCCCTAATCGTTTTTATGCCTATGGCGTGGTGGCGAGATTAGCTTTATTAGCAGCTGCCATTGAGCTAGAAAACGCTGATCCTATGCGTGAATCACTTGCCGCATGAAACTACTCTTCATTCTTGACCCTTACACCAGCTTAAAGCTAGCGAAGGACACAAGTGTTGCCATGATGCGAGAAGCATCAGCACGTGGACATCAGCTTTATGTTTGCCAACAGCAAGATGTATTTTTGCGTAACGAGCTTGTGCGCTTCAAAACACAAGGCTTTAGTTTTGCTGACGGTGAAAGCTGGTATGCGTTAACGCCCGTAACAGAAATGCTGCCATCCGAGTTTGATACTATCCTGATGCGCAAAGATCCGCCGTTTGACAATGAATATTTGTATAGCACTTATTTGTTAGAACTCGCTAATAGGCAAGGCGGCAACGTGATTAATAATCCTGCAGCTGTACGGAATTGGAATGAAAAACTATCCGTGACTAGATTTCCACAATTCTGCCCTGAATTTTTAGTCACCAGCCAAGCCGATTTGATTATTGAGTTTTTAAATAAACAGCAAGAGATTATCGTTAAACCGCTAGATGGTATGGGTGGAACCAGCATTTTTAAACTGACCGAAAACGATCCTAATCTCAATGTGATTTTAGAAACTATTACAAATGACGGCAAACAGACCATTATGGCGCAACAATATCTACCTGCCATTCAGCAAGGAGATAAACGCATTATTGTCATTGATGGTGAGCCTTTACCTTATGCATTAGCGCGCATTCCAAAAGCGGGAGAAACACGCGGCAATTTAGCCGCTGGTGGTAAAGGTGTGGCACAAGCCCTTTCTGCAAGGGATAAAGAGATTGCGACAACTATTGGCAAAACGTTAAAATCTGAAGGCTTGTTTTTTGTTGGTTTAGATGTCATTGGCGACTATTTAACCGAAATTAACGTCACTAGCCCAACTGGCATCGTGGAGATAGCTACGCAAACCGATTGCAAACCTGCACACATTTTCGTAGATGCCTTAATGACCAAACTAGAATCTAAATCACACTAGCGTTATAGTAGCGCCTATGCGCCAACTTCTCTTATTACTCACTAACCTGCTATTAATTAGCTGCACCCCAAATGAGCCACTCTACAATACCCAAACTTATGTCTTTGGCACCTTAGTCGATATTTCTATTTATGGAGAATCGGATGAAAAAGCGCAAGCTGTTGCAACTAAAATTATTCATCAATATAACGATTTACATCAGCGTCTGCACGCTTGGAAACCAAGTGAATTAAGCACCATCAACCAAGCATTTGCTAGTGGCCAAACGCCGATTACTGTGGAGCCAGATATTGCAAAAATGATTGCTGATATCGCCTTTTTATCTTCACAATCGAAAGGTGCATTCAATCCTGCTATTGGTCAATTAATTCAACTTTGGGGGTTTCAAAATGATACGTTTAGCGCCCACAAAGTTGATACAGAAAGCGTTAAATCACTAGTAGCAAAACGCCCTCAGATGTCTGACATTGTCATTAATAGCAATCAAATCCACAGTACTAATCCATCCGTACAATTGGATTTAGGCGGCTATGCTAAAGGCTATGCGCTTGATATGGGTGTAGCCTATTTAAAACAACGACAGGTAAACAATGCACTCATTAATATTGGTGGCAATATTATTGCGCTAGGGCAAAAAGGTGAACAACCTTGGCGCGTTGGTATTCAACATCCGCGACAACCAAATGCAATTGCAACCATTGCACTACCAAGTGGTTGGGCAATTGGCACTTCTGGCGACTATCAACGTTATTTTGTACTTGATGGCAAACGCTATTGCCACGTTATTGATCCAAGCACGGGCTATCCCGCTCAAGGTATGCAATCCGTGACCGTATTAATTCCACCGCAAGCTAATGCTGGCGTATTGTCAGATGTTGCATCCAAACCTATTTTTATTGCAACGGCTAATGCGCGCGTTGAAGCAGCTAAATCAATGGGCGTTAAACACTTTCTGGTTATGGCTGATGAACAGGACATTCAGGTCAGCGACGCAATGCAAAAACGGCTATCTTGGCTAGATACCAAAGCAGAGAAGCAACTAAAGGTGATTCAACTTGATTAAGTTTAGCCGTGATAGAAAACCATTATTAGGCGACTGGCTTGTCATCGTTATCGGTGCAATAGCAGTCATCTACTTATTTCAAACGCTGTGGAGCAACGCACCTGCCAGCCAATTGCAAATTCGCCAAGCCGATAAGATTATTGGCACCTATGATTTAAACCAAACCCGCGAGCTGCATATACACGGCCCATTAGGTGAATCACACATTAGTATTGATCAAGGTAAAGTGCGCTTTAAGCAATCTCCATGCACCAATCAATACTGTGTGCATCAAGGCTGGTTAGCGCATGCGGGGCAAGTCGCCATCTGCTTGCCAAATCAAATTAGCCTACAACTCATCGGCGAAAACAAACCCTATGACTCGCTCAACTATTAAAAAAACCAGTAAATCAACTAGCATCCAAACAACCAAGGCTGATCACCATATTGCCAAACTAACGGCACTGGCAATCGGCTTACATGTGCTAGAAGCGGTTTTTCCATCGCCGCTGCCTGGTGTGAAACCAGGTATCGCCAATATCATCACACTTTATGTATTGATTCAATACGGCTTTGGCACAGCGGCATGGGTGAGTTTATTACGTGTCTTTGCAAGCAGCTTATTGTTAGGTCACTTTTTATCGCCAACCTTTGTGCTCAGCTTATCTGGTGCACTACTCAGCTTAGCGGCATTATGGCTAGCACAACACTTACCAAAACGCTATTTCAGTGTGATAACACTCAGTATTTTGGCTGCATTCGCCCATATCGCAGGGCAGCTTTTAATTGTCAGATTATGGCTTATTCCACACGCAGGGGTCAGTTATTTAATCCCTATTTTTGCATTTGCGGCTTTAGTATTTGGAATTGTTAATGGCGTTATCTGCAAACGGCTCATCAATAGTAGCCATCAAATTTCTTAGTGTTCGATAAATGCTGCCTTTTGATCAAAACTAAACTGCGCATCCTGATAAGATTTTACATCCTTTCCATTACGTCGTGCAGGCAGAAATGGTATTTGATAAAGTAGCTTTTCATACTCATTGACAAAAAGATTATCTTGCTCCAAGACGCCAACCCTTTCAATCTTAATTAAACGGCCAGATGCATTAACAAATAAGCGTAAATGAATTGGCAAACCAGAATATGGCACCGCATTTAAAGCCACTTGATCTATTGAAGTTTGAGTTAATGCCTTGTGAACTTCTGACACTAATTTAATGACTTCTACTTTAAATTCTGCTGCGTATTGCTCATGTGATTTGTTTCTGATTCTGATTCTGATTCTAAACTACTTCTTTTTGTCATTTTATACGATAAAAAAGTGTCTACTTTTTTCAACAGGGGTCACGGTAACTATAATGGAATAAACGGTAAAAATCGTTGCTTATTCTGCCTGATGAATCAGAAGGTGATAAAATATGTGTTAACTTTTTAAGCTGTCGCACATTATGTTTAAACCATTATTAACCGTTGTTATGATCAGCATTTACACAATGCTCATTGGCTGTGGCACAACAGGGCCGTTGTATATTCCTGAGGAGCGCTATCCGTTGCCAGATGAAACACAACCAGCTCCAGCTGGGACAACAGAAACTCAACCTAACAATTAATCGACTAAACAATAAAGACAAACCTGTGAATTTTTTTGAATTGAAAAATGGCGTGTTGCACGCTGAAAATGTTGCTTTAACCACTATTGCTGAACAATATGGCACGCCTTGCTACGTTTATTCTAAACAGGCGCTCGCACAAGCTTTTAATGATTTTCAAGCTGGCCTAACCAATACTGACCACCTCATTTGCTTTGCAGTCAAGGCGAATCCAAATCTTGCGGTGCTGAATGTATTTGCACAACTGGGCGCTGGCTTTGATATTGTTTCTGGCGGCGAACTAGCACGGGTGTTAGCGGCTGGCGGCAATCCGCAAAAAGTGGTTTTTTCTGGCGTTGGTAAAACGGCTTCTGAAATGCGCGCTGCACTAGATGCTGGCATTCTTTGCTTTAATGTAGAGTCTGCGAGTGAGCTAGTTCGGTTAAATAAAGTAGCGGGTGAAATGGGTAAAGTGGCGCCTGTTTCTTTAAGGGTGAATCCGAATGTGGATGCTAAAACCCACCCTTATATTTCTACTGGCTTAAAAAATAATAAATTTGGCGTGGCATTTGAAGAAGCGATTGGGGTGTATCAACAAGCGGCGGCAATGCCTAATATTGCAGTACATGGTGTCGATTGTCATATCGGCTCGCAAATTACTCAAATTTCACCATTTATTGATGCGCTTGACCGCGTGTTAATTTTGGTGGATGCGCTAGAAAAACATGATATTCATATTGCACACATTGATGTCGGCGGCGGCATTGGCATCACTTATGATGACGAAACGCCACCTGCGTTTAAGCAATACACAAAGGCGATTTTAGCAAAGCTACAGCAAAAGCAAGTCAAACTCTTATTTGAACCAGGTCGCGCATTGGTCGGCAATGCTGGCGTATTACTAACTACGGTTGAGTATTTGAAACCTGCCGAAAGTAAAAACTTTGCTATCGTTGATGCGGCAATGAATGATTTAATGCGCCCGGCCTTATATGATGCTTATCACGACATTGTGGCTGCACAACCACGTGCAGGCGAAACAACTGTCTATGAAATAGTTGGCCCTGTGTGTGAAACTGGTGATTTTTTAGGTCATGACCGCGCTTTAAACTTACAAGAGGATGATATCTTAGTGGTTAAATCAGCTGGGGCGTATGCCATGAGCATGGCGAGCAATTACAACACCCGAGCTAGGGCAACTGAGATTATGGTAGATGGCGACGAATGCCATATTGTGAGAGAGCGCGAACAAATTATTGATTTATTTTCATTGGAAAAAACCCTTCCATAACCATGGATAATGGTTGCAACATTTGCTACATACCTTTAAATTAACACCTAAGCGATTTACACTAAAAATGATCTATATAATGGAAGCTCAGGTAGATTATATGAATAAGTTCTTACTTGCTTTAATGACGGCATTGTTTTTAGTTGGTTGTGCCTCAACTGGTGGCTGAATAGCTTAAAATAGAAAAAACTAAGTAACCTTCGCTTTTTTAAGCCCGTTTAATCAAATACCACAGTTTTATTGGCATAGGTTAATACGCGATTATCAATATGCCAACGCACTGCTCTCGACAACACCACGCGCTCTAAATCTCGACCTTTTTGCAACAAGTCTTCCACTTGGTCACGATGTGAAATTCTGGCAATGTCTTGTTCTATAATCGGCCCTTCATCCAATACTTCTGTCACATAATGCGCCGTTGCGCCAATCAACTTAACGCCGCGCTCAAATGCTCGATGATAAGGCTTAGCACCGATAAACGCAGGCAGGAATGAATGGTGAATATTAATAATGCATTGTGGATAGCGCGCCACAAAATTAGACGACAAGATTTGCATATAACGGGCCAACACAATCAAATCAATGTTGTAATCATCGAACAATTTGAACTGCGCATTTTCTGCTTCCACTTTTGTGTCTTTAGTCACTGGCACATGATGAAAATCAATACCGTAAAAATCAGCTAGCGGTTTTGTATCTAAATGGTTGCTAATAATCAGCGGTATTTCACAAGCCAATTCACCCTGTTTATGACGGTGCAACAAATCGACCAAGCAATGGTCATATTGTGACACCATGAGTGCTAAACGTGGTTTATGTTCTGAGAGTTTAAGCTGCCACTGCATGCTAAATTGTGCAGCAATCGCTTCAAAATGCTGCCCGAATGCAATTTCATCTAAATTAAATTGATCCAAATCCCACTCAACGCGCATTAAAAATAAATTGTTTTCTGCGTCTTGATGTTGATCTGCGTGTAAAATATTTGCATTATGTTGATGCAAGAAATGTGCAATCGAGGCAACAATGCCTTTTGCATCGGGACAAGTAATGAGTAATGTAGCGGTGTTTTTCATGCTATCTTTGTTAATCTTTTAAACGTACGTGATTATACCTGAAGCCATTTAAATTACTGCAAACGCACAGTGATAAGCGAACAGTTAATCATGTATCATATACATCATGACACAACCAGAAAACAACATTCAAGCTGATATTGTCCTCGCTAATCCGCGCGGCTTTTGTGCGGGCGTTGATCGCGCCATTATTATCGTAGAGCAAGCATTAGAAAAATTTGGCGCGCCAATTTATGTACGTAATGAAGTCGTCCATAACAAATTCGTCGTTAATGAATTATGTGAAAAAGGCGCTGTATTTGTTAAAGATTTAGATGTGATTCCTAAAGGTAGCACCGTGATTTTTAGCGCACATGGCGTTTCAAAAGCCATTCGTGCTGAAGCTGATGCACGTGGACTAACCGCATTTGACGCGACTTGCCCACTGGTGACCAAAGTGCATATTGAAGTGGCCAAAATGCGGAAAGATGATATGGAAATTGTCATGATTGGGCATAAAGGTCACCCTGAAGTTGAAGGCACGATGGGACAAACTGAAGCAGGTATGTATTTGGTTGAAACACCAGAAGATGTTGCTAAACTAGCTGTAAAAGATGCCAACAAATTAGCTTATGTAACGCAAACAACACTTTCAATGGATGATGCGGCACAAGTGATTCAAGCACTTAAAGATAAGTTTCCATCGATTCAAGGTCCAAAAAGTGATGACATTTGCTATGCCACGCAAAACCGTCAAGATGCTGTCAAAATCATGGCAAAGGATTGCGATTTAGTGATTATCGTTGGCTCACCCAATAGCTCTAACTCTAATCGTTTACGTGAAGTAGCCGAAAATCAAGGTGTGGAAGCTTATATGGTTGATAACGCCTCACACTTAAAACCAGAGTGGTTAGTCAATAAAAAGAAAATTGGTGTGTCTGCAGGCGCATCGGCACCAGAAGTATTAGTTAAAGAAGTGATTGCCACATTGCAAACGATGGGTGCTCATCACATCACCGAACTACAAGGTGTTATCGAGAGTGTTATTTTCAAATTACCCAAGGATTTAACCTCTGCTAAAAAAACCTAAAACACCAATTTCTGCACTGGTGCTGATTCATACTGTTGATTTGCAAGTGCTGCTTATGGAGCGTGCGGATAAAGCAGGTTTTTGGCAGTCGGTAACAGGCAGCCTTGAAGGCGACGAAACGCCGTATCAAGCGGCTATTCGGGAAGTGAGAGAAGAAACGGGATTAGACGCATTGGCTTATGATTTTCAAGATTGGCAAGCTAATAACACCTACGAAATTTACCCGCATTGGCGTTATCGTTATGCGGATGGTGTGACGGAAAATGTGGAGCATTTATTTGGATTAACCTTGTCAGCACCTTTAGCCATTACGCTCGAACCTAACGAGCATGTGCGTTATGAATGGGTTGATTGGCGCGAAGCAGCGCAGCGTGTTTTTTCTTGGACCAATGTTGATGCGCTCAAAAGATTGGGTGAGAAACACCAAATGACGCTTTAGGCATTTCCCTTATGAAGCGCATCGTTATAAAATCTACTTTTACCAAGATTAAGTCTTAAACACATTATGCAAGCACAAGCCGTCCCCATTCAATTTAATCACTTTCAATCTAAAAAGGATGATGATTGCCAAGCCCGTATTTTGGCAGCACGCGAAAAACTGGGTAAGCGCTTGGTGATTCTAGGCCATCACTATCAACATGAAAGCGTGTATCGTCATGCTGATTTTTCAGGCGATTCACTCAAGCTGTCTAAATATTGTGAAAATTTAGATGCGGAGTTTATCGTGTTTTTAGGCGTGCATTTTATGGCTGAAGTCGCCGATATTTTGAGCCGTCCAGACCAAGTAGTGATTCTGCCTGACTTAGCGGCTGGTTGCTCAATGGCAGATATGGCGAACTTAGCGAAAGTAGAGCGTAGTTATCGTGAATTAAACAAAGTATTAGATTTTGATGAAACCATCACGCCTGTCACTTATATTAACTCTGCCGCTGACTTAAAAGCGTTTTGTGGTGAGCATGGCGGCATTGTCTGCACCAGCACCAATGCGCCGAAAATTTTGGAGTGGAGTTTTAAACAACGCGAAAAAGTATTGTTTTTCCCTGATCAAAACTTGGGTCGTTGGAGTGGTCACAAAATGGGCATTCCACTGGAAGAAATGCCAATTTGGGACCCTGACCAACCGCAAGGTGGCTTAACGATTGAACAAATCAAAAACGCTAAAATTCTATTGTGGAAAGGTCATTGCGCAGTACATCAAATGTTCCGTCTGCAAAATATCGAGCAATTCAAAAAAGAACACCCAGATAGCAATATTATTTCACATCCTGAAGCGCCATTCGAAGTGTGTTTAAACTCTGATTTTGTTGGCTCGACAGAGTATATTTTAAAAACGGTTACCGAGGCTGAGCCTAATACTAAATGGTTAGTAGGTACAGAATTAAATTTAGTAACGCGTTTAGCTGAACAAATGAAACCGCAAGGTAAACTGGTGCAGTTTATGAGTCATGTGGTGTGCGAGTGCTCTACCATGGCACGTATCGATCCACAGCATTTGGCTTGGTGTTTGGAAAACTTAGTCGAAGGCAATATCGTTAACCAAATTACGGTGCCTGAAGATGAAGCGAAATTAGCCAAACTCACGTTAGAACGTATGTTGGCAGCCTCTTAAATGGTAGACAACCAAGAGTGCGTATTGTGCCAACCCAGTGCGCATCTTATTTTATGGCAAGATGATTTTTGTCGAGTTGTGTTACTCAATGATGCAGATTATCCCGCTTATTGCCGCGTAGAATTAAAAACACACGTCAAAGAAATGACTGATTTAGCACCAGCCGATCGTGCGTGCACCATGAAAGTCGTGCTTGCCGTTGAAACCGCCATGCGCGAAGTCATCCAACCAGATAAAATCAACTTAGCCAGCTTAGGCAACAAAACACCACATATGCATTGGCATATCATTCCAAGATTTGAAACGGACAAACACTTTCCGAATAGTCATTGGGGGGAAGCAACACAGACAGGCAAACAACCTGCGCTCTCACTGGCTGTATTAGGTCAATTAAAAACAAAGATTACCGCACACATTACTTGTGCTTTAGGCGAATAAACTAATCGATTAACAAGCGCTTTACAACGTTGTTATTGATTAAGTGACTTTCGACAATCTCATCAATATCGTCATTATCCACAAAAGTATACCAAACCGCCTCAGGATAAACCACCATCAACGGACCCTCTCCACAACGGTCAAAACACCCCGCACGATTCACCCGCACTTTGTCTTTTCCACTTAATCCTAATTTTTTAACATGTGATTTCATATAATCAAAAGCCGCTTCCGCGCCTTTATCTTGGCAACATGATTCACCATCTGGACGTTGGTTTAAGCAGAAAAAGATGTGGTGTTTAAAGTGGTTATTCATAAATATAATCCAAAAATACTGATAAAAAGATTAGTACAGCAAACAAAATTACGCCACATGACATTGAAAGATAATGACTTATTTTGTGTAGAGGGCATCCTCGTTGGTAAAAGTCCAAGTCCTGGCAATCCGTAAAATATCAGTTGTCTTTTTCATCTTCTCAGAGAAATTTGCATATGGCGCAGCCAGCTTAACAATATTAATCGCGGCATCGTCCAGTATTTTAGATCCAGAGCTTTTATCAATCGTAATGCCTTCAACAGAACCATCGGCTCGAATAGATACAGTTAATTGCAATGTGCCATAGATTTTCTGCGCTCTTGCGGTTGTGGGGTAATTCATATTACCAATGCGCTCCACTTTTTGACGCCACGCCTCTAGGTATAAGGCATCATCAGCTTCTTTGGTTCGCGCGCCAAGTAAGCGCCGTTTTGGTCGCTTTTGATACCCTTCTTGTTGTTTGGCAATTTGCGCTTCTAAGCGGTCAATTTCTATACTGGCTGCCAATAAGTCATCTCGATTGAGTTTTCTTGAAATTAAGTTTTCTTGCGCTAGCTCAGGTTCCACTACCCGCGTCGTTGTCTTTTTTTCCGAGTCTGATGCAACTTTTTTGTCGGATTTAAGCTGCGTTAACAACACTTTTGCTTGCTTCTCCAAATCTTTTACCTTCTTTTCTTCTTGCTCTTCATTCGCTTTTAATTTTACTAACTTTGCTGCTATCTCCGCTTCTTTTTTTTCTTGAAATTTAACTTCAGCTTTTTGACGTGGCGGTGCAGGTAACACCGTTTTCATTTGTCGATTGTCATCGGTATTGCCTCCGCGATCTAGATTTGCTTGGGCAAGTAACTCGGCATTGTCAGGCGCTTGTTCCGTTTTAGCATTCACTAACACTACTTCAAGCGAAGGTAAGCGCTTAATTGCTTCTTTTAACTCTGGCTCAAATTTAACAGCAAGTAACACAGCATGCACAGCAACGGAAAACCAAATGGCTATGGCAAAAGGCGTTAAATTTTTTAAGAAATTATCCACTCGACTCACATCAACGTATCAAGAAGTTTTTGATGAATGCCACCGAAGCCGCCATTACTCATCACCAAAATATGATCGCCTGCTTGTGCCATTTTCGCTATCGCCGCAATCAAACCATCCAAGTCGGTAAACACCTGAGATTTATGTGCGATGGTTTGCAAGGCTTCTGCAACATCCCAATCGACATTGCCACCGTAACAAAATACTGCATCAGCATCAACCAAGCTGGCTGGTAATGCGGCTTTCGTTGTACCTAGTTTCATCGTATTAGAGCGTGGTTCTAATACTGCCAAAATCCGCGCTTTCCCAACTTTATCTCGCAACCCGGCGATCGTAGTTGCAATGGCAGTCGGATGATGGGCGAAGTCATCATAAACATGAATATTGCTGACCACACCGCGTAACTCCATGCGACGTTTTACATTTTTAAACGCAGTTAATGCGGCAATACTTTGTTCGACTGGCACGCCCACGTGCCTCGCTGCAGCAATACTGGCCAAAGCATTCATTTGATTGTGTCGACCAATGATGTCCCAAGCTAAACGCCCTTGCAGTGCTGAGCCAAACATCACATCAAAACTGCCATCGCTTTGTGCATTTTTTGCGTGCCATTTATCTTCACTACCGAAGATTTCAACTGGCGTCCAACAACCTTTCTCTATCACCCGTTGCAAACTGGCTTCTACATTACTCACAAGTAGACCATTTTGCGGAATGGTTCTAACAAGATGATGAAATTGTTTTTCAATCGCAGCTAAATCTTCAAAAATATCCGCATGATCAAATTCTAAATTATTCAGCACCGCGGTGCGTGGGTGGTAATGCACAAATTTAGAACGTTTATCAAAAAATGCTGTGTCGTACTCGTCTGCTTCAATGACAAAAAAAGGCGAAATACTGTTTGCATCTTGCATGGGCTGACTTGGCAAACGCGCTGAAACGGCAAAGTTTTCAGGCACGCCACCAATTAAAAACCCTGGTGATAAACCTGCGTATTCTAATATCCAGGCTAACATGGATGAAGTAGTTGTTTTGCCATGCGTCCCAGCAACAGCGAGCACCCACTTTCCTTGCAACACATGCTCAGCGAGCCATTGCGGCCCTGAAATATACGGTAATCCTTGGTTTAAGATTTCCTCCATCAATGGATTGCCGCGACTCACAGCATTACCAATCACATAGATATCTGGATTAAGTTTGGTTTGTTCAGGGGTATAGCCTTCAATCAATTGAATGCCTTTCGCTTCCAACTGGGTGCTCATGGGTGGGTATACATTGGCATCACAGCCAGTGACTTTATAACCAGATTGTTGAGCAAGCGCAGCAATACCGCCCATAAAAGTGCCGCAGATACCTAATATATGAATATGCATGTCTATTTTATTTCTGCTTGATTATTTCTGTTCGTTTATTTGCAAAATTGAATACGAGCCTAGCCTTTTAATCAACCCTATTGCCAAATAGAAACGAAGCAATATTGTCTCTCCATTTTTGTCAAAAAATGATTAAAGTTATGCGTTAATTTGTCGTTATACAGATGTGTGGCTATAACGTAATAATAAGCCAAAGTAACCCTAAAAAGACAGATTTAATGTGATTATATAGAGAAGACAGTTAAATGAACCAGCCAATCATTCCAACAACTGAGATTGATACCAGTTAAGTTTTTTTAGGGCTTCATCTGATACTAAATGGGCAACAACAAACCATTGATTACGAATTATTATTTCGTGCAAAAGTTTAGGATAGCAATACCAATATCGATGACTTATCAGCCACTTCTGGTGTGATTGTTAATCTGCTCAGCCAATTTGGTAATGACCAGATTCTGCAAAATAAATTGGGGTTTTGAAATATTGCAGCCAGTTCGCTGATGTGAGATACCATCGAGTTATTACCAGTGAAGCGCATTGCATTAGAAATACTGGAAGACATTCCTATTAATGCGCAAATCATCACAAGATGCAAAGCATTAAAAGAGTTGAGTTTTAAGATAGCGATTGTCGATTATGCCAATCGATCTGAGCATATCGTGTTATTACCGCATGTGAATTATGTCAAAATTGATTTATTAACAATCTCACTTGAGCAAGCAGCAACTTATATCGCAGTCATACGCAAAAAATCGGCCGCCAAAATTGTGGCTGAAAAAGTAGAAGACGAAGTAATTTTTTAGCTTGTCAACAGCTTAATTTTGATGCTTATCATGGTTACTTTTTTGCCAAACCAACCATCTTAAACGGAGCACAACCTCAGCCCGATCAAATGTGTTTGATGCGCATGATTGGTATGCTGCTTTGTGATGCTGATTTAGTTGAGCTGGAAAATTTGTTCAAGAACGCGCTAGTTTAACGCTTGGTTTGTTAAAACTGGTTAATTATGTTGGCGTTATTGGTGGTAGAGAACCAGTTCAATCTATCCGCCAAGCGATTATGACGTTAGGTCAAAAACAGATGTTACGTTGGGTGCAATTACTGATGTATGCAGCACCGAGCAACCCTGCCAGTGACGCCATTATGTTACAAGTTGCTAATCGCGCTCGATTAATGGAACTCATCGCCCAAAAAACTGAGAGTTATCAAGCTAACTTTAGCGAACAGGCTTTTATGGTTGGTATGCTACCAATGGCAGATGATGTCATTCATTCTCCGTTAGAAGAAATTGAATGATATTGGGCTTTCTAGCAGTCTTAAAAAAGCCATTCTCGAACAAACTGGAACGCATGGCCAACTATTAAAATTGGTTAAAGACGTGGAGTTGGGTAACTTTGATGCTACCCATTATGAACTCAATGGATTGGATATTTCAGCGGAAGATTTACTGAATATCCAAGTCGAATGCATTGAATGGTCAAATCAGCTGAGCGGAACGAATTAAGCGCCCAGCCAGCTGATTATCCATTTAACTTAAGTTAGGCGAAAGCCAACGCTCTAGATAGTCCTTCGGTAAGTTTCGACGCGTCGCCATTTCTTCTAATTGATCCGTGCCTATTTTATCCACACTAAAATACTTACTTTCTGGATGGGCAAAATAGAAGCCACTGACTGCGGCGGCCGGCATCATGGCAAAGCTTTCTGTTAGCTGCATGCCAATTTCATCACATTGCAATAGCTTAAACATGTTCGTTTTAACCGTATGATCTGGGCAAGCTGGATAACCAGGCGCAGGACGAATACCTTGATATTCTTCTTTAATTAAAGCTTCTGTATCTAATTTTTCTTTAGGCGCATAACCCCATAAATCTGTTCTAATTCGTTCATGCATATATTCAGCAAAAGCTTCAGCTAAACGATCCGCCAATGATTGGAACATGATACCGCTGTAATCATCGTTGGCATCTCTGAAGCGTTTAGCGATTTTGTCGATACCCAAGCCGCCAGTCACCGCAAACAAACCAATATAATCATCCGCCTCACCTTTTGGTGCAATAAAGTCGGCTAAGCATTGGTTTGGACGTGGCACGCCATCAATCACTGGTTTTTGCGTTTGTTGACGCATACCATAGTAAGTAAACGCGATCTCATTGCGGCTTTCATCAGTGTAAATTTCAATATCATCATCATTGACCATGTTGGCTGGCATCAATGCAATCACACCGTTTGCGCTGAGCCAGCGACCATCAATCACTTTTTTCAACATGTCTTTTGCTTCAGCAAAAACCTTGGTTGCCGCTTCACCCACAACTGCATCGTCTAAAATTGCTGGGTAAGAACCTGCTAAATCCCATGTTTGGAAGAAAGGTCCCCAATCGATATATTGCGCGATTAAGCTTAAATCAATATTTTTAAACACACGGCGACCAATAAACTTTGGCTTTACTGGCGCATTGTCACCTGCAAAAGTTAATTTCGCTTTATTCGCTCGCGCTTGTGCAATGGTCAGCATCGGCACGCCTTTTTTATTGGCATGTTGCGTACGTGCTTTTTCGTAATCGGCTTGGATTTCAGCTAAGTAAGCGCCACGCGTTTCTGGCGTGAGTAGGTTTTGCATAACCGAAACAGAGCGTGAAGCATCTGGCACATAAACGACAGGGCCTTCATAATGCGGCGCAATTTTTACGGCCGTGTGCGCACGCGAAGTAGTGGCTCCACCAATCAGTAAGGGCGTTTTCAAACCACTAAAATGCGGATCGCGTTGCATTTCTTTAGCGATATAAGTCATCTCTTCTAATGATGGTGTGATCAAACCGCTTAAGCCAATAATATCGGCGTTCTCTGCTTTTGCCATCGCCAAAATCTCAGCGGCAGGCACCATCACGCCCATATTCACCACTTCAAAGTTATTACATTGCAGCACAACACTCACAATATTTTTACCAATATCATGCACATCGCCTTTGACTGTTGCAATCACCACTTTGCCTTTTGGCTTAGCGACAATACCTGTACGTGCTTCTTCTGCGGCTTTTTCTGCTTCAATAAATGGAATTAGATGGGCAACAGCTGCTTTCATCACGCGAGCAGATTTCACCACTTGGGGTAAAAACATTTTGCCTTGACCAAATAAATCACCGACCACATTCATGCCATCCATTAATGGACCTTCAATCACATGAATAGGCCGACCATTTTTTGCTGCTACTGCTAAACGCGCTTCTTCGGTATCTTCCACAATAAAATCAGTAATCCCATGCACCATGGCATGGCTAAGCCGTTTTTCAACGGTAACAGGACTCTCAAGCGTACCGCGCCACTCTAATGTCGTGCTTTCTTTTTTATCACTCGCCACCAAGGTGCCAGCGATTTCAATCATGCGTTCCGTTGCATCATCGCGTCGGTTTAACACAACATCTTCTACGCGCTCACGCAGCTCGTCGGACAAGTCGTCGTAAACGCCCATCATGCCTGCGTTGACGATACCCATGGTCATACCTGCTTTAATTGCATGGTAGAGAAAAACGGTATGAATCGCTTCACGCGCAGGATTGTTACCACGGAAGCTGAAGCTCACATTTGAGACACCACCAGAGATTTTAGCATGCGGTAAGTTTTGTTTAATCCACCGCGTTGCATCAATAAAATCGACCGCATAATTGTTATGCTCTTCAATACCAGTCGCAATCGCAAAAATATTCGGGTCGAAAATAATATCTTCTGGCGGAAAATCATTGGCCACAAGTAAATCGTAAGCACGTTTACAGATTTCTGTTTTACGCGCAAAGGTGTCGGCTTGGCCTTTTTCATCAAACGCCATCACAATCACGGCCGCGCCATAGCGGCGACATAATTTAGCTTGGCGTAAAAATTCAGCCTCGCCCTCTTTCATTGAGATTGAATTAACAATCGCTTTACCTTGCACACACTTCAAACCCGCTTCAAGCACTCCCCATTTGGAAGAGTCCAGCATGATTGGTACGCGGGCAATATCGGGTTCTGAAGCCACCAGATTCAGGAAGTGCGTCATGGCCTTGACCGCATCCAACATGCCTTCATCCATATTGATATCAATGATTTGCGCACCATTTTCTACTTGCTGTCTGGCAACACTCAACGCTTCTTCATATTGCTCATTGATAATCAATCGGGCAAAGGCTTTGGAGCCAGTGACGTTAGTCCGTTCACCAACGTTTACATATAAAGAGTCTTCATCAATGATAAAAGGTTCTAAACCAGCCAATTTAGTGACTGGTGCTTGCGTTGGAATTTGACGGGGCGGACAATCTTTAACGGCGTTATAAATCGCCTTAATATGTGGCGGCGTAGTACCACAGCAGC
>JAHZMC010000006.1 GCA_022599515.1 Betaproteobacteria bacterium
AAGATTGATAGCCTGCATTCTCCCATCTGAACTGCACACCCGTCCGCTTCATCCACCCTGTTTGTGCTAACAACGCGGCATCAACGTCATCAGGGAACAAGACATGCGCACTAGAAAGTGAATGCTGTTGCATCACCGATTCTAGCGCCTCAATCAGTAATAATTTCGTTTCATCATCATTAGCAAGCAAGCGTGCACTCGTAATGGGTGAAAAAGGAATGGCGGCGAGCAGTTTTGGATAGTAAGCATAGCCATTTTGCTCATACGCATCTGCCCAAGCCCAATCAAACACATATTCACCATATGAATGACTCTTAATGTAAAGCGGAATTGCGCCAATTAGCGCGTCATGCTGACGAATAGTAATGATACATGGAGCCCAACCAGTTCCTTCACCAACGGAACCTGAAGTTTCTAATGCCGCTAAAAAAGCGTGACTTAACAGTGGCATTCCTACAACTAGCGCATCCCACTGATGCGCATCGACTGCTTTGATAGAGCCAATCACTTCAACAATTGTCTGCGCTAAATTATTCATAATACAACTGTAGCGCAAACAGCTAGGAAATCAAAAAGGCTTATTCTAAAACTTGAATATAAAAGCGAGGAAGGTGGGGAGATGACTAGCTTGGATGTTGACCTGATGTTGCTGCTTGTTTACTCTCTTTCGGCTGTGCTGCCTTCTTTTTAATTTCAGCCTCAACTTCTTTGATACGTTGCAACTCCAGTTTTGCTTCTGCGGCTCTATGGCGTTCTCTCCATTTAGCTTGTGCTAGCTCAAGCTCATCGAAGGTAATCACATTGTCTTCATCTACATCAACAGCGTTAAAATGACGTGCAATTTGCGGCAAACATTCAGTCACTTCTTGACGATCAAGCGAGTCGTCTAAATCGTTATTACATTGTGCAAATCGCTCTTTTAAACTATCTCGCATCAATTGTCGTTGACGTTTAATTTTAATATGTTCTGGATCATTATTCTTTGCGTAATCTGTTAACGCCTTGCGTAATAAAGCACGATCAACAGGACTGAAATTATACTCAAGCGTTTTTTCCAAGCCATAAATAGGATCGTCAGTATCACCTGGCACTAATGAGGTTCCAGTTGAATCAGTAGAATCAGAAAGGGAGACTGGCCCTGCAAGTGAAGGAAAAACAAAAGCCGCACTCAACATCGTGAGTAGCAAAAACTGTAACCAAAATAGGATTTTATTTGTCAGCATATTTTAATGTTTTAACTCCAAATAAATCCACTCTGTGTGCAATAGCGTAGGAGTATAATGAATCAACTTTGTAAGTGGAATGTTTCATACGCGCTTGCAATTGTAATAAATTGTAACTAGAGAGATATTTACATAAGCTGTGATTAAGAGGCGATTATTTAAAGAAAAGTTCGCCTAATTCTAGATTTATCTATTATGAAGACCTATACTTATCCATTGTCAAATAATGCTACGAAAGCAAATCAACTCTAAAGAGCGATAAAACATGGCTGAGATCAAAAAAATATTAATGGTAGACGATGATTTACGCATGCGTGAATTATTACAGCGCTACTTGACTGAACAAGGCTTTGATATTAAAACAGTCTCCGATTCTAAAGAAATGGATACTGTCTTAGAAACTGAGCAGTTTGACTTATTTGTATTAGACTTAATGCTCCCTGGCGAAGATGGCCTAGCAATATGCCGTCGTTTGCGAGGAAACAATATCATCACACCTATTATTATGTTGACCGCACGTGGTGACGAAATTGATCGCATTATTGGATTAGAAATGGGTGCAGATGACTATCTGCCAAAACCATTTAATCCACGCGAACTTTTAGCGCGCATTAATGCAGTGATGCGCCGCCATGAGCACAGTCCAAAAGCAAATGTGACAACAGCAGAAACATTCCAATTTGGTGATTTTATTTTTGATGCTGGCAATCGTAGTTTGACTAAAAATGGCGAAAACATTACCATTACCAGCGGAGAGTTTGCGTTATTAAAAGTCTTTACCGAACACCCAAGAAAGCCGCTTTCACGTGATCGCCTAATGCAACTCGCTCGCGGTAGAGAGCTTGATGTTTTTGATCGTAGTATAGATGTGCAAGTTTCCCGTTTACGTCGTTTAATCGAGCCAAATCCAGCACAACCGCACTTCTTAAAAACCATGTGGGGCTTCGGTTATGTTTTTATCCCTGATGGCGAATCTAATCACTATCCATTCAACGTAAATAATTAAATAATCAATTAAATTGAGACTGCTCCCACGCACCATTTTAGCAAGGCTGATGTTATTGATTGCTATCCTGTTGGCTATTAGCATTTATGGCTCGCTCAAGATATTTGATTATTTTGATCGCGAGCCTCGTGCTGAAATGGCAGCATTGCAAGCGGTAACGATTGTTAACTACACCCGTGCGTCTTTAATCGCCTCGCATGAGAATAGAAGAGGCGCTTTGCTTTCTGAACTTTCTGGCCGTGAAGGCGTTCGCGTTTATGCTGCTGACTTTATGGAGCGCATCGAACCTTTACCTAAAGATCCATTTGTACAGTTAATCGCCAGAAAAATTCGTGAGCGTTTAGGCGAAGAAACCATCATTACCGTTAATCATTATGGCGTAGCAGGTTTATGGATTAGCTTTAATGTAGAACTTGATGATTTTTGGGTCGTCATTCCTAAAATTCAAGTTGACCGACCATTCCCACTGCATTGGCTAGGCTGGGCGGCATTGATTGGTCTTTTATCTCTGGCAGGCGCTTATATTACTGCGGCACGTATTAATCGCCCTTTAAATTTATTAGCATACGCAGCGGATAAATTACGCAATGGCGAGCCTGCGCCCAAATTGCCTGAAGACAGCTTAGACGAACTACGTGAGGTTAACCAAACCTTTAACGAAATGGCTGATGCATTAGTAAGACTTGATAGCGAGCGCACGCTATTGTTGGCTGGCGTATCCCATGACATTCGCACACCGCTAGCCCGCCTACGTCTTGCGGTAGAACTGCTACCTGAAGATGGCGCTTCTCAAATGAAAGAAGGCATGATTGAAGATATTGCCGACATGGACAATATCATTCATCAGTTTTTGGATTTTGTGCGAGGCGTTGAAGGCGAATCAACCAAAATGATGGATATTAATGTGCTGCTTAGGTCCCTGGCTGATCGCCAAGCACGCGCAGGCCGCAAACTTGAGGTAAAACTAAGCCCCACTTACTTTATTCCATTGCGCCCATTGGCTATGCAACGCTTATTAGACAACTTAGTTGGTAATGCTTATGCCTATACAAAAGAGGAAGTCATTGTTGAAAGTCGCATCACAGCAGAAGAAATTGTGATTAGCGTTTTAGACCGTGGTCCAGGCATTCCTGCAGGACAAGCTGAACGTTTATTGCGTGCTTTTGAGCGACTTGATAGCGCTCGAACGAAAAATGAAGGCGGAAGTGGTCTAGGGCTAGCCATTTGCAACCGTATAGCAAAACTACATCATGGCACGCTCCAACTGATTAATCGCACAGATGGGGGCTTGGAAGCGCGAGTATCACTCCCTATTCAGCATCGTTAGCTTAATCAGTGCTGCCGATAGGCTCGCCTTCAACACGATTTCGTCCATTTTGCTTTGCTAAATAGAGCAATCGATCGGCTTGCACCAGCATACCATCTAAGCTTTTACCAACATAGCTACTTACTCCCATGCTACAACTATATTGAATCGTATTTCCCTTAATCGTTAACACTTGATTAGCGATTTTTTCTCGAAACCTTTTAATTCGTTCATAACTGGTTAAATACTGCGGGCTAGTGCTCATTACAGCAAATTCTTCACCGCCCATTCGCGCCACAATATCTTCAGAAAAATATTGTTTTAGAGCCGTAGCAATATCTTTAATGACCTCATCTCCAACATCATGACCATAAACATCATTAATGATTTTAAAATAATCAATATCAATCATCACAACTGTTAGTACATCGCCTTTTTTGAGATCTCTTACTATTTGATTACCTTGCTCAAAAAAGTAGCGTCTGTTAAAGACATTACTCAGATAATCGACATTGGATAACTGTTTTGCATACTCAACAGCATCTAACATATCTAAGTTTTGATTAATCCGACACAGCATCATTTCAAAGTTAAATGGCTTATGAATAAAATCGTTTGCCCCTGCTTTAAGAAATTTAACCGCTAACCGAGGATCGGTTGACGTGGACATACCAATAATAAGCATTCTATCTTTTGGATAATGTGCCCTAATCTGCTTAACAAAACTAATGCCGTCGATTAATTTCATATGGTAATCAACCAAAATAAGTTTGATGTCAGCATGTTTTTCTAAGATACCAGCAGCGCCCACTCCATTATCGACTTGCATCACTTGAAATTTTTGCAAGGCAAGCTCTCTTGCAATAACGAACTGTGAGACTTTGGAATCATCAATAACCAAAACTTTGATGGTCTTATTTTTAAAAGCACGGGCGACTAAATCACAGACATAAGTCGTATCTGCACTGGTTGTTTTCACCACATAATCTAGTACATTTTTTTTGATTAGCTGATCGCGTAGCGCGTCTTCATATTGGTCTATCACAGCAATCACTGGAATGTTAAATGATTTAAGCAAATCAATTTGCTTAAAATCTTTCGCCACAGCGCTAATACTTAAAAAGAATTGGTGTGGGTTTCTTTTTAATAATAATCGGGTCGCGCTAAGAGAATGAACCGTGACAACCTTAACTGGCAACCGTCTTTCTAAGTCAAACTTTAAGCTTTGCGCGAAGGCAACATCCTGCTCTAAAACCAACACATAAAATTCTGCTGGTTTTTTAGGGCGACTAAGCTTACGCGTATGTTTTGCTGCCATCTTTGCAAAACCCTACTAAAGCGATCGTTATGTTGTCGGATTGAACCAATTTAATTTTTCTCTTAATAGAACCACTTCACCAATAATCGTTAAACAAGGCGCCTTTAATTGCGCCAACTTGACCTTCTCAGGCATATCTAACAAAGTGCCTGTCAGCACACGCTGTCGTTGCGTCGTTCCTTGCTGAACAATTGCAATCGGCATACTTGCCGCCATGCCCTTTTTAATCAAATGCTGACAAATTCCTTCCAGCCCAATTAAACCCATATAAATAACCAAGGTTTGATTGGGACGCATCATTGCTTCCCAATCCAAATCTAAAGAGCCATCTTTTAAGTGACCTGTCATAAACAAACATGCTTGCGCATAATCACGATGCGTGAGCGGAATACCAGCGTAGCTCGATACGCCACTAGCCGCGGTAATACCTGGTACAACTTGAAACGGCACATTATGTTGCATCAAGGTTTCAATCTCTTCACCACCACGACCAAATATAAAAGGGTCGCCGCCTTTTAAGCGCAGCACGCGCTTACCTTCTAGTGCCAGCCTAGCTAATAATTGATTGATTTCCTCTTGTGGCAAGGTGTGCTGGTCGCGTGCTTTACCCACATAAATAAGCTCAGCATCACGACGCACCAACTCCATCACTTCAGGACTAACAAGCTTGTCATACACACACACATCACATTGCTGCATCAACCGCAATGCACGAAAAGTGAGTAAATCAGGGTCGCCAGGACCGCCGCCAACCAAGTACACTTCCCCTTGTTGTACCGTGTTATCGGCTTTCGTTAGTGATTCTTGAAGAAACTCACGCGCTGCTTGCTCTTGACCTGATAACACACGCTCAACTAAAGGGCCTTGCAATATGCCTTCCCAAAAAATCCGTCTCGCCTGTGTTGTGGTAAATTTAGCTTTTACTTGCTCACGAAACTCACCTGCAATTTCAGCAATGCGCCCATAAGCGGCTGGCAACATGGTTTCAATTTTTGCCCGCACATAGCGCGCAAGTACGGGCGCATTACCTTCAGACGAAACAGCAATCACAATTGGACTACGGTCAATAATCGAGCCCATGGTAAAGGTACATAACGCTGGCGCATCCACTACGTTGACTGGAATATTAGTGGCTTGCGCTGCCATAGAAACCGCTTCATTCACTGCTTCATCATCTGTTGCAGCAATCACCAACCGCGCACCAGCTAACTGATCTGCTGCGAATATTGTATTGAGATGCTTTATTTTATCGGCATCAATCATGGCTTGTAGCTCATGACAAACCTCTGGCGAAACGAGCGTAATCGCCGCCTGCGCTTTCAGCAACATCATGACTTTTCGTGTTGCAACATCACCACCGCCAATCACCACACAGTGTTGGTTAACGATATTCATAAAAATAGGTAGGGCTTGCATATCAAACTTTATTTCAAAATAGATTCGTCATTTTACCTTGCTATTCTAGTTTTGCCCTATTCATGAACAATTTACAAAATGCATTTACACAATAGTTCTGTGTATTTCCAAAATACATAGTCGGGTCAAATGCGTTAAAATACCAAACTCAATCAACTTGCTAAAAAGCCTATTCATTTGTGACAAACGCAAAAAAAATCTTTGTTAAATCATTTGGCTGCCAGATGAACGTCTACGACTCATCACGCATGAAAGATATGCTAGCTGCCAGCGATGGCATGATAGAGACCGACACACCTGAAGATGCTGATGTGATTTTGCTCAACACCTGCTCGGTGCGTGAAAAAGCAGAAGAAAAAGTATTTAGTCATCTTGGGCGCTTTATCCCGCTCAAAGAAAAAAATCCGAATTTAGTGATTGGTGTTGGCGGTTGCGTCGCCTCCCAGGAGGGTGACAACATTATCAAACGCGCCCCTTATGTGGATGTCGTTTTCGGGCCCCAAACCTTACACCGCTTGCCAGAAATGATTAAGAATCGCCAACAGTCAGGTGTGTCGCAAGTGGATATTAGCTTTCCTGAAGTAGAAAAATTTGATCACTTACCGCCGCCAAAAGTGGAAGGTGCAACCGCCTTCCTCAGCATTATGGAAGGTTGCAGCAAGTACTGCAGCTTTTGCGTAGTGCCTTACACCCGTGGTGAAGAGGTCTCACGCCCTTTTGAAGATATTTTGACAGAGACCATCCAACTCACTGAACAAGGCGTAAAAGAAATCACTTTACTTGGTCAAAATGTTAATGCGTATCGCGCTGACTATGAGAATGTTGAAGCCGATTTAGCGATGTTGATTGAAACCATTGCGGAAATTCCGCAAATAGAGCGTATTCGTTTTACCACTAGCCATCCAAATGAAATGAGCGATCGTTTAATTGCTTGCTTTGCTAACGTGCCCAAGCTAGCGGTGCAACTACATTTACCTGTGCAAGCAGGTAGCGACCGCATGTTGATGGCGATGAAACGCAATCACACTGTATTGCAATACAAAAGCATTATTCGCAAATTAAAAGCTGCTAGCCCCAACCTCACCATTACCTCTGATTTTATTATTGGCTTTCCAGGCGAAACAGAGAAAGACTTTGAGTCAACCGTCAAGTTAATGCAAGACGTTGGTTTTGATTATAGTTTTAGCTTTTTATATAGCCCACGCCCAGGCACACCAGCGGCGTTTATCGAAGATGACACGCCGCAAGAAATTAAATTAGCGCGTCTGAACAAATTGCAAGCTATTAACAACTTGCAAGGTGATGCCATCAGCCGCGCGATGTTAGGCACAACGCAACGTATTTTGGTTGAAGGTGTCTCTAAAAAAGACAGTTCATTATTAGCAGGCAGAACCGACAACAACCGCATTGTGACCATTGCAAAAAATAATGCTTTAATCGGCACATTCGTCATGGTTAAGATTACCAATACAGACAACCCAAAACGCTTACAAGGTGAATTGATTTAATCGTCGATTCAATATGATGGAAATTACACTACAACCAGAAGACAATACTCGCCTAGCCAACTTATGCGGGCCGCTAGACGAAAATATCAAACAGATTGAAACCGCACTTGAAGTGAATATCAATCGCCGCGGCGCCACCTTTAGCATCACTGGTAAAAAAGAGAATATGCGTATGGCGGCGCAATTGGTCGAGAACTTTTATATACGCGCCAAGAAGCCAATCGAGCTGCAAGATATTCAACTAGGTCTAGTTGAGATTGAGAAACTTGAACCAGATGAAGTGGAAACTAGTGCAGGCATGCCAGTGTTGATGACAAGACGTGGTGATTTGCATGGTCGCACCCCGCGCCAAATTGAGTATTTAAAACAGATTCAAGACTATGACATTACGTTTGGCATTGGCCCAGCGGGTACTGGCAAAACCTACTTGGCCGTTGCTAGCGCGGTGGATGCCATGACACGTGACCGCGTAAAACGCATTGTACTGGTTCGCCCAGCAGTTGAAGCGGGTGAACGCTTAGGCTTTTTACCAGGCGATTTAAATCAAAAAGTTGATCCTTATTTACGTCCGCTTTACGATGCTTTATATGATTTAGCTGGCTACGATACGGTCACTAAAATGTTTGAGCGCAATGCCATTGAAGTTGCGCCACTCGCCTATATGCGCGGCCGCACCTTGAATCAAAGCTTTATTATTTTGGACGAAGCGCAAAACACCACACCAGAACAAATGAAGATGTTTTTAACCCGCATTGGCTTTGGCACAAAAGCAGTCATCACGGGTGATGTAACGCAAATTGACTTACAGCGAGGTCAAAAGAGTGGGTTGATTGAAGCGCAAAAGATTTTAAAAGACGTCAAAGGCATCGCCTTCACTCAGTTCTTAGCGGCTGATGTTGTGCGTCATCCTTTGGTGCAAAAGATTATTAACGCTTATGAGAAATATGAAAGCTCCGCAGAGTCAAAATCAACTGACGCTAAGCGTTAAACGTCAATTTTCAATGCCACGGCCACCTCGTTACCAACCAATATATTTTCTTTTTTTCTAACGGCTGCCTTAATCGGCAAAATATAAGTGCCTTGTTTTGCTTGTGGAAAAATAGACGTTTTACATGTCGCGTTGCCTATCGTTGCCTCAACACGGACCACTCCCCAGCCGTGCTTTTTATGAGACATATTTTCATTAAAAAATTTAATTTCTTCTGATTTGTCTTTTGGCAAGCTGATAAAATGCCATGCGGCTTTTTCTGCCTGCCATAACCAGCACTCTCCAGTAAATTCAAAACTTAAATCAATCATGCATTTGATTATATAATTAACGAAACAATCATGCCTAATATTCAATTAACACTGCAAGTTGCAAGTGATATCAGCAACATTCCGAATAAAACCCAATTTAGAAAGTGGGCTAAAGCAGCCTTGCGCGTTGATACGGAAGTGACGATACGCATTGTGGATGAAGCAGAAGGTCGTGCGCTCAATTTGGCTTATCGTGGTAAGGATTATGCAACCAATGTTTTAACGTTTCCACTGACAGAAGAGCCGCATTTGATGGGCGATATTATTATTTGTGCGCCAGTGGTTGCTACCGAAGCAAACACACAACACAAAAGCCTTGAAGCCCATTATGCGCACCTAACCGTGCATGGTGTTTTGCACTTGCATGGTTACGACCATGAAATTGATGAACAAGCGGCATTAATGGAGTCTATTGAGGTGACAACCTTAATCAATTTAGGGTATCCTAACCCTTATCTTATTACATAGGGTGCCCTGCATGGCTTCCGACTCGGAAACAAGTAACAAACCAAGTTTATTAGAACGTTTAAGTCACTTTTTGCTGCGTGAACCAGAAGACCGCGAACAGTTAGTCGAACTCTTACATAGCGCATACGAAAACCATTTAATGGATAGTGATTCGCTTGCTATGATAGAAGGCGTGCTACAAGTGAGTGAAATGCAAGTGCGGGACATCATGATTCCGCGCTCGCAAATGGATGTGATTGACATCACCGACTCGCCAGAAACCTTTATTCCATATGTCATTGAAACAGCACACAGTCGTTTTCCAGTAATCGAAGATGATAAAAATGATGTGATTGGCATTTTGCTCGCCAAAGATTTACTCCGTTATTATGCAGGTGAAGATTTTGAAGTGCGCGACATGTTACGTCCTGCTGTTTTCATCCCAGAATCTAAGCGTCTCAATGTATTACTAAAAGAATTTAGAAGCAATCGCAATCATATTGCGATGGTCGTAGATGAGTACGGCGGCGTGGCAGGTATGGTCACTATTGAGGATGTGCTGGAACAAATTGTGGGCGATATTGAAGACGAGTATGACTATGATGAAGATGAAGACAATATTATTCAGCAATCTGCAAAACATTACCGCGTAAAAGCATTAACTGAAATTGATGACTTTAATGAAGCACTTGGCACCGAATTAAGTGATGAAGAGTTTTCAACGATTGGCGGTTTGGTAGTGAATAATTTCGGTCATCTGCCAAAACGAGGCGATCATATTATTGTTGAAAATTTAAGTATTACCGTTATACGTGCAGACAGTAGGCGTTTACATTCTATTTTGGTTGAAATCTTGCCTGATACATCAACCATAATTGAACCAATTTAATGCTTACAACTCCTACCTTAACCTTTTTTAGAGATTAGAAAATGAAATTGTTAACGGTATTTGCTTTATTGGCTTTTTGCACGGCTTGTTCTTCAGTCAACACAAAATCTGACTCAGCACAATCTGATGCTACAACATCAACAACGACTAACACAGAATTATCTGAAGAAACGACGTTACCAACAGAGGAAAAAGCCTTTGTAAAAGCGATTGAACTACTTGATAAGAAATCCATTGTGGCACAATTGGGTGAACCAGCCAAAGCGGATGATGTAAAAATCAAAGGCTCTAATCGCATTGTTGCTTCGATTTGGCAGTATCACAAAATTAATACCGATGAAAATGGCGTGTATTACGAAACAACAGAGCTAGATTTCATTGATGACAAAGTGGTGCAAGTGGTGTTTTTAAACAATGATGGTTCTGATGTGGTTGCTGACCCAGAGCATACTTATGAATTACCAAAATAATGACTTGTAATTAATAATAAAAAAGGGCGATTAAATCGCCCTTTTTTATTACTTGCTTCAAGCTTTTTGAAGTGCTTTACTTTTTCTTAAGTGCATCACGAATTTCTGTTAATAATACAATATCTGCTGCTGGCGCTTCTGGTGCAGCTTCTGGCTCGGCTCTTTTCATTTTATTCATCACACGCACCATTTGGAAAATGATAAATGCCAAAATGATAAAGTTAATAGCCACTGTGATAAAACTACCGTAAGCCAATACTGGCACACCTGCTTCTTTTAATGCCGCCAAGTTATTTTCTACTCCTGCTGGCATTTCACCTAATACGGTATACATATTAGCAAAATCAAGATTGCCAAAAATACTGCCAACGATAGGCATAATAATATCTTTAACCAAAGAATCAACAATCTTGCCAAAAGCCGCACCAATAATCACACCAACCGCCAAATCCATGACATTGCCTTTTAATGCAAACTCTTTAAACTCTGAACACATACTCATTATTTTGTCTCCTCAATTAGGTTTATTATCCCAGCGCTCATAGCGCTACCGTAGGCCAGTCATTGTCAAGACACACAGCGTTAATCATACTGTCATTAACTTTTTTTAACATTTAGTTGCTTTCACTTATACTGTGCAAGCTAAATATCATCACATAACCATTAACGCTATCTTATGTCTAAACTGCTTCTCCAACCTCTGCTTGCTTTTTTACTTGGCGCATTTGCCGTACTCGGCTTTGCTCCTTTTTATTTTTTTCCCGCCACCATTATTGCACTCATCGGCATTGTCTATTTATTTGCAAAAGCACCATCAGCAAAAGCCACGTTCATGTTGGGCTTTCAATTTGGCTTAGGTTTATATACGGTTGGCATTTATTGGATTTACATCAGCTTGCATGATTTTGGCGGTATGCCTTGGTGGTTTGCAGGATTCTGTACGTTCTGTTTATGTGCGTTTATGGCACTGTTTCCTGCATTGGTTGGCTATTTAAGCAAACGCATTGGTTACTTGAGCATTAGCACGGCCATATTGTGGGGATTATCTGATTGGATACGCAGTTGGATTTTCACTGGTTTCCCTTGGCTAACTATCGGCTATAGCCAGGTGCCGCATAGTCCTTTAGCGGGTTATATGCCGATTATTGGCGTGTATGGGGTATCAACCATTAGTGTCGGCATTGCTGCTTGCATCGGCATTTGGCTTGCCAACAAACATCAGCCCACCAACACAACTTGGCGCCGCAATGTGATTACCGCTATCACACTGTTTATTGCTATAGGTAGCATTTTAAAAGTGGTGCCGTGGACATCTCCAATTGGTGAGCCATTTAGCGCAAGCCTTATTCAAGGCAATATTCCGCAAGCGATTAAATGGTCGCCAGATGCGGCGCAAAGCACCATTGACCAATATGTCGCCATGACAACAAGTAGCCAAGCTGATTTAATTGTATTGCCAGAAACTGCATTGCCAGTGATTGCCAGTCAACTAGACCCCGCTATCAAAGAGGAATTAAGTACGCATGCAAAACAACATAACAGCAATGTTATTGTTGGCATGGTTGATTACAATCGAAATACACAAGAATATTTTAATAGCGCATTCAGCTTCGGTTCTGCGACAACGCAAACCTATAGCAAAAATCACTTGGTGCCTTTTGGTGAGTTTATTCCATTAAAACAAATGCTTGGATGGATTTATCGTGATTGGCTGAACATGCCATTAAGTGATTTATCACGCGGCGGCGCTCAGCAACAGCCCATGTTATTAAACAATCAAAAAGTCGCTGTTAACATTTGTTATGAAGATGTATTTGGTGAAGAAATTATTAGCCAACTGCCCGAAGCGACGGTGTTAGTCAATATTAGCAATGACGCTTGGTATGGTCAATCCTACGCGGCTGATCAACATATGCAGTTCTCACAAGGGCGTGCATTAGAAACAGGCCGCATGGTGTTGCGTTCAACCAATACGGGCGCCACCGCCATGATAGACCAACATGGTTATGTGCTTGCACATGCGCCGCACGATACCACCACCACGCTGAATGTCACTGCGCAAGGTTACAAAGGCACAACGCCATATGTTCTTTGGGGCAATTGGCTATTCATCATTCTCAGTTTCGTCTTACTTGTTGGGCTGCTGATCAAACAACGTCACTAACTTAATGTATCTAATTTATTAAGCAAGTTTTTAAGCAGCCCATTAATTACTTAGTCATCTTTTCCAAAAAAACGATGATAGAGAATAGGCAATATAAACAAGGTTAGTATGGTTGAAGTGATTAATCCGCCTATCACCACGATAGCTAATGGTCTTTGTATTTCAGAACCGGGGCCAGTCGCAAACAAGAGCGGAATTAAACCGAATACGGCAATACTTGCCGTCATTAGCACCGGTCTTAAACGGCGCTGTGCACCTTCAAAAGCAATTAAACTTTTTTGCATCCCTTCATAATCTAGCTGCTTAAAATACGAGACCATCACTACGCCATTAAGTACCGCAATACCTAATAACGCGATAAATCCAACAGAGGCTGGCACTGATAAATACTCGCCTGAAACCCATAATGCAAATACGCCCCCTATCATGGCTAAAGGAATGTTAGATAAAATCATTGCCGCAAGACTTAATGATCCGAAAGTGAGATAGAGCAACAAAAATACAAGTGCAATTGGGCTTGCTGCGGCCGATGTTTAATTGTCGCATCCAACACGTCACGTAAACTTAACGCTGGATTCACTCGCAATACATCTTCATGTGTAACCGCATCAACGGCCAAACAAAGCGATGGAAACATAACCATAGGTACCATCATGACGATGGTCATCCATGTAAAAAACTTCATTGAGAACTCCTAAAAATAACAAACACAGATGCCAATGGGCATCCTGTAATCAATTATTTATAGGCGTTAGGTGGTGCGCGCGATAGCGGTCGTCGGTTGGAATAAGCTTGCTTAACGTTAGCGAAATACGCGTGATTGATGAAGCCTGATAACGCAATTAAACAAATAATGACGACTAAAATCGCCACTAAATCTAATGTATCCATATATTTTTGGCTAGGAACCGCATGGTCTACACCAACAACAGCGGCTTCAAACCCACGCTCAACCAACTCAGTATGTATATCGCTAATGCCATCAAATGACTGATGCATGGCTAAGTCATTTCTTTGTATCTCATGGATATGTAATAAAGACGCTTTGTTTTTTACATGTAAAACATCACCATCGTGATGCGCGTGCAAAAAAGGCAATAGCAATTGCATCATCCCCAAACACAAGATGAGTGCAAAAATAAAGCGTTTTTTAATCCAAAAAATCATGATGCTAATGTATCAAAGAACTGTTTTTCTCACAATACAATAAAGACGCTAATACTGTCTCATGCGTTAAATGACGTATAACAATCTTCAATTGAATAACCATAAGCATGCCGCAAACAGTTGCTTAAGTTAGTCTGTGCGATGCATTCTCATGTAAAATCTTGTTTTTAGTTTATTTGCATTGACACACATGGTATTAACATTTCAACAAATTATTTTAAAATTACAAGACTATTGGGATAAACAAGGCTGTACGTTGCTACAACCTTACGATATGGAAGTTGGCGCTGGCACTAGCCATACCGCTACTTTCTTACGCGCGTTAGGACCAGAACCGTGGAAAGCCGCCTACGTACAACCAAGTCGCCGCCCGAATGATGGCCGTTATGGTGAAAATCCAAACCGCTTACAACATTACTATCAATTCCAAGTGGTGCTCAAACCAGCACCAGCGAATATCATGGACTTATATTTGGGTTCATTAGAGGCGCTTGGTTTTGACCTAAAACAAAACGATGTGCGTTTTGTAGAAGATGATTGGGAAAATCCAACTTTAGGCGCTTGGGGTTTGGGTTGGGAAGTTTGGCTCAATGGCATGGAAGTCACTCAATTTACTTATTTCCAACAAGTTGGCGGTATTAACTGCAAACCGATTACAGGTGAAATCACTTACGGTTTAGAACGTTTAGCGATGTATTTGCAAGGTGTTGAAAATGTGTATGACTTGGAATATTCGCCAGGCGTGAAGTATGGCGATGTGTTCTTACAAAATGAAAAAGAACAATCCGCGTATAACTTTGAACATTCTGATGTTGAATTTTTACTCGTTGCATTTAATGCGCATGAGAAACAAGCACAGCACTTAATGGAAGAAAAATTGGCATTACCTGCATATGAGCAAGTATTAAAAGCAGCGCATACCTTTAATTTATTAGATGCGCGTGGTGCGATTTCTGTAACAGAACGCGCTGCTTATATTGGCCGTATTCGCAATTTAGCACGTAGCGTTGCCGCTAGTTATTTGGATAGCCGAGCCCGATTAGGCTTTCCTATGGCACCTAAAGATTGGGCAGCTGAAGTGTTAGCGGAAATTAAGAAAAAAGAAGTTGCTTAAGCTTTTGTCATTCCGACGAAAGTCGGAATCTAGCGACTTTAAAAGCATAACCAAAGACACTGGATTCCGTGTCGAGCACAGAATGACAGTTTAGAGAATAAATGGAAATTAAATGACCACGCAAAATTTACGTGATAACAAAGCAAATTTAATCGTTGAATTATTGGTAGAAGAACTGCCGCCAAAAGCATTAAAAACATTAGGTTTATCGTTTGCTAACGTGTTAGCAGCATCATTACAATCACAAGGTTTAAGTAATGTAGATTCAATAGTGACAAACTTTGCCACACCGCGTCGGTTAGCGGCACATATTACCGATGTGGTTGCTAAAGCAGCAGATGAACAAGTGGCGCAAAAATTGATGCCTGTTAAAGTTGGTTTAGATGCAGAAGGCAAAGCCACGCCAGCGTTATTAAAACGCTTAGATGGCATGGGTTTAGATGCTTCAGCCGTTGCTAAACTGAGAACAGAAAATGACGGAAAAACTGACAACTTGTTCTTAGACATGAGCAAAACAGGCGCGACCTTAAGCGAAGGCTTACAGAAAGCAATTGAAGAAGCATTAGCTAAATTACCCATACCTAAAGTCATGTCATATCAAATTAACGATGGCTGGGAAACAGTCAATTTTGTGCGACCTGCGCATGGCTTAATTGCATTACATGGCAGTGATGTTATTCCCGTCAGCGTATTGGGGTTGAGCGCAAGCAACACGACAACTGGTCATCGTTTTGAATCAAAAAAAGCCGTCATTGCTATCAATAATGCAGACAGTTACGAACAACAACTTAAAGATGAAGGCGCCGTGATTGCCAGCTTTGAAGCACGTAAAGCCGATATTGTGAAACAATTAAAAGCAGCGGCTGATAAAGAAGGGTTAAGCGCGATTGAAGATGATGATTTATTAGATGAAGTAACCGCATTGGTAGAGTTACCCAATGTATTGCTTGGCCAATATGAAACTGAGTTTTTAGCAGTGCCGCAGGAGTGTTTGGTATTGACCATGAAGTCTAACCAAAAATACTTCCCGCTATTAGATAGCAATGGCAAACTCACCAGCAAATTCTTAATTGTATCGAATATTCATCCAGCTGACCCAAGCGCTGTCATTGGTGGTAACGAACGCGTTGTACGTCCACGTCTGGCAGATGCAAAATTCTTCTTTGACCAAGACCGTAAAAAGACATTGGAAAGTCGCATTGCCAATTTGGATAAAGTGGTTTATCACAATAAATTGGGCTCACAAGGTGAGCGCAACCTGCGTGTTGTTAAACTAGCTGGCGCAATTGCAAAACAGCTTGGCGATGCAAACTTAGTCGCAAAAGCAGAACAAGCCGCACGTTTATCAAAAGCCGATTTAATCACTGATATGGTGAATGAATTCCCAGAATTACAAGGCATTATGGGCCGCTATTACGCGCAACATGAAGGCTTGGATGATGCAGTCGCTTTTGCGATTGAAGACCATTACAAACCACGGTTTGCAGGTGATGAACTACCGCGTAGTCAAGTCGGCATTTGCGTTGCATTGGCGGACAAATTAGAAACCTTAGTCGGCCTATTTAGCATTGGTGAAAAACCAACGGGCGATAAAGATCCATTTGCTTTGCGCCGTCAGGCTTTGGGTATTATTCGCATGTTGATTGATGCAAAATTACCATTGTCATTTGATTCGTTAATCCAATTAGCTTTACAACAATTTGATGGTAACGTAGAAGTATTAGCATCCATTAAATCCTTCTGCTTCGACCGTTTGAGCGTTAATTTAAAAGACCAAGGTGCCAGTGCGCAAGAAGTAGATGCAGTGCTTTCACTCGAACCTGCTCTATTACATGAAATTCCACAACGCCTTGCTGCCGTACAAACGTTTGCAACCTTGGCTGAAGCGCCTGCATTAGCCGCAGCTAATAAACGTGTTGGTAATATCTTGCGTAAAGTTGATGGTGAAGTTGCAGCTAAAGTGGATAACAGCCTACTACAAGAAGAGACTGAAAAAGCACTAGCTGCCGCGCTCAACACATCAAAAGCGGAGGCGGATAAGCTATTTGAAGCTGGCGACTATACTGGCTCATTACAAGCTTTAGCGGTATTAAAAGCACCTGTTGATGACTTTTTTGACAATGTGATGGTGAATGCGGATGACCCTGCGCTAAAAGCCAATCGTTTAGGTTTATTGGCAACGTTGCACCAAGCCATGAACCGCGTTGCTGATTTATCTAAACTAGCCAGTTAAACGACTTAATGAAACTGGTCATTCTAGATAGAGATGGTGTGATTAATAAAGACAGCGATCACTTTATTAAAAACCCAGATGAATGGATTCCGATTGCGGGCAGTTTAGAAGCCATTGCTTTGCTGAATCAGCATGGTTTCCATGTGGTCGTTGCTACCAATCAATCGGGTGTTGCGCGCGGACTATTTGATATGGTCACCCTCAATGCCATTCATGACAAAATGCATCATGCCGTGGCGCAAGTCGGCGGCCATATTGATGCCATTTTTTACTGTCCACATGCAGCTGTTGATAACTGCGAATGCAGAAAACCAAAAAGCCAAATGATAGAAGATATTGGCCATCGCTTTTCGATTGATTTAAACAATGTGGCTTCAGTGGGCGATGCTTTGCGCGATTTACAAGCATTTGCCAATGTAGGCTGCCAACCAATGTTAGTAAAAACAGGCAAAGGCAAACAAACGTTGGCCGCTGGTAATTTGCCAAAAGATACCTTGGTTTTTGCCAATTTAGCCGAAGCCGTTGACTATATTATCGAACATTATTAAATTCAGCTATTAAAGTCACCATTTAAGACATCCATGATTTATATTCGCTCTTTTATTTTCAACCTTGGCATGTGGATTTTTACCATTCCATTTACCACCATTGGCCTGCTCACCTTTCCTTTCCCCGCGCAAACACGTTATCGCTTTCTAAGTCTATGGGCACGTTGTATGTTGTGGTGGTTACGCATTAGTTGCGGTTTAAGCTTTAACGTAAAAGGTCGTGAGAATATCCCAAATAGTCCAAGTATTATTCTGTGTAAACATCAATCTGCTTGGGAAACATTGGCATTACAATTGATTTTTCCGCCGCAAGTTTGGGTGCTTAAACGTTCACTGTTACTGATTCCATTTTTCGGCTGGGCATTAGCGCTCACCTCGCCGATTGCAATCAATCGCGCAGCAGGTCGTGAAGCGCTAAAACAATTAGTAACGCAAGGCAAAGATCGCTTAGCAAAAAAATTCTGGGTCGTTATTTTTCCTGAAGGCACGCGGACCGCGCCAGGCAAACGTGGTAAATACCATATCGGCGGCGCTTGGCTAGCTACACACACGCAAACGCAAACGCAAGTTGTGCCAGTTGCACACAATGCAGGTGAGTTTTGGCGTAAAAATTCTTGGCTAAAACACCCTGGCGTGATTCAAGTCAGCATCGGCAAACCAATTCAATCGGCAGACTTAAAACCTGATGCGCTTAATCAACAAGTGGAAGATTGGATTGAAACAGAGATGCTAACGCTATCAAATTAATAGCATCTCAATAATGACAAAGAAACCCATTAAACTGAGTTCTATTCAACTGAGCAATGGCGAAACCATAGCTTACCAATTAGAACGCAGAGCGCGTCGCACAGTTGGTCTAAAAATCACCGCAGATGGCTTGGTTGTTCATGCGCCAAAATACATCTTAGAATTTCAATTAAAAAAACTCATCCAAGAAAAATCCAATTGGATAGTAAGTAAGCTAGATGCGCGCAAACAAAATCACATTCCACCTATTATTTGGCAAGATGGCGAAACCCTGCAATTGTTAGGCAATGCAATTAACCTTAACGTTGTGCAAGACGCAAAAAACAAACAAGCGCAGTTTAATCACGACAGCTTAACCATTACCTCGCCACAAGCTGATGACGAAGCTGTCATCAAACACAAAGTCATTCAATGGTATAAAAAACAAGCCGAAGTTGATTTTGGAAGGCGCTTAGCGGTTTTAGCGGCGAAGCTAGGCGTAAGCACACCACCACTCAAGTTATCTAGCGCCCAATCACGCTGGGGCAGTTGCAGCAGCCGAGGCGATATTCGATTGAATTGGCGTTTACTACAAGCCCCACCACACATCATCAATTATGTCGTCTGCCATGAATTAGCGCATTTAAAAGAAATGAACCACTCAGCCAAGTTTTGGGCAGTGGTTGAGAGCATTTATCCTGATTACAAACTAGCGGAAAAAGAATTAAAGCAGCTATCGCCGCAATTGCATCGGATGTGAACCAAATTCAATACGGCGTACTGCAAGCGAGCACTCCCTACTTTCGATACCCTTACAGCAAGTTTTGCACATCACTCGCAATATCTTCTGGCTTTTGTCCGTAGCCTAAATACAATCTCACTTTACCTTTTTTATCAAAGGCATACATACCTGCGCTATGGTCAATCGAGTAATCATTCTCACTCTTGCCTGGCACTTTTGCATAATAGATTTTAAAGTTTTTAACTGTTTCGGCTGTTTGTTCCGCATCGCCACGCAAGCCAATAAAACGACTATCGAAAGAAGGAACAAACCTTGCTAATACTTCTTGCGTATCACGCTCAGGATCAACGGTAACAAACAACACTTGCACTTCGTCCGCTTTATCGCCGAGCAATTTCATCGTATTTTTTAAATCTAACATCGTCGTTGGGCAAACATCGGGGCAATGGGTAAAGCCAAAAAACATTACAATAACTTTGCCTTTATAGTCATCTAGCGTGCGTGGCGTACCGGTGTGATCGGTTAAAGCGAGTGATTTGGAGAAGTCTGCGCCTGTAATATCAGTGCCGACAAAGCTTTTGCTGGGCTGACTGTCACCACACGAAGCGAGCAAGCAAAGTGTAAGAATGAGTAAAAATTGACGGCCAAACTTAAAAACAGGGTAAAACATCGCAAAACCTCCAATAAATAATCATTTTTGATTTTAACATGCTGAGAAAATTCCAGCCTTTAGTTTACAATAGAGTTTTTGTGAATTTTAAGGTAGCAACATGGCAATACCAAGCTCGATGTCTGACCGTGATGGTCTTATTTGGTACGATGGCGAATTAGTTAACTGGCGCGATGCAACCACCCACGTATTAACCCACACTTTGCATTACGGCATGGGTGTTTTTGAAGGCGTGCGTGCTTATGAAACCGATAAAGGTACAGCGATTTTCCGTTTGCAAGATCATACGGATCGATTGTTCCGCAGCGCGCATATCTTGGGTATGAAAATGCCATTTGATAAAGCGACTATTTCAGAAGCGCAAAAAACAGCGGTTCGTGAAAATAAATTAGCGTCTGCGTATATTCGTCCAATGGCTTTTTATGGTTCTGAGGCGATGGGCATTTCTGCTAAAACATTATCTACTCATGTGATTTGTGCGGCTTGGAGTTGGGGCGCTTATATGGGTGATGAAGCGATTACTAAAGGTATTCGCGTTAAAACATCTTCTTTTTCACGCCACCACGTGAATATCACCATGTGTAAAGCCAAAGCGAATGGCAACTATATGAACAGTATTCTTGCGCATCAAGAAGCGGCGCAAGATGGCTACCAAGAAGCACTATTATTAGATGTTGATGGTTTTGTTGCTGAAGGTTCTGGCGAGAATATTTTCATCGTGCGTCATGGCAAATTGTATACACCTGATTTAACCAGTGCGTTAGAAGGTATTACCCGCGATACGATTGTTCAGCTTGCTGGCGAAATTGGCTTAGAAGTCGTTGAAAAACGCATCACACGCGATGAAGTGTATAGTGCTGATGAAGCGTTCTTTACTGGTACGGCGGCTGAAGTAACACCGATTCGTGAATTAGATAACCGTGCGATTGGTGCTGGCACACGCGGCCCGATTACTGAAAAACTGCAAGCCATGTATTTTGATGTGGTTAAAGGTCGATCACCTAAACATGCGCATTGGTTAACACTGGTTTAATTTAAGTGTTTAATAAAAGGATTGTTGATGTCTGATGTTAAAGAGTTTGAAGTAACAGCAAAACAATTGCCGTTACATTGCCCAACGAAAGAAGTCGCACTTTGGGCATCACATCCGCGCGTGTTTTTGGATATTGCTAAAACGGGTGAAGTTGCTTGCCCTTATTGCGGCACTAAATACAAATTAAAAGCTGGCGAGGTAGTTGGCCATCATTAAGAAATGCTAAACGGCTAACTGTTCAATATTAGCCACACTGCCATATAAGGTTTGAATCACCGCAGGCGCTGTTACTGATTGACTGTTTGTCCAAAAAACCACTTCAACACCACTATCTGTGTTTGGCATTAATAAATCTTGTTCAATTAGCTTTTTTTGCAATTGTAAACTAACCGCTTCACCTGTATCAATTACAGCAATATTTGGCCCAACAATCTGTTCGATTAACGGTCGCAAAAAAGGATAATGAGTGCACCCTAATACAATGGTATCAGCCTGATTGTCTAACAATGGTTGTAAATAACAGTTCACCAGCTCCCGAGTTGTTTTTTCTGTCAATTCGCCGCGCTCTACACATTCAACTAATCCGACACAACCTTGCGCTAGCACCTTTACGCCCTCTCCGTAATTGGCGAGTAACGCTGCATATTGCGCACTTTTAATGGTGCCAACGGTTGCCAATACACCAATCACGCCATTTCGGCTGGCTTTTACAGCAGGTTTGACTGCTGGCTCCATACCAATAATGGGTAAATCATACTTTTCTCGCATGGCTTGAATTGAAGCGGCGGTGGCGGTATTGCAGGCGACAACTAAGGCTTTAACACCTTGGGCAATGAGAAAATCGCTAATGGCAAAACAGCGTTCGGTAATTTCTGCGGGTGATTTATTGCCATAGGGTGCGTATAAACTATCGGCCACATAGTAGATGCTTTCATGCGGCAATCGTTGTCGAATGTGGTGTAGGACAGAAATTCCGCCAACGCCAGAGTCCATCACGCCAACTGGACTGGATGCAGTGGAGGCAGAATTTGATGGTTTATTGTTCAATAATTTGTTATGCATGATTTATAATGACCCATTATATTAGAAACGCAACTAATGGGTAATCGATTAAGTAAGATTTACACGCGCACTGGCGATGATGGCACAACAGGGCTAGGCGACGGCACAAGAGTGGCAAAGAACAGCTTGCGCGTACAAGCGATGGGCGATGTTGATGAGCTGAATGCTGTGATTGGCATGCTGTTAACCGAGCCTGTATCAACAAGCATTCAAACTTGTCTAACTGAAATTCAGCATGATTTGTTCAATCTTGGTGGCGAAATCTGCATGCCAGATATGTCGCTCATCAAAGCAGAGCGCATTGATGCATTGGAAACACAGTTAGACGCATGGAATGAGCAACTGACACCACTGAAAGAATTTATCTTACCAGGCGGCAGTCGTGCAGCGGCTTATTGTCATCTTGCCAGAACCGTTTGTCGGCGCGCAGAGCGCACCATGCATGCACTGGATGCAGAAGAAAAGCTTACCGCTACATCTTTACAATACATCAATCGCTTTTCAGATTTGCTGTTTGTTCTATGCCGCGTGTTAAATCAGGAAGCAGGGATTAATGATGTGCTTTGGAATAATACGGCTAATAAATGATTAAAAAATTTCTTAACAAAGTATTTAAAAAGCGAGAGCAAGCGGCAGTTGCTATTAGTGAGGCGGATTTGAATTTGTCTCAATCCGCAAAGAAAATCGCTTTTAAAAAGCATAACATCAATCAAGATTTAATCAGCTCCGCAGCACTTAAAACCTGCGAAGGCCTGCAAAATGCTGGCTTTGATGCGTATATTGTTGGCGGTGCTGTGCGCGATTTATTGCTGGATTTCAAACCAAAAGATTTTGATGTTGCGACCAACGCAGAGCCAGAAGAAGTGAATAGAATATTCCGCCGCTCACGCATTATTGGCAGACGCTTTCGCTTAGTGCATGTGCTTTGGGGCAGAGAAACCATTGAAGTCTCCACTTTTCGCGGACATCACGATAACAATCAGAACAAAGACGATGGCTCAACCAATGATACTGGCCGCATTCTGCGCGACAATATTTTCGGCAGTTTGGAAGATGATGCAGTAAGGCGCGACTTTACTGCCAATGCACTTTATTACAATCCAAAAACACAAGAGGTGTTGGATTTTCACAATGGCGTTGCTGATGTAAAAGCACGGTTATTACGCATGATCGGCGAGCCAATCACACGCTATAAAGAAGACCCTGTGCGGATGTTGCGTGCGGTCAGACTTTCGGCAAAGCTAGGCTTAAAGATTGATAAAGCCACAGAAAAACCAATCGCTGAGCTAGCTGATTTATTGCAAGATGTGCCGCCTAGCCGTTTGTTTGATGAAATGTTAAAACTGTTTTTATCTGGTCATGCGATTGAGAGTATTAATATCTTACGTGCCCAACATTTGCATCATGGCTTACTGCCGTTGCTAGACGTGGTATTGGAGCAACCGCTGGGTGAGAAGTTTGTCATGTTAGGGCTCAAAAATACCGATGACCGTATTTTGGAAGGCAAGTCATCAAACCCAAGTTTTTTATTTGCCGCCTTGCTGTGGCACGAAGTGTTAAAAGCATGGCAAGTACAGCAAAAATACGCGCCGATGATTCCTGCTTTATATAACGCAATGGATGAAGTGGTTCAGCTACAAGCAAAAAAACTGGCAATTCATAACCGCTTTGTATCGACCATGAAAGAAATTTGGGCGATGCAACCGCGTTTTGAACAACGCGCTGGCAAGCGCCCTTTTGCGCTGATTACACACCCGCGTTACCGCGCAGCTTATGACTTTATGTTATTGCGTTGTGAATCAGGCGAAATTGCAACTGAGATTGGTGAGTGGTGGACAACCTTCGCTCATGCAAACTCTGAACAGCGCACAGCAATGTTATTGCCAGATACAACGCCAAAAAAACGACGTAAGCGTAAACCAAAAAAAACTGCAGTGAAGGAAGCTGGCAGTGCATAAAGCCTATGTCGCTTTGGGTAGCAATTTATGCGACCCTGCATCACAGGTCAATAATGCATTCTCTGCACTAGCGAAAATGCCAAACACGACCGTATTGCAATGCTCAAGTCTTTATCAATCCGAACCTGTTGGCTATGATAACCAACCTGATTTTATTAATGCAGTGGCTGAAATTGAAACTGATTTAACACCAGAATCTTTATTGACTGCGCTATTAGATATTGAGCAGTCATTTGGTCGCGAGCGCCCTTTCCCAAATGCACCGCGCATTCTCGATTTAGATTTACTGTTGTATGACAGTGTCGTACAGAAAACTGATTTTCTGACATTGCCGCACCCACGACTGCATTTGCGCGGTTTTGTTTTACTGCCACTAGCCGAGATTGCGCCAGACTTGGTGATTAGCCATGAGGATGTTATTCCTCAACACAGTAATGTTGTAAAATTAGCAGACACTTTCCGTAACCAAGGCATTCAAAAACTGAGCAATCATTCAGCATGAGCATTTTTAAAAAATATCCATTTATCGTTGTAGAAGGACCTATTGGCAGCGGAAAAACAACGTTAGCACGTATGTTGGCCGATAAGTTTTCGACGCAATTACTGTCTGAAAAAGCAGAAGAAAATCCTTTTTTAGCGCGGTTTTATCAGGATCCAAAACGTTTTGCTCTGCAAACACAGATATTTTTCTTGTTTCAGCGGGCGCGTCAAATTGCTGACATCAGTCAAATTGATATGTTTTCACAACCAATTACCGCTGATTTCTTTTTGGAAAAAGACCCTTTATTTGCGCGTTTGAATTTAAATGATGAAGAATATGCGCTCTATCACCAAATTTATCATCATTTGCAATTAGAGTCGCCTAAGCCAGACTTGGTCATTTATTTGCAGACACCTTTAAGCTCTTTAACCGATCGTATTGCGGAACGTAATATTGACTATGAGTCTAATATGCCGCCACAGTATATCGAGCGTTTATCGAATGCGTATAGCGAATATTTTCATAGTTATGATGCAGCGCCAGTATTGATTGTCAATAATGAAAAACTCAATATTATCAAAGATGAAGCGGCATTTAATTTATTAGTCGAACGCATTGATCAATTTCAAGGTCGCCGCGAATACTTCAATCCTAATTTCGAATAACTAGCATGCAATCTAACTCAGACAACAAGCTCAACCATTTATGCAAACTCACCGCTACTGGCGAGAAAATTGTCATGCTCACTTGTTATGACGCGACTTTTGCTAAGTTAATGGAACTGGCTGGGATTGACGTGTTATTAGTTGGCGACTCACTCGGCATGGTGTTACAAGGCGCAGAAAACACGCTTAACGTTAGTATGCATCACATGACTTACCACACTAAAAGCGTTGCTGCTGGTGCACCAAATACGCTGATTGTTGCTGATATGCCATTAGGCAGTTATGAGCACGACAATGAAGCCGCGCTTAAAAATGCGCAGTGGCTGATTAAGTCTGGCGCTAGCATGGTGAAGTTTGAAGGTGGTGGCCAACGTGTCGAAACAGCGCGTTATTTAGTCTCGCATGGCGTGCCTGTATGTGCGCATTTGGGTTTTACCCCACAATCGGTTAACCAACTTGGCGGCTACAAAATTCAAGGTAAAACAGAAGAGTCTGCCAACAAAATCATCAATGATGCCAAAGCCATGGATGATGCAGGCGTGAGTATGATTGTGCTGGAAATGGTGCCCGCAACATTAGCAGCTCAAATTACCAAACGCATCAAAGCGCCAACTATTGGTATTGGCGCTGGTGTTGATTGCAGTGGCCAAGTGTTGGTGTTGCAAGACTTGATTGGCGTTTATACCGGCCCAGCCAACAAGGCGCCTAGCGATTTCAAACTACCACGCTTTGTGCGTAATTTTTTAAAAGACAATGACAGCATTCAAGAAGCTGTTGCTGCTTACTGCAAAGCGGTTAAAGACCAGTCCTTCCCTGCGAAAGAGCACAGTTACTAGTGCAAACCAAGTAGATGCAAGTTGTTCATTCCAGCGCAGCGTTACAAGAAGCCTTAAAAGGCAAGTCTAAGATTGCCTTTGTACCGACGATGGGCAACCTACATGCGGGTCATATCGAACTGGTTAATATTGCTAAACAACACGCAGACTGCGTTGTTGTCAGTATTTTTGTGAATCCATTACAATTTGATTCAGCGATTGATTTAGAAAAGTATCCGCGCACATTAGAAGCGGATTGCGAGCAGCTAGAAAAAGCGGGTGCAACCATTGTTTTCGCGCCGACAGTTAAAGAAATGTATCCCGATTTTGATGGAAAATCACTGCATCAAACCATGACGATTACGCCACCACCAATCGCTGACATGCTGTGTGGCGCTAGCAGGCCTGGTCACTTTGCGGGTGTTGCGACGGTTGTAGCAAAGCTCTTCAATCTCGTAAAACCGGATATTGCGGTATTTGGCAAAAAAGATTTTCAACAGTTAATGATTATTCGAGCGCTTGTTAAGCAATTTAACTTTTCTATCGAGATTGTTGCCGCTGATATTGTGCGCGAAGGCAACGGGCTTGCCATGAGTTCGCGTAATGGTCGCTTTAATGCACAACAAAAAGAACAAGCTGCACAACTGAATCAAGTGCTTAATATTGCTATCAAAACTGTAAAATCATCACAATCCGACTTTTCAACAATTGAAAAGCAAACAGCTAAACAGCTCACAAAACAAGGCTGGCAGGTCGATTATGTCTCGATTCGAGATGCATTGACGCTTAAACCTGCACAACAAAATGATATGCAATTAGTCATTTTAGCTGCCGCCACCTTAGCCAATATTCGCTTAATTGACAATATTGAGTTTTGCGCTAAACCCTTGAATTGATTACAATGCTACCTTTGTAAGATTGAATGGCTATACTAGATGCAAAGAACGATGCTTAAATCCAAACTTCACCGCGTACATGTCACGCACAGCGAGCTTCATTATGAAGGCAGCTGCGCGATTGATGAGACGTTATTGGAAGCCGCTGATATTAGCGAATATGAAAAGATTGCCATTTATAATGTGACCAATGGTGAGCGGTTTACTACATATGCCATTCGCGCAGAGCGTGATTCAGGCATTATCTCCACCAACGGCGCAGCAGCGCACAAGGCAAAGCCAGATGACATCGTCATTATCGCCACTTATGCGCAATACAATGCTATCGAGTTGGAAACGTTTGCCCCAACATTGGTTTATGTGGATGACTTTAATCGCATCAAAGAACTCAAAAGTAAAATCCCAGCGCAAGCTGCTTAACTCTCTAATTTTAAAGGTAATCATTTGTCAGATTTAATCGCAATGAAAGATGCGGTCGTAAACGCAATCGAAGATATCAAAGGCTTTGATATCACTGTTTTGGATGTTTCAAAACTCACCTCCATGACCAATTACATGATTATTTGCAGTGCAAATTCATCACGTCAAACCAAGGCAATCGCCGATAATATCTATGTAGAATTAAAAGCTAAAGGTTACAACCCACGCGGCTTAGAGGGTGAAAAAGAAGGTGAGTGGGTGTTGGTTGATTTGAGTGAAGTAATTGTGCATATCATGATACCAACCACACGTGCCTACTATAATCTTGAGCAATTATGGGGCGGCGAAGCTAAGCATGTTACTGCTGACAAGCCAAGTGCTGCTTCAGCATAAATCCGCAATCCAACCGCATGAAGCTTAAAATCATCTCTGTTGGGCACAAAATGCCCAGCTGGGTTGAAACGGCATGCGCTGAATATATTAAGCGTATGCCACGTGAGTTAATTGTTGAAATTATCGAAATAAAACCAGATAAACGTTCTGATGGTAAAAAAAACCCAGCTGTGCAAGCGGCAGAAGCAGAGCGTATTCTCAAGGCGGTAAGTAAAGACTATCTAATTGCCTGCGATGAGCATGGTAAAGAAAAAACAACCGTTGATTTAGCTGGCATGATGCAATCTTGGCAAGAAATGGGACGTGATGTCAGTATTGTGGTTGGTGGCGCAGATGGCTTAGATCCATCACTCATTCAAAAAGCCGATTTTTGTTGGTCTTTATCCAAGCTCACCATGCCACATGCGTTTGTGCGCGTATTACTGGCGGAGCAACTCTATCGCGCTTACACAGTCATACAAAATCATCCTTATCACCGTGAGTAAAATCACGCATTAAATCAATGCAATATGTTAATAGCTTAGTTTGGTTTCGCAGAGATTTGCGCGACTTTGATCATGCCGCGCTTTATCACGCGCTAAAAACATCAAAAAACGTTTACTGTGTGTTTGTTTTTGATAGCGACATTTTAGATGCCTTAAGCAATAAGGCAGACAGGCGTGTGGAGTTTATTTGGGAAAGTGTACGAGAGCTAAAATTTGCGCTTCAGCAACGTGGCGGTGATTTGTTAGTGCATCATGGAAAAACCACAGAAATAATACCGAAATTAGCCAATGAGCTATCTGTTGAAGCTTTATTTGTTAACCATGACTATGAGCCAAGCGCAATTGCACGTGATGCAGCAGTTAGCACTTTATTAGCTTCAAACGACATTGACTATCACAGTTTTAAAGACCAAGTCATTTTCGAAAAAGATGAAATACTTAACTTAAGCGACAAGCCATACCGTGTATTTACGCCTTATCGCAATGCGGTGCTTAAAAAGCTAGATGATTTTTACTTAAAAGCGTATCCCTTTGATTCTTATATCAGTCATCTAGCTAAAGTAACAACAACTGAGTTGCCCAGTTTAGAAATGATTGGGTTCAAACGAACCAACTTAGCACAGATGTCATTACCCACTGGCATGGCTGGCGGCAAGCAATTATTAGCAGACTTCACAACACGTATTGAGCAATACAAAACCGCAAGAGATTTTCCCGCAGTTAAAGGCGTATCTTATCTATCCACTCATTTACGATTTGGTACAGTCTCTATCCGCCATTTAGCTAGAACTGCGCGCAATATTAGCAATGCCGGTGCTGAAACTTGGCTGAATGAATTGATTTGGCGTGATTTCTATTTTCAAATTTTGCATCACAATCCCCAACTAGCATCAGGTCATACCTTTAATTCTCAATACGACCAGTTAGCTTTTCCCAACAACAAACAATACTTTGACGCTTGGTGCGTAGGAAAAACAGGCTTTCCACTCGTTGATGCGGCAATGCGACAAATTAATGAAACTGGTTATATGCATAATCGATTGCGTATGATTGTTGCTAGCTTTTTGGTAAAAGATTTATTGATTGATTGGCGTTGGGGCGAACGTTATTTTGCAGAGCATTTAATCGATTTTGATTTCAGCGCAAATAATGGTGGCTGGCAATGGGCTGCTTCAACTGGTTGCGATGCGCAACCTTGGTTTAGAATATTTAATCCAACCACTCAAAGCCAACGCTTTGATGAAAAGGGAAAATTTATAAGAAAGTATGTGCCAGAGCTAGCAGCCTGCAATGATAAGGAAATTCACGAACCGTGGAAAATGCCACACTCTCGCCAAAATGAACTCAACGTAATCATTGGTGATAGCTACCCAGAACCAATTGTTGATCACAGCACTCAACGAGCACTTGCATTAGACTTGTATCAAGAAGCCAGCAGGTGAAAGCATCTAACAAGCAAAAAATCAATCGGGCATACAATAAAAAATAGTGTATAAATCTATAAAGTTGTTTTTTTACAACAGCCACAAGAGCGTAAAATTAGCACTAATTTAATTGATAGACATCGATAGCACTATTAGGGATAATAAATGCAACATAGGGGATGTGCGTGGATATAAAAGCTACGCCTTAAACGAAAATTACAAAATAAAGATAGCGAATCAATATGCAGTTTAAACTCATCAAATTACTATTCAGCTGCCTACTAGTGTTGCTGGCTACAGGCTGCGCGACATTAGACAATAAAGATCCATTAGAAACAGTAAACCGTGGGGTTTATCAATTTAATGAAGTTGCAGACAACACTGTTTTCAAACCAGTTGCAAAGGCCTATAAAGCGGTTACACCTTCACCAATCCGTAAAGGTATTAACAATTTCTTTAGCAACTTAAAGTTAATTACTACGGTTGTTAATGACATTCTACAATTGAAATTTGATCATGCATTTACTGATGCAGGTCGCTTTGTTATTAACTCAACTTTTGGTTTAGCTGGTTTTATTGATGTAGCTAGTGTGGATGGCATACCAGTTCATACTGAAGACTTTGGTCAAACATTAGGTCATTGGGGTGTTGGTAACGGCGCATATTTAGTTTTGCCATTCATTGGCCCAAGCACCGTGCGCGACACAACCGGTTTTATCGTTGATACAACCACTAGCGACCCGATTACTTATACACATAATATTGGTGAAATACGTTTACACAACCAGTTACGTGCAATGCAGTTCCTAGATAAACGCACTGAGTTACTTGATGCAAAAGACATTGTAGATGGTGCATCTTTAGATCCTTATGCATTTACACGTGACGCCTACTTGCAACGTCGTGCAAGCCAAGTACAAGATGGAATTGTGCCGGATGAGTTTCTTAAAGATGCTTTTGAGCCTGCAGATGAAGATTTAGAAATTCCAACTGAAGCCAAATAAAATCTGCTTCTAGTAATAAAAAAGCCTATAATAAGAGGCTTTTTTATTACTATTACATAGCTAATATATAAGTTAGCTCAGCCCGCAGCGACTGTCATTTTTTCAATTAATATTGACCCTGTTTGCTTTGAGCTAGGCTTGATTGCATCATCAGCAATTGCAATAATCTGACTCAACATATCTTTCATATTACTAGCAATGGTGATTTCTTCTACTGGATAAGCAATGACACCGTTTTCTACCCAGAAACCCGCAGCGCCTCGCGAGTAGTCTCCTGTAACCATATTTAATCCATGTCCTAATAGTTCGGTCACCAGCAAACCAGTACCCATCATCGCTAATAAATCGGCAAATGATTGTTGCGTATGTTGTATCACTAAATTATGTGCGCCGCCCGCATTACCCGTTGTTTGCAAGCCTAACTTTCTAGCTGAATAACTAGATAATACGTAGCCTTGCAACACGCCATTCTCCACCAGCATTCGTGGCGTTGAGATAACGCCCTCATTATCAAACGGACTACTGGCTAATCCTTTTTCAAGATGCGGTAGCTCTTCAATATTCAATAGTGAGGAAGCGACTTTTTGCCCCAAACTGTCGAGTAAAAATGAGGATTTTCGATATAAATTACCGCCAGAAATAGCACTCACCAATGAAGAAATAATGCCACTGGCTAAAGGCGCTTCAAATAACACAGGGTATTGCCCTGTTTTAATTGCACGAGCACCTAAACGTCGCACCGTACGCTCACCAGCTAACTGACCCACATATTCCGCAGTGCGCATATCATTGGCATCTCTAGCAGAGCTATACCAGTAATCACGTTGCATAGCGCCTGCCGCTTCCGCAATGACGGAACAACTGATGCTATGTCGCGAACTGGGATATCCGCCTGAAAAACCATGGGTATTGGCATAAACAAACTGACCTTCGCTAGTCGAGACACTCGCGCCTTCCGAGTTTGTAATGCGCTTTTTATCAACAGCTAATGCGGCCGCTTCACAACGCTTGGCAAGCTCGCCTGCGTCTTCTACAGTTAACGTCCAAGGGTGATATAAGTTTAAATCAGGAATTTTTTGCGTCATTAAACTGGCATCGGCCAGCCCACAGAATGGGTCTTCTGCGGTAAATTTGGCAATATTACACGCAGCTTCAACCGTGTCCTTAATCGCCTGCGGGCTAAAGTCTGAACTGCTCGCATAGCCTTTTTTATGACCAAAAAAGACCGTTATTGAAATACCCTTATCGCGGTTATATTCTATATTTTCAGTTTCGCCTTTGCGCACAGAAACCGTTTGTCCTGTACCAAAGCTAACATCCACTTCTGCAGCCGATGCGCCAGCTAGTTTGGCTACTTTCAGCGCATCCTCACTAATTTGTTTTAAAACGTCTTGGTTCATCATGCGTCAATTATTACAGCAATCCATTATAGTCAATCGTTAAAACTGTTATCATACCGTGCATCGGTAGTATCTAAAGCAAAGTCTATTAAAAACATGCAAGAAAAAGATGTAGAAGAGGAATTTATTAGCAAAACCAAACGCAAAGCGGAAGCAGATGCGCAGCAATTGGTTGGTAAAAAGTTAATTGCATTAACAAAAGACCAAATTAATAAATTAAATTTAGAAGAACGTTTACATGATGCGGTCATGGAAGCTAAGCGTCTGACGGCGAATGGCGCTATCCGTCGACAATTACAATACATTGGCAGGCTCATGCGCGATACTGATATTGAGCCAATTGAAGAGCAACTAGCTCGCTGGGAAGGTAAAAATAGTGAAGAGAACGCGCGTTTTCATTTGCTAGAACGCTGGCGTGATCGCCTTATAGATGAGTCGCCAGAACCGCAATCCGATGCGCTACAAGAATTTCTGACAACTTACCCAAATGCAGATGTGCAACTCATCCGCACGTTATGCCGCAATGCGCACAAAGAAAGAAGCAATAATAAGCCGCCTAAGAGCACAAGAGAGTTATTCAAGCTATTACGCGAAACGACAGAAGCAGCTCAACAACAAACCGACCAAAATTGAGCAATTGCTTCTGATAATTAATCCTCGCACCTAAAAAGCGAATGACAGGAAAATTACTGCGCGATTAATTTAGCGCTTGTTTCAGCTAGGTTATCATTGCGTTCGTAGCTAATTTGCACTTCTTTACCTTTATTTTTGCCAACTGCTTGTGAAAGTTGCGCGGGCGTTTGAATCTCAACCCCCGCTATTTTTAGCAAAACATCACCGCGTTTTAAACCAGCTTTTGCCGCTGAAGAACCTTTTATAACAGCTAATACTTTTAATCCATCATCTTCAATCACTTCATTACTGTCTTTTTCTCGATGTTTTAACTTAATCACGTGCAAACCCAGCAAAGGCATTGGCAACTTTGCCCAATAACTTGCATAATATTTATACTGTTCTTCATCACCTTTTAAGACATCTTCATCAATTTCACCCGTTGTTTTTGCCGCCTCTTTAATAGTTTGCAACGTTGATAGTGATGATTTTTTAGAAGCATATTTACTATAAACCAACACCACATCAGCTTTAATCGACTTAGCATGTTCTAACGCCAAATCGGGTGCAATACTGCCAGCTTCAAAGCCGCTACTACCCATCATGTCATAACCGCTTTCTAACATGCTAATATTGTCGTCATCGAAGTGATTACTAACATACATTTTAGTGTCTGGATTGGCTTGCATCGATTTTAAGTTGCTATTATTCTGTTCCTTATAATTTTTTTCATACAAGTTTTCAGCGGCTAGTACTGTTTGAATGCAAAACGTTACCAAAGCCACACACAGCATTTTTTTCATCATAGTACTCAAGTCCTTAATGTTTATCGTGATAATCTAGTAACGTTATTGACACAATATTAAACAAACAATTCATATGCAACACAAAATAATCAAAATCGGCTTAATTTCTATCAGTGATCGCGCTTCTCAGGGTGTGTATGAAGACAAAGGCATTCCGAGCTTGGAATCTTGGCTTAAACAAGCTTTAAAGTCTCCGTTTCAAATCGAAACACGTTTAATTGCTGATGACCAAAAAACCATAGAAACCACTTTGATGGAATTGGTCGATAATGAAGGCTGTCATTTGGTATTAACTACCGGTGGCACAGGCCCTGCCTTACGTGATGTGACGCCAGAAGCTACCCTCGCTATCGGCGACAAAGTCATGCCAGGTTTTGGCGAGCAAATGCGTCAAATTAGCTTAAACTTTGTAGCAACTGCCATTTTGTCACGCCAAGTCGCAGTTATTCGCAAACAATGCTTAATCATTAATTTACCAGGCCAACCAAAAGCCATCGCGCAAACGCTAGAAGGGTTAAAGGATAATGCAGGCAATACCCAAGTTCACGGTATTTTTGCAGCTGTGCCTTATTGCTTAGATTTAATTGGCGCGCCTTTTATTGAAACAAACGAAGCCATCGTTCAAGCGTTTCGCCCTAAGAAAAAGTAACGCTGATAATGTCGAATTGTTTGGCCCGTCTTGTACCTCCTTTATTTTGGCTAATGATTAGCTTGATTACTTTATTTCTATTAATGGAGCAAAGCAAATCAACGCCGCTATTCCCGTATGTTGATAAAGTAATGCATGCCCTCATATTTGCAATACTGACAGCCCTTGGTTATTTGGCTTATGCCAAACAGGGCAAATGGCTTTATTTAGGCATCATTACCTACGGAGCAATCACTGAAATCCTACAAGGTGCTTACACCCAAACTCGCCTTGCAAGCATTGGTGATTGGTTAGCCGATGTAGTTGGTGTATTGTTATGTGTCATCCTAATCAACACACTTAACAGATTGCCTCAACCTCATGTCCGCTGAGTTTAACCTAATCAAACAATACTTTACACGGCCGACTGCGCATACTGATTTAGGTATCGGCGATGATGCTGCACTTATCCAAACATCTGCAGGCCATCAATTAGCAATATCAAGCGACATGTCAGTAGTAGGCACTCACTTTTTTGAAGATGCAGCGCCTTATGATATTGGCTGGAAATCGCTTGCGGTGAATATCTCCGACATGGCCGCTATGGGCGCCAAGCCAAGATGGGCAACACTTTCCATCGCCTTGCCTGACATTAATACAGATTGGCTAAGCGCATTTTCCGCTGGATTTTTTTCTTGCGCGAATGCATCTAATGTCGATTTAATTGGCGGCGATACCACACGCGGCCCGCTGAATATTAGTGTCACCATCTTGGGTGAGGTGCCTATTGGTAAAGCGCTAAAACGTAGTGACGCGCAAGTTGGTGATGATATTTGGGTGAGTGGCTATTTGGGACATGCGGCTTTGGGATTAGCTCACTTGCAGCAAAAAATAGTATTAGATGGCGATACGCGTGATTTTGCATTAAGCGCATTACATCAACCACAACCACGCGTATCAGTTGGCTTGGCTCTACGTGAGCTTGCGCATAGTTGTATTGATGTTTCTGACGGCTTACTAGCCGACTTAAGCCATATACTCAAAGCATCCAGCTCCAATTTAAATGATGCAGTTTTAATAGGCGCCACATTACAATTAGAAAAAATGCCTTGTTTATCCGCGCTAAAAAATCGGTTACAAGAGTCAACTATACAACAAGCGATATTAACTGGCGGTGACGATTATGAGCTCTGCTTTACGGCTTCACCAAAGCACCGAGAGACGATTACAATATTAGCAGAATCATTGAATGTAAACCTTACGCGTATAGGCGAAACCAATGCAACAGGCAAGCTAACCGTACAGTTTGCACAGCAAAATTTAAACATGACTGCATTAGGATATGACCACTTTGCTTAAACAACCTAACCTTGCTTTTTTATTAGCCCATCCTGCGCACTTTTTAGCGCTAGGATTTGGCAGCGGCTTAGCACCAAAAGCACCTGGCACCTTTGGCACAATTGTTGGCTTGCCGTTGTTTTACTTCATATCAGCTTACTCACTATATGTGCAGCTGACTATCATCGCAGGCGCTTTTATCGTTGGCATTTACTTGTGTGATGTTGCAGGAAAAGCATTAGGCGTTAGCGATCATGGCAGCATTGTTTGGGATGAAATTGCGGCAATGATGTTGGTACTCACTATTGCGCCAAGCCAATGGCAATGGTGGTTAGTCGCTTTTTTTTTGTTTAGATTGTTTGATATATGGAAGCCCTTCCCTATTCGCCAATGCGATGCTCAACTAAAAGGCGGCTTTGGCGTCATGTTTGATGATTTATTGGCCGCTATTTATGCCATGATTTGCTTAAAAGGTTTGCTATGGACGCTCTCATAAAACTAAGTACGCAGCTAGGTCAAGCACTTAAAGAAAAGAACTTCACCCTTGCACTAGCTGAATCTTGCACAGGTGGTTTAGCTTCTGCTGCTATTACGGATATTGCTGGGAGTTCAGCTTGGTTTGATTGTGGATTTGTTACTTATTCGAATGCAGCAAAACAAAGCATGTTAAACGTATCAGAAAAGACGCTCACTCAATATGGCGCTGTCAGTGAGAAAACCGCAGAAGAAATGGCAATTGGCGCGCTTAATAACAGCCTTGCCGATATTGCAGGCAGCATTACTGGCATCGCTGGCCCAACGGGCGGATCAATTGATAAACCTGTCGGCACTGTTTGTTTTGCTTACGCCATCAAAAATGGTTGCGTAATAACTACGTCCAAACACTTTACAGGCAACCGCCAACAAATCCGTCAACAGTCCGTTATTCAACTACTTAACGGACTGATGGACTTAATCAATCATTAAAAGTGAGACTAGCGTCTACCACGACGTCCTTCATCACGACGATGATGGTGTCTATCGCCATGCCGACGAACATCTCGCCCATAATAAGCATGCGGCTGAAATTGGTTGTAGCGTATTGGTGGCGCGTAATACACAATCGGTTGCGGAGAATAATAAACGGTCGGCGCGCCATAATAGCCATAAAAAGCTGGCGCATGACGGTGCGTTCCGATGGAATGGGTCGAATATCCATGCCCATGGCCATATCCACCAATATTCACGCCAATACTAAATGAATCTCGCGCTTGCGCCGTTGTTGCTGTTGCAGCAACGATAGCAATTGTTGCAACGATGGTTTTAATGAATTTCATCTGTTGTACTCCTCGTAAAACGTTACTCCCCTATTGGCAACCAACGGTTAAACATGGATATCGTTGACATTCTTCTTTTCACCCCATTGAACGACCTATTTAACTTAAACAATCTTCTCACAATAAGCCATCAACACACAACCTTAACCCTTACCTTAAATGGCAAACTGTGAAATAATTAGAAGTTAATTAAAGTAGCTCATACAAAGGGAAAAGCACATGGATGATAATAAAAGCAAAGCACTGGCAGCCGCCCTTTCTCAAATTGAGAAGCAATTTGGTAAAGGCTCCATTATGCGCATGGGGGATGGTGAGATTGATGCTGACATTCAGTCTGTATCAACTGGCTCACTAGGCTTAGATATCGCACTTGGCATTGGTGGTTTACCACGTGGCCGCGTGGTTGAAATTTATGGTCCAGAATCTTCTGGTAAAACAACGCTCACACTATCCGTAATTGCACAGATGCAAAAAGTAGGTGGTACTGCCGCTTTTATCGATGCAGAACATGCGTTAGATCCGCAATATGCTGCAAAACTAGGCGTTAATGTGCCTGACTTGCTGATTTCTCAACCAGATACTGGCGAACAAGCATTAGAAATTGCTGACATGCTGGTACGCTCTGGTTCTGTCGATATTGTTGTCGTTGACTCTGTTGCCGCATTAACGCCACGCGCTGAAATTGAAGGCGATATGGGTGATTCGCATATGGGTTTACAAGCACGTTTGATGAGCCAAGCTTTACGCAAGTTGACTGGCAACATTAAACGTACCAATACCTTGGTTATTTTTATTAACCAAATCCGCATGAAAATTGGCGTGATGTTTGGTAATCCAGAAACAACTACTGGTGGTAATGCACTGAAGTTCTACTCTTCCGTTCGTTTGGATATCCGCCGCACAGGTGCGATTAAACGCGGCGATGAAGTGGTTGGCTCAGAAACCCGCGTCAAAATTATTAAAAACAAAGTAGCGCCGCCGTTTAAGCAAGCTGAATTTGATATTTTGTATGGCGAAGGCATTTCACGTGAAGGTGAAATCATTGAGCTGGGCGTCAACTTGAAGTTTGTTGAAAAAGCTGGCTCATGGTATAGCTATAACGGTGAAAAAATTGGTCAAGGCAAAGACAATGCTCGCCAATTTCTAAAAGAAAATCCAGATATTGCTAATGAGATTGATGCCAAAATTCGCAGTAACTCTAAAGTGTTGCTGGATGAAATGATTGCGCCGCGCGAAGAAGGTGACGAATAAGCTGAAACAGGCTCAACAGAAGTCGTTGCGCCAACGTGCGCTAGAGTATTTAGGTAAACGTGAATACTCAACGGCCGAACTGGGACAAAAGCTTAAAACTTATGCTGACGAGTCAGATGACATCCCTGCGCTATTAACCGATTTTAAAGCCAGAGGGTGGTTGTCTGATGCGCGGTTTACGGCGCAATTGATTAATGCCAGAAAGGTCAAATTTGGCAGCGCTAAAGTAGCACATGAGTTAAAAGAAAAAGGCATTGCAGATGATTTAATTGCTGATGCAGTGTCTGAAATAAAAGAAAATGAATTGGAATATGCGACCGAAGTTTGGCGTAAAAAATTTAAAGCAGTGGCAAGCGACCGCCACGAGTGGGCAAAACAAGCACGATTCTTACAAAGCCGTGGTTTTGGCTTCGACACGATAAAAAAAGTACTCAGTAAACAAGATAATGACGACTAAATTAAGTAAAAATCCAAGCAGCAATGACGTTCGAAAAGCGTTTATAGACTTTTTTGTCTCTAAAGGACACACTGCCGTCGCGTCCAGCTCTTTGGTGCCACACGATGACCCTACTCTACTGTTTACCAATGCAGGCATGAACCAGTTCAAAGACGTCTTTTTGGGTTTTGATAAGCGCAATTACACGCGTGCAACCACTAGCCAAAAATGTGTACGCGCAGGTGGTAAACACAACGATTTAGAAAACGTCGGCTACACGGCTCGTCATCACACTTTTTTTGAAATGCTAGGTAATTTCAGTTTTGGTGATTACTTCAAACGCGATTCGATTAAATATGCATGGGAACTGCTGACGGAAGTTTATCAGCTACCAATCGAAAAGTTACTGGTAACAGTTTATGCAGATGACGATGAAGCCTATGATATTTGGCTAAAAGAAATTGGCTTGCCTGCAGAAAAAATCATTCGCATTGGCGACAACAAAGGTGCGCGTTATGCATCTGACAACTTCTGGATGATGGGCGACACTGGTCCTTGTGGTCCATGCTCTGAAATTTTCTATGACCATGGCGCACATATTGCAGGCGGCCCTCCAGGCAGTCCAGACGAAGATGGCGACCGCTTTATTGAGATTTGGAACAATGTATTCATGCAGTTCAACCGCGATGAAGCAGGCGTCATGCACGCACTGCCAAAACCGAGCGTAGATACTGGTATGGGGTTGGAGCGCATTTCTGCGATTCTGCAAGGCGTACATGCTAATTATGAAATTGATTTATTTCAAACACTCATTAAAGCTGCTGCGCGCGAAACAAAAACGGCCGATTTGGCGAGCCCTAGCCTTAAAGTATTGGCCGACCATATTCGCGCTTGCTCCTTTCTAATTGCTGACGGCGTCATTCCTGGTAATGAAGGTCGTGGCTATGTGCTTCGCCGTATTATTCGCCGCGCGATTCGCCATGGCTATAAATTGGGCGCACGAAAAGCCTTTTTCTATCAAATGTTACCTGACTTAGTCAGTGAAATGGGTGAAGCTTACCCTGAGTTAATTTCAGAACAAACGCGTATTGCTGCGACGTTAAAACAAGAAGAAGATCGCTTTTTTGAAACGATTGAAAATGGCATGGCTATTTTAGAAGCTGAGCTTAAAAGCACTAAAGGTATCTTTAATGGTGAAACTGCATTTAAGCTGCATGACACTTATGGCTTTCCATTGGATTTAACTGCAGATATTTGCCGCGAGCGAAATGTAGCTGTGGATACAGATGGTTTTGATGCCGCGATGGCACGTCAAAAAGAACAAGCGCGCTCGGCTGGTAAATTTAAAATGGCAACCAATTTAGAGTATGACGGTATTGCCACTACCTTTCACGGCTATGAGCAACTAGAAACCAAGGGCAATATCACCGCCTTATATAAAGATGGCGTATCAGTTGAACAATTGACTGAAGGCGATCAAGGTGTCGTCATTTTAGACAACACGCCTTTTTACGCAGAATCTGGTGGTCAAGTTGGTGACTGTGGTGAACTTAAATCTAGCAGTGGCCTTTTTGCGGTAGAAGATACACAAAAAGTACAAGCCACTGTGTTTGGTCATCATGGCATCCTGAAAGCTGGCACCTTAAAAGTTGGTGATGCGTTGACTGCAAAAGTTAACTTGCAAGCGCGAACTGCAACCATGCGCAACCATTCTGCTACGCATTTAATGCACAAAGCATTGCGTGAAGTATTGGGAGAGCATGTGCAACAAAAGGGCAGCTTAGTGGATATGGAAAAAACTCGCTTCGACTTTGTGCATAATGCACCGATGACGAACGAACAAATTCGTGAAGTAGAACGCATTGTCAATTCTGAAGTCTTTGCTAACGTAGCAACACAAGCACGTGTAATGTCGATTGATGCGGCTAAAGAAACCGGCGCGATGATGTTATTTGGTGAGAAATATGGCGATGAAGTACGTGTTTTAGATATTGGCTCATCTATTGAGCTTTGTGGTGGAACACATGTGAAGCGCACTGGCGACATTGGCTTATTTAGCATCGTTGCAGAAGGTGGCGTTGCTGCTGGCGTTCGACGCGTTGAAGCAGTAACCGCAGAGAATGCATTAATGTATATGCAAGGTATGGAAACAACTTTAGGTGGCGTTGCTGGCACATTAAAAGTATTACCTGCCGATGTGCCTAGTCGGGTTGACGGGCTCATTGATCAAATCAAAAAACTGGAGCGTGAATTAGCCGCCGCTAAAGGCAAGTTAGCTTCATCACAAGGTGATGACTTAGCCACGCAAGCCATTGATATTAATGGCGTTAAAGTATTGGCTGCAACTTTGGAAGGCGCCGATGCTAATATTTTGCGCGACACCATGGATAAGTTAAAAGACAAATTAAAATCTGCTGCTATCGTGCTGGCTAGCGTCAACGATGAAAAAGTAAGCATTGCTGCTGGCGTCACTAAAGACTTAATCGCTACGATTAAAGCGGGAGAATTAGTCAACCATGTTGCCTCACAAGTCGGTGGCAAAGGCGGCGGGAAACCTGATATGGCGATGGCTGGCGGTAGTGATGCGAGTCAATTGCCGCAAGCATTAGCCAGTGTGCAAGACTGGGTAAAACGAAAAACACAACATTAACTTATTATTTAGATAGTAAATCATGGCATTAATTGTACAAAAATACGGCGGAACCTCGGTTGCAAATGCAGACCGCATTCGCAATTTAGCAAGCAGAGTTGGGCGTTTCAAGAAAAAAGGACATCAAATTGTGGTGGTGGTTTCTGCCATGTCTGGTGAAACCAATCGCTTAATCGCACTAGCTCATGAAGTTACGCCAACGCCAGATCCGCGTGAGCTTGACGTGATTATTTCAACTGGTGAACAAGTCACGATTGGCTTAACCTGCCTTGCGCTACATGAACTGGGATTTAAAGCAAAAAGTTATACAGGTTCACAAGTAAGAATCCTAACCGATGAATCACACGGTAAAGCAAGGATTATCGATATTGACGGTCATAACATGCAAAAGGATTTGGACGATGGTTATGTCGTTGTGGTTGCAGGCTTCCAAGGTTGTGATGCAAAAGGCAATATCACCACACTAGGTCGTGGCGGCTCTGACACGACTGGCGTAGCATTAGCTGCAGCGCTTAAAGCAGACGAATGCCAAATTTATACTGATGTTGATGGCGTTTATACCACTGACCCACGTGTTGTGCCAGAAGCAAGGCGTTTAGACAGAATTACATTTGAAGAAATGTTAGAGCTTGCTTCACAAGGCAGCAAAGTTTTACAAACCCGCTCTGTAGAATTTGCGGGCAAACATAAAGTTAAATTACGTGTGCTATCCAGTTTCCAAGAGGTCGGAGAAGGTACGCTCATTACATTTGAAGAAGATAGCAAGGACGACAATATGGAAGAACCACTCATTTCTGGCATCGCGTTTAATCGTGATGAAGCAAAAGTCACAATATTAGGCGTACCCGATACGCCTGGCATTGCTTATCAGGTTTTAGGTCCTGTAGCCGATGCCAATATTGATGTTGATATGATTATTCAAAATCAAGGCGCAGATGGCACCACAGATATTACCTTTACCGTGCATAAAAACGAAATGAATAAAGCGCTTGAAATTCTTCGCAACAAAGTACAACCGCTCATTCATGCGCGTGAAATCAAAGGGGATGACAATATTGCCAAGATTTCAGTTGTTGGTGTTGGGATGCGCTCACACGTGGGTGTTGCAAGCCAAATGTTTCGTACACTTTCAGAAGAAGGCATCAATATACAAATGATTTCTACTAGCGAGATAAAAATAGCGGTAGTCATTGAGGAAAAGTATATGGAGCTAGCTGTACGCACCTTACACCAAGCATTTGAATTGGAAGAAACTTAAAACGCACGGCTTCATTTTTTTCATTGATTTTAATACGGGTTTCGCGTAACATCGCGCCCTTGTAAAGCATTAAAAAGTTATAAACGGAGAGCTGGCCGAGTGGTCGAAGGCACTTCCCTGCTAAGGAAGCATACGGGGTAAACTTGTATCGAGGGTTCGAATCCCTCGCTCTCCGCCAAATGTCACGTGTTTAATAGGGTTGGCACCCAGAAGCCATGCTTACACCAATTCCACCTCAACCAAATTATCACTAAAGCTAGCCGAATGTCCCATATCCCCAAACTCGGCCAAACTAATCGAATTAACTGTCCCTTTATTCAACTGCCTCCAATAGCCTAGTGAAGCAACAACGATACCTGCATTCACATCTTCAGTAATAATCGCTTTACCTTCAAATGCACCGCGATCATTAAACACTTTCACCGTGTCGCCCTCTTTCACTTTTCGCGCATTGGCATCGGCTGCATTCAACATAACGAACTGCTCACCTTGTGCTTTTTGTTGGCCATCCATATTGGCATAGCATGAATTTAAAAAAGCATGGCTCTTGGGTGAAATAATACTGAGTGGATATTTAGCAGCCAGTTCAGGATTGGTCGCTGGTGATTCGCGTGACTCCAAATAATCAGGCAACGGGTCTAAATCTTCACCTGGCTGAAAGCCTTCGTACATTTGACGGAATGGACCTGCGACAAAGTTTTTTGCACCTTCTACCAAAAAGTGACATTTACCTGTTGGAGTTGGGAAGTTGCCTTCTGCGTGGCGTGCGCGTACATCTTTATCGCCAAAATCCTTTAAGCGGGCAAAACCATGCTCACGTAGATAATCTAATCCAATGCCTTCACACGTGGGCGCGTTCCAGTCCACATAATGTTCAAGACACTCCGCATCGCTCCATTTAAAGTTATCTTCTTCATAGCCCATTAATTTGGCTAAACGCCTAAAGATTTCTTGGTTAGGCAGCGCTTCACCTGGCGGTTCGATACATTTTTCGTTGTAAGTGAGATACAAATGTCCCCATGACAGCACCATGTCTTCCATCTCAGCGCCCATCGCGGCTGGCAACACAATATCCGCATAAGCGGCGGTATCGGTCATAAAGTGGTCGGCAACAATGGTAAATAAATCTTCTCGCTCTAATCCCCTCGCAATTTTGTCAGTCTCTGGCGCTTGCGTTAGCGGATTGGTGTTCCATACCATGACGGATTTAATCGGCGTCTTCAGATTCAACTCGCCCAATAAAGCGCGGCCAAACTGCAAGTTATTCACTACTTGCGTACCTTCTGGAATTAAATCTGGGCGACAAATGACATCAAATTTATACGGATGCTCCCACACAGGAAATTGCAAGGCGCCACCACCGACATAACGCCATGCGCCAATAAGTGCTGGTAAACAGCTCACTGCGCGAATCGCTTGGCTGCCGCCGTAATTACGCTCTAAAGCCACGCCTAAACGAATGGCAGCTGGAGCGGTTGTGGCATATTCGCGGGCGAACTTGCGAATATCGTCAGCGGCAACACCTGTAATTTTCTCCGCCCATTCTGGGGTACGCGTTTTAGCGCGTTCAGCCAGCTCTTTATAGCCGTGTGTATAGTTGTCTATATAGTCCTGATCTTGTAGACCCTCTTCAATAATCACATGCATCATAGCCATGGCCAATGCACCGTCGGTACCAGGTTTAGGCGCGATATGCCAATCGGCTTCTTTGGCAGTTTTTGAAGCGTAAGAGTCGACCACCACCACTTTAACGCCTTTTTTCTGCGCTTCATGAATGATATGCCAATGGTGTAAATTAGTACTCACTGAATTGCATGCCCAAATCACAATGTATTTTGAGTGCGCGAAACTTTCAGGATCAACACCCGCAGTTGGGCCAACCGTTAGCAACCATGCGGTACATGAACCTTCGCCACAAAATGTCCGCTCAGTAACGGTTGCCCCCATACGGTTAAAAAACGCATCGCCACCATTTAAGCCATGCACTAAACCTTGGTTGCCCAAATAGCTGTTTGGCATAATCGCTTGCGGGCCATCTTCTGCGATGATTGCTTTCCATTTGCTTGCAATAGTATCGAGCGCTTCATTCCATGTAATGCGCTCAAATTGCTTGCTGCCTTTAGCACCAATGCGCTTCATCGGATAAAGCAAACGGTCAGGGTGATAGTGACGTTTTTCGTAATCTTTGAGTTTGACGCACAAACCACCGCGCGTCATTGGATGTTCTTTATTACCTGTGACTTTGAGTAATTTGCCATCTTGCACATGGTATTCCATGCTACAAGTATCAGGACAATCATGCGGGCATCCACCATGAAACGTTTTCACTTCACCATCAGCAAGCTTATTCATTTGAAACCTCTCCCAACAAACATATAAATTAAATTGTTAATATTTTGTAACATATACTATATACCCCCCTGTATAGAGATGCAATTATTTTCATTGCGATTCAAACGAGATTAAAATGCTACTATGAATAATTCATTAGCCCTATTAAATCAATTAACGCCATCTGAATTTCTAGCAGAATATTGGCAAAAAAAACCGCTGCTAATCCGCCAAGCGATTCCTAACTTTCAAGGGCTGTTAACGCCAAATGAGCTGGCTGGCCTCGCTTGTGAAGAAGAAGCGCAGTCTAGAATTGTGCAAAATATTGATGATACTTGGCACTTAACACACGGCCCATTTGATGAAGACACGCTGACTTCATTGCCAGAGAAAAATTGGACGTTATTGGTACAATGCGTTAACCATCATCTCCCAGAAGCAGCGGAGTTGTTGAGTCAATTTAACTTTATTCCTCACGCCCGCTTAGATGACCTGATGATTAGTTATGCGCCTACTGGCGGCTCTGTTGGTCCGCATATGGATTCTTATGATGTATTTTTATTACAAGGCAGTGGTAAAAGGCGTTGGAAAATTAATGCGCAACCAGATTTAACCTTGGTTGAGGATGTGCCTTTACGTATACTAAAACAATTTACAGCAGAACAAGAGTGGGTATTAGCGCCTGGTGACATGCTCTATTTGCCGCCGAATATTGCACACCACGGAGTATCAGAAGACGATGACTGCATGACCTACTCGATAGGTTTTAGAGTGCCTAAAACACAGGAGTTAATCCAAGGTTTTCTAGATCACTTGCAAGATACGATTCAAGTTGATGGCTTATATGAAGATGCTGATTTGCGTTTACAACAACACCCTGCTGCCATCAGTGATGACATGATAGGCAAAGTGGCAACGATGTTGAAAGCAATCACATGGAATAAAGCCACTGTTAGCGATTTTCTAGGGCGTTACCTAACTGAGCCTAAACCCGATGCTTTATTTGAGCCGTCTATTGAAGAAACTGAGATTGATGCGCTTGCCGAGCTGCTTGCCGAACAATCTTTATGGATAGATTTAAAGTCACAACTATTATTCAATCATGAGCATTTCTATATTAATGGTGAACCATTAACCGTTCCAGCTAACATACAACAGGCGGTGCGTGAATTAGCGGATAAGCGTTGTTTGGCTACTTTTAATTTAAATCTACAACAGCGCTTATCATTAGCGAACACCTTTTATACTGCATTGATGGCTGGCTATCTGCATATTGAATAGGTTAAACAATGAGCCAACTTGAACTATCACAAAACAGTATTTTGCTAGGTGAGCATGAATATGCTTCTGCGTTAGATATTGTGATTGCTAAAGCAGAGCAACAATTGCTTATCTTTGATCAAGAATTTTCAACAGGAGATTTTCTAGCGTAAAACGCTTTAATTTAATCCATACTTTTTTAAATAAAAGCGTGATGACCAAACTCACAATTATTTTGCAAAATAGTGATTTCTTTACTTCGCAATGTCCGCGACTCTATCACTTACTAGCGACGTTTGGTCACAAATACACTATCTACGAAACCAACGATTATGCCAAAATAGCCAAAGAGTGTTTTGTACTCGCTGATGACCATGCCTATATCAGACGCTTCAATATCGACCAATCACGATTCACCTATGCACTGGATGACGAAGAAACAACGGCCAGTTTAAATAGCCGATTTGATGAATTTTTACAAGAAACCTCACAAATGCTATCTACGACAAAACTAGACCCATAACCATGCATCAATTTAAAGTCTTATTTTGCCTGATTTGCTTAATCCCAGTTAGCCTGATGGTGTATGCAGAAACTGAATTTAAAATTATCACGCTACAACATCAATTTGCCGATAATCTATTGCCTATTATCCCACCGATGGTTGGTGCAGATGGCACCGCAACTGGCATGCAGAATCAACTTATTTTACGCGCTTCACCGGATCGTATGCGCGAGATTTAAGCAACTGTACAGCAATTGGATATCGCGAGAGTTAACCGCCGAATCACTATTAATAGCAGCTATCAGAATCAATCACAGCTAAATCGCACCGAAGCCCGAGGTCGCGTCAATATTGACAATATTACCATCGGCAATGATAGACATGCACGTACGAACAGCGGCAATATTATTGTGGAACGTAACCGTAATAATGTACAAAAGAATAGCAGCCAATTTTTAAATGTATTAGATGGTGAGCGTGCATTTATCCAAGTAGGCCAAAGCATTCCTTTTACGCAGGATTGGATCACCATCACCAGACATTACGTACAGATTGAACGTACCGATTGGCGCAATATCACGACAGGCTTCGCTGTCAGACCGCGTACGATTGGCAACCAAGTTGAGTTGGAAATTACGCCACGCATTGCTAGCCTAAATAATCAAGGAATGATTGACTTTGAAGAACTCTCAACAACCCTGCGCATTTCACTCAATGAATGGGTTGATATTGGCGGCACCATGCAAAATAATGATGATATTAGTCGCCAAATTCTAGGCCGACTAAATAGCACGTCATCTCGCATTCAAGCCTTATGATTAAAGTAGATTAAAACACTATTTTTTGTAACAATTTATTACAAAATAAATCGGAACTTTACAACAAAATCTATCTTAATTACTGATAGAATCGCGCTAATCGCCAAGTGAATACTCTTTACCTGTCGAGGTTTAATTAAATTGATGCGTTTTTATACTTTAAGGATAATACAAATGATACGTTCTGCTCTGCTAGCGGCTTTAATTGCAATGACATTAACAGCTTGTGGCGAAAAACCTGCTGAAGAAACACCAATGGTTGAAGAAACACCAATGGTTGAAGAAGCTCCAGTTGTTGAAGAGGCTGCTCCAGCTGTTGAAGAAGCGCCTGTTGCTGAAGAAGCACCAGCTGCTGAAGAAGCACCTGCTGAATAATTGGCTTATTAATAGATAAATCTATTAAACTGCATTTCAGTAAAAGCCGACTACCAAGTCGGCTTTTTTATTTTAAGATAACACCCTATACCGAACGCCAGTCAAAACCTGTGTTTTGCGTCGCAATCCCAATCCAATCAGCATCACAACTCAACACTTGGCTTAGCGCACTTTTGGCAAGCGCCTGCGTATTATTCTTTGCACTTAAATGCGCTGCGACAATATGCTTGAGCTTACTATTATCAAGCGTTGCCAATAAATGGGCAGCACTTTGATTATCTAAATGCCCCAAATGCCCCCCCACTCTCTTTTTTAAAGCGTAGCTATAAGGCCCAGTTTCCAGCATAGATAAGTCATGATTACATTCCAAGACCAAAGCATCACACCCACTGAGTACTTGCTGAATGTACGGTGTCGTACCTCCCACATCAGTCAACACACCTAATCGATATTGGCCATCGCTAAACACAAATTGTGTTGGCTCTCGTGCATCATGGGGGACAGGAAAAGGTGTAATTTGAATATCATCAATTGCAAAAGGCTTGTGGCTATCAACGATCTTAATTTGAATTTCTGACTTTGGCATATAGCGGGTCGTCATCACTCGCGTGCCATGTGAAAGCCAAACAGGGATATTCAGCTTTTCGGCTAACTTAAAAGCGCCTTTGGCATGATCATCATGTTCATGCGTTACTAAAATACCAGAAATCTGATGTGGTTCCAGCATTAATCGCCCAAGGCGGGTAATCGTTTCTTTCACACTAAAACCACAATCTAAGAGCAAGCGTGTAGAAGCTTGCTCTACCACCATACAATTGCCAGAACTACCACTACCAAGCGAGGCAAAGCGCATAGGAAGTGACTATTTTAGCTGATCGTACAATAAAGAAATAATACGGTTTGCGGTCCTACCCGCATCCGAATTACCCTCACTATCAACAATATTTACCTGCGTACCTGCATCAGTCTCAGACACTTTAATCGTATATTTTTTAGACGGGTCAGTTTTTTCATCTTTACCCTTCCAGAATTTCAACTTATCTACGATAGTATCTTCTTCTTTCGGTTTCGATTTATTCTCAATCTCTTCTTCATCATCTTGCCAAAAAGCCAATGTTTCAAATAATCCCTTTTTCTTTTTCGGTGCGCCATCAATGTCAACATCAGCATAACGCACGTAGAACAAGCCTTCGGCGCGATTTTTATCTTCCACCACAAAGCCAACTCTGTCTAGAGCTAAACCCACACGTCGCCAACCACGGTCATAGCTGTCCTTAAGTTTAAGCGTAACACTTTCATTCGCTTCCTTAACGACTTCTGCGTGTCTTTCTTTCACAGGGTTATTCGCAATTTGTTTTGCTTGATCTTCTGCTATACCCAGCTTAACCAATAAACGCCGTAATAATTCAGCATCTAAGTCTTGCTCAAACTCATCTACTTTAATAGTCTTGTCGGTTTGATCGACACGATAGCCCATGTCAATCTCACCTAATTGAGTTTGAATTTTTTCCTTGCCATCATCGGGTGTTCCAGCAACCGTACGATGCGTCATGAAAATTTCTGTAGTTCCTTTTTCTTCACCGCGCTCTAAGCGGGTACGGAATTTACGACGATCGGCCAATCCTGAAAGTCCATCTAGCCATTTATCAAAACGCTCGCCATAGCTTCTTGAATCACTCTCTACTTTAATATTATCCGAACGAATCCACTCTGTTTCCATCACGCCGGTTTGTGCGTTTTCTACACGCACTGCAAAACCTTGGTCTAACCAAAACTCGCGCACCACTAGCCAAACTTTCTCCGCTGGAGCATCCACTACCAACCAGCGTTGTCCACCGGCTTTTTCCATCCGTACACCTTCTGGATTACGTAACACTTGTTCAACGCCAGGCTCTTGTACAGCCTGCGCCTCGCTATATTCAGAATAACTAGTGCTACCAGTTACATTGTAAGCATCACTTGAGTTCAATGAGGTTAAATCTGGCGGCACCTCCAAAGGACGTGAGCGTGCAGAGCCTTTTTTATAATCTGAAGAATTATCGATAAAAGGAATTGAATCGCAAGCACTTAGTAATGCTGTTAATAGAACCAGTCCTACTATCTTGTTTAAATTATTCTTTTTCATGCATTCCACCTTTATTAAACTCCTGCTGCTTTCATTGCTGCTCTCAATCCATCATGAAACTTAGCGGAGCAATTTACCATCGGCAACCTTATACCCGATTGGATGAGCCCCATTTCATGTAGTATCCATTTCACTGGAATTGGATTGGCTTCGACAAATAATTGTTGGTGCAAACCAAATAACTTTGCATTAATTGCACAAGCTTCTGCAACTTTCCCAGATCTTGCCGCAACACACATCTCATGCATTAGTTTAGGCGCGATATTAGCCGTGACTGAAATAACGCCATGGCCTCCTAACAACATTAACGCTAAGCCAGTTGCGTCATCGCCGCTGTAAATTGCAAAATCTTTTGGTGCACGTAATATCAAATCAGTTCCACGCTCAATACTGCCCGTTGCATCTTTAATACCAACGATGTTAGGTATTTGAGCCAATCTAAGCGCAGTATCATTAGCAATGTCACAACCAGTACGGCCTGGCACATTATATAAAATTTGCGGCACATCAACTGCTGCAGCCACAGCTGCAAAATGTTGATACAAACCTTCTTGTGTCGGCTTATTATAATACGGTGCGACTAGCAAACAAGCATCTACACCTGCTGCTTTTGCTTTGGCGGTTAATTCAATCGCTTCTTTGGTTGAATTTGCGCCCGTGCCTGCAATGACGTTGACACGTCCATTGACATGCTCAACAGTCGTCTTAATTAGCAGATAATGCTCATCAACATCAACGGTCGGTGCTTCGCCCGAAGTACCCACAATCACGATACCATCTGTGCCTGCTTCCACATGAAAATCGATAAGCTTGCGCAACGCATCTAAATCCAAGCGTCCATCTTCAAACATAGGGGTGACAATTGCCACCATACTACCTTGCAACATATAGAAATCTACCAATTTTAAACAACGCACATTTTAACTGAACTCAGACTAAAATTGTGAAAAGCCATACAATTCGCACCACCCTGATGATTAAATCAGACTTTTTTATATTAAATAGTTATGTAAATATAATTACATATTCTTTGTTTATATATAGAGAACTATTTATATTCTCTATCTTTCAACCATTGATACAACGCAAATATTGACGCTTTTTCAGCACCCATTCATTATTAATGATTAGATTCAACTGCGAGGCTAATATGAAACACGTTATAATCACACAATCGATTAGTTGATGACATTATGGATTTAAAAAGCTATTTCATTATTTTAGTAGGCACCGTGTTAGTCAATAACATTGTGTTGGTCAAAATTCTTGGGCTGTGTCCCTTCATGGGCGTTTCTAAAAAACTAGAGGCGTCGATTGGCATGGCCGCTGCCACCGCATTTGTATTAACAGTTGGATCAATGACAAGTTGGGTAATCGATCACTATTTACTCCAGCAATACCAATTAGAATATCTGCGCACCTTATCATTTATTGTAGTCATTGCCAGCGTTGTGCAATTCACCCAAATGGTGATGGAAAAAAGCTTTCCAGTCTTATATCAAATGTTAGGGATATTTTTGCCACTCATTACCAGCAATTGCGCTGTGCTTGGCATCCCTTTATTGAATGCACAAACGGACAATGGCTTTATTCATTCTGCATTATTTGGCTTGGGTGGCGCTGCTGGATTTTCAATGGTACTCATTCTATTTGCTTCGCTACGTGAACGCTTAGAAGCTGCCGATGTACCAATGCCATTTAAGGGCTCTGCTATCGCAATGATTACCGCAGCCTTAATGAGCCTTGCGTTTATGGGCTTTGCAGGACTGGATAAATATTAGCTCACTCATTTTTACGCTTCAAAAAAGAGTATTGAAATCACACTAAAACGACTATGTTAATTGCTTTATACATTATGCTTGGCTTAGCGCTATTATTAGGCGCTGTATTGGGCTATGCCGCGCTGCAATTCAAAGTTGAGGGTGACCCGCTCATCGCACGCATTGATGCTATTTTGCCGCAAACACAATGCGGCCAATGCGGTTACCCAGGCTGTAAACCCTATGCAACAGCAATCGCTAATGGTGAAGCGGATATCAACCAGTGTCCGCCGGGTGGCGATGAAGGTGTGCGCGCACTAGCAGATTTGATGGGAGTGGAATACAAACCATTAAATGAAGAGCATGGTCAAACAAAACCAAAAGCAGTCGCCTTTATTGAGGAAGATTTATGTATCGGTTGCACTTTATGCATCCAAGCATGCCCTGTTGACGCCATCTTAGGTGCAGCAAAACATATGCATACGATAGTTGCCAGCGAGTGTACTGGCTGTGAGTTATGTGTAGCACCTTGTCCAGTTGATTGCATCACAATGGAGCCAATTGGTGAAACGCCCGATAACTGGAAATGGAAATATCCAACCATTCCAATCAAGCCAGTAATAAAACTGTAACTGATAGAACGATAAATGAATGCTCCAATTAATATTGCAGGACTGTTGAAAAAGACCAAAGACGTGTTTCGTTTTCATGGTGGCGTCCATCCGCCTGAAAATAAAGCGCAATCGACCCAATTACCAATTGGCAAATTACCAATGCCA
>JAHZMC010000007.1 GCA_022599515.1 Betaproteobacteria bacterium
CAAGAAATCATTTCTCTTTATTCAGAGCTAATTACTGAATTAAAAAAACAGAAGTATTATTAGAACAAAGAATTTACTAGGTGATTTGGGAGAGTACCTCGCTATTCATCATTATTCAAAAAATCCAAATTTTCCCAATCTGCAAGCAGCTCCAGCAGGTACACAAAATGTGGATGCGCTGAGCAGAAAAGGTGAGCGATACAGTATTAAGTCAACATCAGGCAATCTGACCAGTGTATTTATGGGCTGAATGATGTTGACTCAAAGGATGTGGATGCACAGAAATTTGAATACGTTGTTATTGTTCTTTTTAGTAATGAGTTTAAATTGCTAAAAATATTAGAATTACCTTGGGCTTTATTTCTGGAAAATAAAAGATGGCACAAAACGATGCGTGGGTGGAATCTTTCAATAACTAAAAAGCTAGTTGAAAGTGCAACTATTATTTTTTCGGATGAAGCTACAGTATACGATCAGTTGAAATAATACCTTTTAAGCCAGCAATATCAATTCTATCCGCATTACTACCATCACTCGGACGTTTGGTTGCAATACGCATATCGTCAAATTCAAAAACGCTTAATTTCTGTAAGCCGTATTCAGTTTCTAGAGTAAATACAGGTACAGTTTTGTGCGGTTTTTCTTTTTTGTTTTTACTCGGTCTATCTGAGACGCGATAAGTTTTTTCATCGCTTTCAAATGGGATTTGTTGGCTGAGTAGAAAGATTTCGACATCTTTTGCGCTGTCGGCAAATAAATGAATATTGGTTTGTGCATTTTTACCTGCAGAGCCATCCAGCACGCTGCCCGTTAAAAACGGGTTGAAGCGTTCGAACAGTTGCATGGTTGCGAGTGCTGCTTTGCGGAGCTGTTTCAGTTCATGCGGTTGCTCATCGGCGTTGTATAACTCATGGTAGCTTCTGACTTCTGCTTCAATTTCAGCATTGCTAGGCAAAACGCTTTTTTCCAAAACGCCGAGTTGACGACCCGCTTTCTTTTTTGCATAAGAAAAGTCATTAATACCATCTTCTACCATCATGCGCGCGGCATATTGGGCAATGGTTTGCCTTAATTGGTCTAAACTCTCTCGTGCCATAATATTTGAGTGTAGTTTAAAACCCAGAAGGATTCAAAACACTTCTCGCATTGTCAGTGCTCGTTGTTCCTCTACGCGGTGCTTTAGCTGGTTCAGTCTTCACCTCTTCACCTTGTTTTGGGCTAGGCGTTGTCGCCGGGTTTGGTGTCATTGCCGGTGGTGGCGCAGGGTTAGGCGAAGTAGATGCATTAGGTTGCAATGGGTTCTGTACTGGAAATCCAGAATCAAATATATCGGTTAGTGGCGGCAAGTTAAGCTCTAGCACAGGCGGTGGATTCTCATTGTAAAAATATTCATTAATTCCATACTCACTATCTGACAGTGTGCCTGTGTATGGATCAATGCGTAAAGACATCAATCCAGCGGGTTCTGGGTAAGCTAAATCAGGTTTTCCTTTAAGCGCAGTTTGCATGTACTTTATCCAGATAGGTAATGCAGCACGGCCACCAGTTTCTACTCTGCCAAGTGAGCGTGGTTGATCATAGCCCATCCAAGAAACAGCAACTTGATGTGGTGTGTAACCTGCAAACCAAGCATCAATTGTATCATTTGTCGTTCCTGTTTTACCTGCCAAGTCTTGCCTGCCAAGTGAGGTCGCTCTTCTTGCCGTTCCGCTTTGTACAACATCACGCAACATGGAAGTCATGATAAATGCATTGCGCTCATCAATCACAAGTGGTGCTGTCTTTTCAGCAACTGGGAATGTCAACTCTTCAAGCACTTTGCCTTGGCTATCCATAATTTTGGTGATTAAGTGTGGCTCTACACGGTAGCCGCCATTAGCAAAAATCGCATAGCCATTGGCTAATTCTAGCGGCGTCACCTCGCCTGCACCTAAAGCCATTGTGAGGTAAGCAGGGTTATGTTTAGCTGAAAAACCAAATCGTTTCGCATAATCTTGAGCGTATCTTGTGCCTATGCTTTCTAAAATACGAATAGAGACCATGTTGTTAGATTTTGTTAATGCCTCACGCATACGCATTGGGCCTTCATATTCATTATTGTAGTTTTTTGGCTCCCATTTTTCACCCGATCCAACTTCTATGCCTGTCATCGAGATAGGCTCATCTTCAATAATGCTGGCTGGGGTAAAGCCTTTCTCTAAGGCAGCAGAATAGACAAATGGCTTGAAGCTGGAGCCCGGTTGTCTATAGGCTTGAGTAGCATGATTGTATTTACTTTTGTAAAAATTAAAGCCGCCAACTAGCGCGGTGATAGCGCCATCTTTAGGGTTTAATGCAACTAAAGCAGATTCGACTTCTGGCAATTGTACGATTTGCCAGCCATCTTTCATTTTAATAATACGGACAACTGAACCCCTTTTAACTTTATGTTTCTTTGCATCTTTAAGTGCGAGATTTCTCTTTAATAAACTCAACCCTTTATCTGTGATGGAAATTTTTTCACCATTCTGAGTAAAGACTTCGACAGCATTAGGCAATTTTTTAGTCACAATAGCAGGGATGAAGTTGTTATATACCGTGATTTCTGAAAGTCTATTTTGCAATTCTTCATCGAGATTGTTTTGGTCCAGTGCCGCTAAATCAATCCACTTTTCAGCTTTTTGATAACCCTGACGTTGTTGGTATTCTAGTATGCCATCGACAATCGCCTGATTAGCAGCTTCTTGATTCGCTTTGATAATGGTAGTGTAGACCTTTAGCCCGCTATTATAAATATCATCGCCATATCGTTTGTATAGCTGCTGACGAACAAGTTCAGCAACATAATCGGCACTTAATGCAAGCTCACTTTTTGCCATTCGTTTAAACACAAGCTCTTGCGCAATCGCTTCATCAAATTGTGCTTTATCAATAAATCCATAACGTTGCATGTCGCGCAATACTTCATGCTGTCTTGCGATGGCTTTTTTCGGTCTATAAAACGGATTATAGCCAGAAGGCGCTTTTGGTAAGCCTGCTAACAAAGCAGACTCTGCCAGTGTGAGTTCTTGTAGTGGTTTGGCAAAATAAACTTGCGCAGCGGCAGAAAAGCCGTAAGAGCGCTGACCTAAATAGATTTGGTTTAAATAAAGCTCAAGAATCTGATCTTTTTCTAACGTTTTTTCTATCTTAATTGCCAACAGTGCTTCTTTAATTTTGGTGATGATATTGCGTTTTTTATTCGGGCCAGTAAAAAAGTTTTTAGCCACTTGCATTGTAATTGTACTCGCGCCTTCGTGACTTCTGCCTGTGATGTTGTTTCTAATTGCGCGTGCAATACCTTTCATATCAACGCCGCCGTGGCGATAAAAGCGTCTATCTTCAATCGCTAAAACCGCATCTTGCATCTGCTTCGGAATTTTATCAATTGTGGTAAAGGCGCGTCTCTCTTCCCCAAACTCGCCAATTAAATACTTATCAGCCGAATAAATTCTTAATGGCTGAATTGGATTGTAATCAGTCACTTTTTCTAAGGAGGGTAATGTTGGATAAATGAGTGTAATAGATAGGGCGATGAGTGCTGCGATTGTCATGCCGCTCACGAGTGCAAATAAAACGAGAAAGTGCCACCATTTTTTAGGAGTCATAACAAAATGTCGATAAAGCAAATTGAATATGACAGTATATAAGGTTATGCCTATTAACCAAACCGATAAAATGGCTTTTCTTGCGAATTAATGTCGCTAAAATAACACAACCTTAGATAGAGCCACTGAAGTAGGTTATTTGAGATAGAAACTTCTTTACACTACGGAAGCTTGTTGCTTGGATTTAATGTAATTTATCGCAATTGCGCGTAACTAACGAAAACAGAATGAGAATTTTAATTTCAAGTTCGATTTTTTTAGTGAAAGCACGCACTCATTAATTGGCGTAGACATTAGTACGTCTGCAGTCAAAATGATTGAGCTGTCGAGCAGTCTTCGTAAGGGCTATCACCAGAAGGTTATACTGTGGCTTTGATTCCCAAAGACGCTATTGTCAATGGCAACGTTGTTAGTTTAGAGCAGGTTTCTGATGCAGTACAATTGGCGTGGAAGCTGCTAGGAACCAGAGTGGCAATCCCCTAGTTTTCTATACAATTAATAGCTTCTCATAATATTGTTTTTCATAGTTCTTTGGTGATTTGCCGATTCTTGGAAATGCATTCAAAACACGCAGCAGACAAGATGATAAAACTGAATTATTGATTTTTGTTGACCCAAAAATCATGGATGAAAGTTTAGCGCTACATTAAATACGCAATATTAGTCATACGTGAAATATTAAGTTGACCTGACAGAACGTTGACTTTGCCTTAAAATGCCTATCATTCAATTGATAGGCATTTTTATTGTGTCCAAGCAAAACAATCTATTCCTCATCGGGCTGATGGGGGCAGGCAAAACCACAGTCGGCAAACAGCTTGCTAAGCAATTAGGAAAAACATTTTATGATGCAGATCATGTTATTGAAGAGCGCACTGGCGTTAAAGTGGCCGTTATTTTTGATTTAGAAGGTGAAGCTGGTTTTAGAAAGCGCGAGACCGCAGTGATTGATGAATTAACACAGCTAGATAACATCGTATTAGCAACTGGTGGTGGAGCAGTTCTTTTGGCGGAAAATAGAACAGCTTTGCAAAATAATGGTTACGTTATCTATTTGCGAGCAAGCGTGAATGACTTGTGGAAAAGAATGCGCAATGACAAACAGCGGCCATTATTGCAAAATGTTGATATACACGCCAAGTTAGACCAGTTATATCAAGAGCGTCACCCTATTTATACAGAGATTGCCAACTGCATTGTAGATACTGGTAAACAACCAGCCACGGTACTTATTAATCAGATTAAGAAAACTTACAAAGAGTTATGAAGCAAATATTGAATGTCGCTTTGGCGGAACGTAGCTACCCTATTCATATTGGATCAGGTTTGCTCAGTGATACGGAATTATTACTACAACACCTAAAGCAGAAACACGTCGC
>JAHZMC010000008.1 GCA_022599515.1 Betaproteobacteria bacterium
AAATGCCTTTTAGAATTCGGTCAATTTTTACATTCAGTAAAATTTGGTCTCCAGGTGAAACTGGCTTTTTAAATCGGGCACTATCAATGCCTGCAAAGTAATAAACAGATTCTTCACTTGGTTTAAGATCCATTGTTTTAAATGACAGCACAGCCGCTGCTTGCGCCATCGCCTCAACAATTAATACACCTGGCATGACTGGATGATACGGAAAATGACCCGGAAAAAAAGGCTCGTTAATCGTGACATTTTTTAAAGCGGTAATTTCTTTACCAACCTCTAAAGAAATAACGCGATCAATCAATACAAATGGGTATCGATGCGGAAGATGATCTAAAATCTCATGAATATTCATGCTGCTATCAGCGGTATCAGTCATAGGGTGCTTTCTGTATTATTACTATCGTTTTTTTGTATTTTCTAATTGCTCAATTGCATTTTCTAATGCTTTAATTCTATTCGTTAATTGACTCAAATGACGCATATTTGCAGCCGTTTTAAGCCATTCATTATGAGCTTGAAATGGCATTAATGCAGTATAAGTATCTGATTTTTTTATTGATCTTGTAATCATACTGCCAGGGGAAATCGTGACATGGTCTGCAATAGTTAAATGCCCTAATATCATCGCTGCACCCCCTATTTTACAATATTGTCCAATTACCGCGCTACCCGCAATACCAACACATCCTGCAATTACCGTGTGCGCCCCTATTTGGCAGTTATGTGCAATTTGTACAAGGTTATCAATTTTGACACCCTCTTCAATAACGGTATCGTCGATAGCGCCGCGATCAATAGTTGTATTCGCGCCAATATCAACATGATCTTTGATGATTGTTCTACCAACTTGTGGAATTTTCACCCATGATTGAACCCCTTTTGGGTCAGTCTCTTGAGCATAACCAAAGCCGTCATTGCCGATGACTGCGCCTGAGAACAAATGACAATAGTTACCAATTTGACAGCCATGCTTTATCGTCACATTGGCTTCTAAAACCGTGTTATTGCCTAAAATAGTATTTTCCTCAATGACACAACCTGCTCCAATCGAGACTTGGCTCCCTATTACTACATTTTTTTCTATTGTAACGTGAGGTCCGATACTGCAGTCATTTGGAGTGGCTACTGACGCATCAATTATTGCACTTGCATGAACACCTTTTACTGTTGTTTGTTTGGCATTGAGCAGCTGGGATAGTTTGGCAAAATAAGCGTATGGGTTATCCGTGAGAATTACGGGTAATTGGGTCAATTCGGCATGTTCAGGCTTTAAAACAACTGCACTTGCATTAGTTGCTTGGAGTTGACTCGTATATTTTGTGTCATTAAAAAAACTAATTGCGCCAGTTGTAGCTAGCGCCAAAGAGCCAACACGAGAGATAATTAAATCAGCGTTATCTTTATGATGCGATAAGCTTCCACCAAGCGCATCGATGATTTGTTGAAGTGATAAGTTGCTGTGCATAGACATTAAGCATGTGCTACTTTCCGCTTAATAGCTTCAGCACTTTCTCTGTAATATCAATTTTTGTACTTGCATAAGCCACACCGCTATACATAACAAGGTCATAACCTTCAGCCTCTGAAACCTTCTTAACGGCATTGTTGATGCGGTCTTGTAAGTTTGCTAGCTCTTCATTCTTACGAATATTGATATCTTCACGCAACTCACGTTGTTTACGTTGAAATTCAATTTTTAGATTGGTTGCTTGCCTTTGCTTGCTGCGACGATCTGCGCTGGTTAAATTCGCATTCTCATTTTCCAAAGTTGCTTCAATTGCGGAAATTTGACTACTCATCTTTTCCAGCTCTAATGAACGAGGACTGAATTCACGTTCAAGTTTTTTCCCCGTTTCTGCTGTTTGGGGTGCCTCTTTAAGCAGCTTGTCTACTTGAACATAGCCAATCTTGAGCTCTGCAGCATGCGCATTGAATGTCGCGACAAGCATACAGGCAAGAAAAAACATTTTTAACATATTACTACTCAATTCAATCTCCAAGCGTTACAAGACACAATAACATTCTACTATTAAACACGACTAAAATTGTTGCCCAAACTGAAATTGCAACGTCTGAGTATTGTCGCCTTGTTTTTCGTTTAATGGCTGAGCAAATACAATTTTCAAAGGCCCAAACGGAGAGAACCAGCTGACACCAACACCTGTACTATACCGCAACTCATCAAAGCTGATTGATTCACCTGCTCTACCAGCATCGAAGAACGCACTTAATCGGAATTGAGATGAATCTTTAATCAAAGGAACGGGAACAAAAACCTCAGCATTACCAACCACTTTTGTCGTACCACCTACAGAAAAGTCATTACCTGTGGCAGGATCAATATTTCTAGGACCTACTGTACCATTTTCAAAACCACGAACTGAGTTAACGCCACCAACAAAAAAGTTTTTAAAGAAAGGATACCTTCCAGTGCCGTAGCTATCGGCGTAGCCTAACTCACCATTTAACATAAACGTCACATTCTTAAATACATCTTTGTACCAAGCATGTTGATATTCAAGCTTGTAATACTCTAAGTCTAAACCTGGTACACTAACTTCAGCATTTAAACGCTGCAAAACACCTCTGTTAGGGAATAAAAGATTGTCTCTTGAATCGTAAGTCCATCCAGCGCGCACTTGTATTGAATTTGCATCACAACCAGAAGTGTTGCCACAAAAATCCTTATACTGTACAGGGCTGTTAGCTTGTAAATCAATGCTCGTAATATCGCCTGTAAAGCCAATATTAAAACTACTTCTTTCGGTTAATGGTAAGCCAAATCTCACCCCTAAACCGTAAGATGAGCTTTGGTAGGTACCAATATTTGATGTCGTATTGGTATTGGTGTCAACATCTCTTCTATAAATATCAAACCCGCGACTAATACCATCAGGGGTAAAGTAAGGATCGGTGTAAGACAATGAATAGATAGTATTCAGCTTACTTGTATTAAGTTGCGCATTGACTCGGTTGCCAGTGCCTAAAAAGTTTTGTTGGCTGACATTGAATCCAAGCACAACGCCCTCATTACTTGATAAGCCTGCACCAAACTGCACGCTACCTGTTGATTTTTCGGCAACGTTAATATTTAAATCAACTTGATCAGTATTGCCTGGCACAGCAGGCGTTTCGATATCCACACTGTCGAAAAACTGAGTGCGATCTAAACGCTCTTTTGACCGCTTAATTTTATCGCCAGCATACCAAGAAGACTCCAATTGACGCATTTCTCTACGTAATGCAGAGTCTTTAGTTCGCGTGTTGCCTGTCAAATTAATCCGACGCACATAAACGCGCCGACCTGGATCAACGAAAAAAGTAAATGCTGCCGTTAGCTCCTCTTTATTAATATCTGGCACTGCATTTACATTAGCAAAGGCATAACCCTCATTGCTCAGTTTGTCACTAATCGCTTGACTGGTTTCAGTAATCATTTGGCGATTAAATGTGTCACCTTTTTTAAACTTAACTAATTCTTGCAGTTCTGTTTCTGGCAGCTTCAAATCGCCAGCCAACTTCACATCACTAATGGTATATTTTTCACCTTCGGTCACGTTCACGGTGATGAAAATATCTTGTTTATCTGGTGAAATAGCCACTTGGGTAGAATCAACGGCAAACTCTAAATAACCTTGATTAAGATAAAAAGACTTCAGTGTTTCTAAATCGGCTGTTAATTTTTGTTTAGAGTATTGATCATCTTTATTCCACCAACTCATCCAATTTGGTGTCGTTAGCAGAAACTCTGCGCGAAGCTCATCCATCGTAAAGTCTTCATTACCAACGATATTAATATCGCGGATTTTAGCGACTTTACCCTCTTCAATTTCAAACCGAACGGCCACACGATTACGCTCTAATGGGCTAACTACTGTCTTGACCGTTGCACCATATTTGCCTGTAGATAAGTATTGGCGTTTGATTTCTTGCTCTGCTCTATCTAACTCAGATTTATCAAAAATCAAGCCTTCAGAAATGCCAATTTGCTTTAATCCTTCCAACATTTTGTCAGATGGGAAAGAGCGATTGCCACTAAACGCAATGGTTGCAATGGCAGAGCGTTCTTGCACAGTCACTAATAACACATCGCCATCAGCTTCAATACGGACATCTTTAAAGAAACCTGTTCCATAGAGTGATTTAATGGCACGCGTGGCCTTTGCATCATCCATCGTATCGCCAACTTCAACTGGTAGATAGTTGAAAATAGTGCCTGGCTCGGTACGTTGCAAACCTTCTACACGGATGTCTTTGATGACAAAAGGATCTAGCGCCAACGCATATTGATGAAAAAGTGCGAGAACTAATGCGGGAATGATGCGAGGTTTAAACAAATGATTATCCTGTAACTATTCGATTGATGTCATTAAAAACGGCTAAAATCATCAGCAAGCCTAGTAGTCCGAATCCAATTTTTTGTCCCAACACCATTGCTTGTTCAGACACGGCCGATCCCTTGATAATTTCTACCATATAATACATTAAATGGCCGCCATCTAAAACAGGTATTGGCAAAAGGTTGAGTATACCAATACTAATACTTACTAGTGCGATAAACCCTAAAAAAGGTTTCCATCCTAGATCCGCACTTTCGCCAGCGTAATTGGCAATAGTTACTGGGCCGCTAATGCCTTTCCATGATGCTTTTCCCGTCACCATATACCACATCATTTTTAAGCTAAAAGCAGACGTTTTCCAAGTTTTAGCAATAGACATGCCTAAGCTATCTATACCAGAGTAATATTGTTTAATCATTACTTTATCGAGCTGCTCGTCATCTAGCTTGACGCCTGCTCCAATTTTCCCGATCAGCACATTATTTTCTTTAACGCCTTCAGGTGTAACGGTCAGGCTAATAAGCTTCTGTTGGCGTTCAATATTAAAGTTTAATGCTTGATTAGGATTGGCTTTAACGATATTAACAACATCACTCCAAGCGTCTGTTTGAAGTCCATCAATCGCCAATACTTTATCGTCTGTTAATAAGCCGGCTTTTTCTGCCGCACTATTCGATAATACTTGTGCAAGAATAGGAAGCACCTCTGGTCTAAATACACTAATACCAATTTCGTTAAGAATGTCACTTTCCGCCTCTTTGCCTAACCCTGCTAGATTAAGCTTATGCAAATGTAGCTCATTGTTTTCATTCACGGCTTTAATCTCAACCGCTTCATTCTCTAATGCTGATTCAAAAAGCATCCAGCCAGCTTCTGACCATGTTTTAACCTCTTTATTATTGATGGTTTGTATCATCTCACCTGTCGTTAAATTTGCTTGTGCAGCGATACTATTCAGCTCAACTTGCCCAATAATCGGCAGCATGCCTGTAACACCTTGCATAAATAAAACCCAATAAATCAAAATCGCTAACAATAAGTTAGCCATTGGTCCCGCAATCACAATAGCTATCCGTTTGTAAACAGATTGCCGATTGAAGGCTCGGGTTAAATCGGCTTCAGAATAGTCATTGTCAGACGTTTCTCCAGCCTCTTTCTCGGCTTTTAGTTCACGTTCATCTAACATTTTTACATAACCACCCAAAGGAATCGCCGCCAATACAAACTCCGTTTGATCAGTACCTAAGGTTTTACGCCACAATGGTTTGCCAAACCCAATAGAAAATCGAATGACTTTTACGCCGCACCAACGTGCAACTTGAAAATGACCATATTCATGAATGGTGACGATAATGCCGATGGTGAAAATAAAAGCAAATAGTGTTAACACGCCAGTGCCTTAGGATTCATTGAGCGTGCAATCCAATCACCCGCATATTGCCTTGCTTCCCGATCAACTTCTACTAACTGTTCAATAGCGTTTACGTTTTCAATAGCTAACTTATTCAATGCTGAAGCAATTAAGTCTGAGATGCCTTTGAATCCAATTTGGTCATTTAAAAACGCATTAACCGCTACTTCATTGGCCGCATTAAGAATAGTAGATGCTGTACCGCCTGCTTTTAGCGCGTCATACGCTAATTGTAAGCACGGAAAACGTTTTGTATCTGGCGCTTCAAATTCAAGCTGACCAATCGTTAAAAAATCCAAAGAACTGACGCCTGAATCAATACGCTCAGGATAAGCTAAACCATAGGCAATTGGCGTACGCATATCAGGGTTACCAAGTTGCGCAAGCACGCTGCCATCAACATATTCAACCATAGAGTGAATCACACTTTGCGGATGCACAACAACTTCTATTTGTGATGGCTGTGCATTGAAGAGCCAATGCGCCTCAATCACCTCAAGCCCTTTATTCATCAGTGTAGCTGAATCAACGGTAATTTTCGCACCCATCACCCAGTTTGGATGTTTAAGCGCCATTGCTGGCGTCACTTTATCAATTTGCGCCTGTGTATACTGTCTAAAAGGCCCGCCAGAGGCTGTTAGAATGATTTTGCGAACACCACCATCCTTTAAGTTTTCAAGCCCTTGTGGCGACATGACTTGGAAAATAGCGTTATGTTCACTATCTATCGGCAATAAAATAGCGCCACCTTGCTTAACCGCATCCATAAACAAGCTACCAGCCATAACCAAGGTTTCTTTATTGGCTAATAAAATACGTTTACCTGCGCTGGCAGCCGCCATCGCAGGCTTAAGTCCAGCCGCACCAACAATCGCCGCCATGACTGCATCAACTGCAGCATCACTACAAACCTGTTCCAGATTAGATAGGCCGGACAACACAACGGTTTTACTATTATGTGTTGCTAGCTGTTCAGCAAGCACTTTTGCTGCAGCAGCATCTAACATCACGGCATACTGTGGCTGAAAGTCTAAACATTGTTGAAGCATGACTTTCGTATTGGTATTAGCCGTCAATGCGAAAACTTTATAACGTTGCGGATGGCGAGCAATTACATCCAGTGTTTGTTCGCCTATAGTGCCAGTGCTGCCGAGAATCGTAATGTTTTGCAATTAACTAACCGCCTGAAAGTAATTAAAAAGATAAATCGCCAGCACGGCGATAGGCAAACTAGGTAACAAGCCATCAATACGATCTAAAATGCCGCCATGTCCAGGCAAGATATTACCGCTGTCTTTTTTGTTAAATTGCCGTTTAATTAAAGACTCAAACAGATCACCAACTACGCCCAATGCGGCCACGACCCATAACAACGGAAAAGTTGCTAAGTGCGTTGCGAGTCTACTACCGTACAATACCGCAGCAAAAATTGTAACGCCGATGAATGCGCCTAACACGCCTTCCCATGTTTTACCTGGACTAATGCTAGGAGCAAGTTTGTGCTTCCCAAAATTCTTTCCTGCAAAATAAGCTGTGCTATCGGCAATCCAAATGGTGGCTAATAAGTTAAGTAATAACCAAGGGTTAGCACCTTTTGCAAAAATAAGTGCTAACCATAACGGCATGATCATTAAAAAACCAATAATCATTAGCACTGTTTTATTTTGTACGACCAAATATTTTGCTAACAAAACTGGTACAAGCAACAACCAAAGAATTAAGCTTATCGCAAAAATCAGTAAAGATTGATAAAACAACCAATGAAATCCATGCTGTTCCAGCAAAATCAACAATGTTGTACCAAACGCAGTATAAATAGCAGCATAGAAAAGCGACATCCGCTTTGGCAAGTCAATCAAATTGGCCCACTCATAAATAGCCACAACTGAAACGGCCAGCATAATTAATGCCCAAACGATATTGGAAGCCAAAAACAGTGCGGGTAAAAATGCAGCAATCAAGACGGTTGCAGTAATAATACGAGTTTTAAGCATAATATTTAATCAGTTAGGTATTGGTAACTTGCTCACTTGTACGACCAAACCTACGCTCCCTTTGTTGATAAGATATCACAGCTTGGTCAAAAGAACTTTCGTCAAAGTCAGGCCATAACGTATCAGTAAAATAAAACTCAGTATAGGCTAGTTGCCATAATAAAAAATTACTAATGCGTTTTTCGCCACCAGTGCGAATAAATAAATCAGGCTCTGGCGCATAATGCATCGTAAGGAATGGGGTCAAATCCTCTTCCTCAAAAGCTTGAGCTGATTGAGAATTGGCTTTGATCATTTTATTCATCGCTTGCAACAAGTCCCAACGCCCACCATAGTTTGCGGCAATCGTAAGTGTTAAACCAGTATTGTCTTGCGTCAGCGCTTCTGAGGCTTCAATTTGCTGAACCAACTCAGTTGAAAAGCGGCTCCGATCACCAATTAAGATTAGTCGAATATTATTTTCATGCAGTTTAACGACCTCGCGTTTAAGTGCATCCATAAAAAGTCCCATTAAAAATGAAACTTCTTCTTCTGGTCTGCGCCAATTTTCACTACTAAACGCAAATAGCGTGAGAAACTTAATGTCTAGTTGAGCGCATTTTTTAACCACGTCTCGCACCACCTCTACACCACGCTTATGCCCTGCAATACGAGGTAGAAAACGCTTACGTGCCCATCGACCATTGCCATCCATGATAATGGCAATATGATTCGGTAGCTGATTGACGTCAGGAATCGTTTTGGTTGAGCTGGAAAAAAAGCCCTTAGCAAAAAGTCGCTTTGTAGTTATGCTCAAAGTTAGTCCAATTAAACAGCCATTAAATCGGCTTCTTTCGCCTGTAGTAATTGGTCAATTTCGGCAACCGCTTTGTCGGTTAATTTTTGCACAACCTCTTGTGTACGACGCTCATCGTCTTCACTAATTTCTTTGTCTTTAATCAGTTTTTTCAGTGCATCATTGGCATCGCGCCTGACATTACGCACGGCTACTTTTGCATTTTCACCTTCGCTACGGACGATTTTCGTTAAATCACGTCGACGCTCTTCGGTTAACATCGGCATCGGCACGCGAATTAAATTGCCATTAGTGGCTGGGTTTAACCCCAAGTCGCCATCACGAATCGCTTTTTCCACTTTGGAAACCATGTCTTTTTCGAAAGGCTGCACATTAATAGTATGTGCGTCACCCAAGTTCACACTCGCAACCTGATTAACCGCAACCATGGAACCATAATACTCAACCATGACGTGATCCAGTAAGCCAGTATGTGCGCGCCCAGTACGGATTTTCTGTAAATCATTTTGCAAAGCCTCAATAGACTTTTGCATTTTTTGCTCGGCCGTTTTTTTAATTTCCTCCAACATTTCGTTTCTCCAACTAATTAATTAACTATGTTTCAATGATAGTTTTTATTTTATAACCCGTGTACCTTCATTCTCACCCATTACCACGCGCATTAATGCGCCTGGTTTGAAAATGCTAAAGACACAAATTGGTAAGTTTTGATCACGGCATAAAGTCAATGCCGTTGCATCCATTACTTTTAAATTTTTATTAATCGCCTCATCAAACGTCACCGTTTCATAGCGCGTGGCATCTGGATTGCTTTTTGGATCAGCCGTATAAATACCATCAACCTTAGTTGCTTTTAATACAATCTCAGCATCAATTTCCATGCCGCGTAATGCAGCAGCTGTATCGGTTGTAAAGAATGGATTACCTGTTCCAGCGCCAAATATAACCACACGCCCTTCTTCTAAATAGCGAATCGCTTTGCCACGAATATAAGGCTCAGCCACTTGCTCAAGTTTCAATGCTGACTGCACCCTGGCTTTTATGCCAATGCTACGCATAGCATCTTGCAATGCCATTGCATTCATCACAGTTGCTAGCATCCCCATATAATCAGCAGTCGCCCTATCCATGCCTGCCGCTGCAGGTGCAACACCACGGAAAATATTACCACCACCAATCACAACAGCCACTTCGACACCTAAATCGACAACGGCTTTAATTTGCGCAACAATATCATCAATCGTTGCGCGGTTAATGCCATAAGCATCATCCCCCATTAATGCCTCACCAGAAAGCTTAATGAGGATTCGTTTATATGCGGCTTTTGCCATTTTTTTCCTTAATTTTCAACTTTTCACATTTAATCATAAATGGCCTTAAGCACCAAAGAATCTTACCAAAGAAATGCTAAGTAAATTTAGGCCAAAAAAAAGTGGGGCGGTTTATCCGCACCCACTTTTTTAACTTGTTTAAATTGAATTAAACTTTTGCAGCTGCAGCCACTTCAGCAGCGTAATCAACAACGGCTTTCTCAATACCTTCACCAACGGTATACATTGAGAAAGAAGCAATGCTTGCATCTTTTGATTTAAGCAATTGCTCAATGCTCATTTTATCGTTTTTAACGAACATTTGATTGAGTAATGTCACTTCTTTCAAATACTTGTTAACAGTGCCTTCAGCAATTTTTTCTACCATCGCTTCAGGTTTGCCTGCTTCAAGCGCTTTTTCAATCGCAACACGACGCTCTGTTTCAATTAATGCCACATCTACGCCATCTGCATTCAATGCTTTTGGTTTTGCTGCAGCAATGTGCATTGCAATGTCTCTGCCTAACTCGTCATCACCACCAACAAGATCAACCAATACACCGATTTTTCCGCCATGGATATAGCTAGAAAGCTTGCCTTGTGCAGCAATGCGCACAAAACGACGTGGTGTAATGTTCTCACCAATTTTACCAGCTAGTTGTGCACGTGTTTCTTCAACTGTTGCGCCATCCATAGGCAACGTTGCTGCGGCAGCCATATCTGCAGGATTATGTTCATTAATCACTGATGCCAATGCATCAACATAAGCAATAAATGCTTCATTTTTAGCACAGAAGTCTGTTTCTGAGTTTACTTCTAATAACGTACCTGTTTTGCTATCAGCAGTTAAACTAATGCCCACAATACCCTCAGCCGCGACACGACCTGCTGCTTTGCTTGCTTTGTTACCAAAACGGACACGTAAGATTTCTTCTCCACGACTCATGTCGCCTTCAGCTTCTGTTAATGCTTTTGTGCAATCCATCATAGGCGCATCAGTGCGCTCACGTAATTCTTTTACCATGCTCGCGGTAATAATAGCCATTTGGGGCTCCTTAAAATTTAATGTATAACTTTAAGTTATATAAATAATCTATTGATTTTTAAACTTAAAAAGCTGGAATAAATCCAGCTTTTATTTGAACACTGCTTATTCTGCTGAAGCAGCTTCTGTTTCAGCTACTTCTACGAACTCTTCTGTTTCGCTAGCTGATTTAGCAATATCAGCCAATGCATTTGCACGACCTTCTAACACAGCATCTGCCATACCACGTGCGTATAAACGAATCGCGCGGCTAGAGTCATCATTACCAGGAATGATGTAAGCAACACCTTCTGGTGAGTTATTGGTATCAACCACGCCAATTAGTGGAATGCCTAGTTTTTTAGCTTCAACAACAGCACCACTCTCATGACCAACGTCAATAATGAAAATAGCATCTGGCAAGCCGCCCATTTCTTTAATACCACCGATGGAGCGCTCTAACTTCTCAAGCTCACGCTTGTAGCCTAGCGCTTCTTTTTTTGCGAATTTTTCCATGCTGCCGTCTTCAACCATTGCTTCAAACTCTTTAAGGCGCTTGATTGATTGTTTAACCGTTTTGTAGTTCGTCAACATACCGCCCAACCAACGGTGATTCACATAAGAACAGCCAGCGCGTTGCGCTTCTTCTTTAATGATGTCACGTGCTTGACGTTTAGTACCAACGAATAAAATACGACCTTTATTAGCAGCTAAAGTACGCACATATTTTTGTGCATCTTCAAATAGTGGTAATGTTTTTTCAAGGTTAACAATATGAATTTTGTTACGATCACCAAAAATGTACTCAGCCATTTTAGGGTTCCAATAACGGGTTTGATGGCCAAAGTGAACGCCGGCCTCAAGCATCTGACGCATAGTTACAGACATAGTAATACTCCAGTAAGGGTTAAAAATTACACTTGCCCAACATCATCCATTTTTTAATGGACACCCTGTACGGGGCAGTGCAGTAATTTAGCTAAGCAACAGTTAAAGTGCTAAAATAATGCCAATAGTCTTGCTTAGCGGCGCGTATAATACCAAATAACGTCGTTAATATCAACTTTAATCAATCTAAACTTTAACCTAAATACCGATAGAATATTATGGCCATTTCCATTAATAAAGCAGACGATATTGCTAAAATGCGTATCGCAGGCAAGCTCGCTTCAGAAGTCCTTGATTATATTACGCCTTTTGTCGTGCAAGGCGTCACAACAGACAAGCTAGATAAACTATGCCATGACTACATTGTTAATGTACAAAATGCAATTCCTGCACCTTTAAATTACGCGCCAGACGGTCATACGCCCTACCCTAAATCGATTTGCACTTCGGTTAACCATCAAATTTGTCACGGTGTGCCAAGTGATAAGGTGCTAAAAAATGGCGATGCCGTTAATATTGATATTACCGTTATTAAAGACGGCTATCACGGTGACACTTCGCGCATGTTCCATGTTGGTGAGGTTTCTATTCAGGCCAAGCGCTTATCTGAAATTACTTATCAAGCGATGTGGCTTGGGATTAACAAAGTCAAACCTGGTGCAACTTTAGGCGATGTAGGTTACGCCATTCAAGCGTTTACCGAGAAAAATGGTTATAGCGTAGTGAGAGAGTTTTGTGGTCACGGTATTGGCAAAAAATTTCATGAAGATCCACAAGTATTGCATTATGGTAGACCAAACTCCGGAGTTAAGCTGGTTGAAGGCATGATTTTTACCATAGAACCAATGATTAACGCTGGTAAACGTGACATTAAACACATGCCAGATGGTTGGACGGTGGTGACTAAAGACCGTAGTTTGTCAGCGCAATGGGAACATACAATACTGGTCACTAGCACTGGTTATGAGGTGTTGACAGTTTCTGCAGGCACGCCTGCAACGCCAGAAAATCTTCAATCGCTCTAAACGCAAATTGAGAGCTTCATTTTTAATTAATCAATATTTTAATCTATACTGGATAACTGACTAAGCATGTCAATGGAACAAATTAAAACTTGGCGAACTGAGCTGAAGACGCAACAAGCGCTGCTAGAGCAAGAATTTTTAAAAAACACCAATCCAGCTAGCTTGTTAAAAAAGCATGCAAAACTAATTGATAAGTTGCTGAGCAAAGTTTGGCAACATAGTGAATTAAACAATGAAATAACATTGATTGCTGTCGGTGGTTATGGTCGAGAAGAGTTGTTTCCATTCTCTGATATTGATTTACTTATTTTGATGCCAGAAAATGCTTCCGATGAGCAAAACAAGAAAATAGAAGCCTTGATTGGTGTGTTGTGGGATTTAGGTCTCAATATTGGGCATAGCGTTCGTACATTACAAGAATGCATTACTGAGGCAGCAGATGATGCAACCATACAAACAAATTTGCTGGAATCGCGTTTAATTTGCGGCAGCGAAGTAGTTTACACTCAGTTTTTTATCGAAATAAAACAACAGCTTAATGCCACTGCATTTTTAGATGCTAAAATCGCCGAACAAAATAAACGCCATGAAAAATTTAATGATTCCGGCTATAGCTTAGAGCCTAATATTAAAGAAAGCCCTGGTGGTTTACGTGATATTCACACTATTTTATGGTTGGCGCAAAGCCAAGGATTAGGCAACACTTGGCTGGAGCTGGCTAGGAATGGTGTGATTAGTCAGTCTGAATTGCATGAAATTAAACGTCATGAGCGCAATTTAAACACCTTGCGTATTCGATTGCATTACTTGGCAAAACGTCGAGAAGATAGGCTACTATTTGACTTTCAGAACGAGCTAGCAGCCAATCTAGGCTTGGTGAATACGTCAAGTAAGCGCGCCAGCGAACAGCTGATGCAAAGCTACTATCGCAGCGTGCGCTATATCAATCTCATTAATGAGATTTTACTGAAATCATTTGCTATTTCAAATGTCACTAACGAAACTAGTGTAGTGATCAATGCGCGCTTTACTGCGCAAAATAAATGGTTAGAAGCAATTTCACCAGATTTATTCCAAAACCAACCCAGTGCCATTTTAGAGTGCTTTTTATTGCTGCAACAGCATCCAGAGCTCGAAGGATTCAGCCCTTCCTTGTTACGCCAATTGCAAGATGCGACTAAATTGATAACCAAAGAATTTCGTGAGTCCAGCGAGCATCAGCAATTATTTTTAACCATATTGAAACAAAAATACGGCGTTCACCAAAGTATGAGACGGATGAATCGATATGGCATACTAGGTAAATACATTCCTGCTTTTGGCAAAATTATTGGGCAAATGCAGCATGACTTATTTCACGTCTACACCGTTGATGAGCATACGCTAAAATTACTCGCTAATTTACGTCGCTTTAGCAAAACCCAGCTAGAGCATGAGTTTCCGCTGTGCAGTCAATTATTTGCTGAATTTGAACAGCCGCATTTGCTCTATTTAGCGGCTATTTTTCACGATATTGCAAAAGGCCGCGGTGGCGACCATTCAGAGCTTGGTAAAAAAGATGCCAAACGCTTTTGTGAATTACACCAATTGCCTGAAGAAGATACCAAATTAGTTGTTTGGTTAGTGGAGAAGCATTTGCAATTATCAAAAGTCGCTCAAAAATCTGACTTATCAGATCCGGCAATCATTGAGCAATTTGCAAAATTAATGAAAAACCAAACTTGCTTAACAGCGCTATATTTGCTGACAGTTGCCGATGTGCGCGCAACCAGTCCGATAGTATGGAATGCATGGAAAGCGAAATTGCTTGAAAGTTTATTCTTAGAAACACGCCAAGTACTGAATGATCCATCATTTAGTGTTAAAAATGCCATCTCTGAGCGTCAAGAAAAAGCCCGCGCTAAACTTAGTAAATATGGTTTATCTCCTGATACGTATGAAACATTTTGGAATAATGTTGGAGAAACTTATTTTTCACGCTTTAACAGCAATGAAATTGCATGGCAAACAAGATTGTTAATCCCACACGTGTTTACTGAAAAGCCAATCGTTCGTGCCCATTTAAGCCGTGAGGGCGATGGTATTGAGGTCATGATTTATACTCGTGCTCA